>RFYV01000234.1 GCA_009921265.1 Betaproteobacteria bacterium | reverse complement strand
GCGTCTGTGAAATTCGCTAAGCCTCGCATTGTAGCAAAAAAAATGCAGCTTTTCGAGGGCTCTAGGGTTTTGTTGGCACGGGGTCGTTGAAGCGTGGTTTCACTGCGAAAACATGCCTAGGGGGATCGATTCGCTTTGATAATTTACCAAGCTAAAACACAACGCAATTAGAACCAAGCAGGGCGTCCAGATTCTTGACGCTTGGGTTGCTCTGGACAGGTAGGGGGTGTCCAGACTCTGGACGCTTGCGTTGCTCTGGACGGGTAGGGGGTGTCCAGAGTGAATGCAAGTTTGAAGGTAAAGATTGGTTCGACTTCAGGCTCGTCCATTAAACATATCCAATTGAAAAAGCACTTAAAAGAACCTGTAAGTGCTTCCTCTATTTTTGGCACGAGAACCGTGTCTCATACATTGACTCCCGACAACACTCAATACTGACTGGAACATAAGAATTGATGATGGCTTCTGTTTCATTCAAATCAACATCACTAATTTCATAATTGAAGTCAATCTTTTGAACGCAACTTCATCAAGCGTTGTGGTCGGTAGATGAGTACGATTTCACCCTTGGCGTTTTTAACTGTGTTTTGTGTCCGAACAATCCCTCGATCGCCCTTGGAGGTGAGTCGCGCCTCAATCACTTCGCAGTGCACGTAGATGGTATCGCCCACTAATGCAGGTGCCTTTGCGTCAAGATCTAGGTTAAGAAATGCCAGCCCCGTACTATCTATGGACGGGAGAATCAGTCCTTCGGACATTGCAAAGACCATTGCCAAAGGCACAGGGCGGCCGGCAATTGCGTTGGCCGATCGTTCGTGTAAATTGGTAAACAGATCCTCATGAAACCAAGCAAAGTTTATAAAAGTGCTCAAATCACTTTCCAAAATTGTGCGTCCTGCACTTCGCCAGGTCGTGCCCACCAGGCAATCTTCAAAGAAAAGGGCGCAGCTAAGACGGCCAAGATCACTCATGTCAAACTCCTTCAAATATCTCAATACGACTTAGGCAATCCAAGTACCTTCTCAGCGATATAGCACATGATCAATTGGGTGCTAATGGGCGCAATGCGCAGCAACATGGCTTCGCGGAAGTAACGCTCAACGTGGTATTCCTTCGCATAGCCAAATCCACCATGCGTGAGGACTGCTGTTTCGCAGGCTCTGAAACCGGCTTCACCCGAAAGGTACTTTGCAGCGTTCGATTCAGCACCGCAAGGTAACCCTTGGTCATAACGCCATGCCGCATTCATCACCATCAAATTGGCCGCTTCCAGCTCCATCCAACACTTG
>RFYV01000233.1 GCA_009921265.1 Betaproteobacteria bacterium | reverse complement strand
TTAATTTTTTTCTATGCCTCAAACAACACTTACTTTGCTGCTCAATAAATCTGGCAAAAATTATGCGGCAAAAAAATCTATAAAAGTCATTGTGAACTACGGGTTGGATTTATTTAGTAACTTTGCAATGTCCTGCTGCCCTAAAAATTGAGAGCTTTTGAAATTTGATTGGCGAGCTCTGTGCGCCTCTTCCGCGTCATAAACACCAGACAGACCAAAAGCGAGTCTTGCGCATTGGATGAGTGCTTTGTGTCGAAGCATTCGACGCGGGTGCGTGAGCCATGATAGGTGCTCGCCCCTTGCCTCGCACATGTACTCGCGAACGCTAAGTGGTACGCGCCTGTCTTTCCTGTGAATCGTGCACTCAACCCAGGCGGGGAGGTTTTGTTCCAACTCTTGCGACTCAATAAATGCCATGCCATCAAATTGCTCGTGGGCGTTGATGAGCCTAGACCACCCGTCAACACCGACGACCACTAAAAGAGGCGCAAGTGGGTCGAGGCTGGATTGCATCATGAATACTTCGCGACTCAAGGGATCCAAATCGTGGCGCTCGGCCATGGTGAGTAGGCGCCAGAGATCTGACTTGGACCACACAGGGATGCCTTTGAATGCACTTTGGGTGAGGTGCTTTACAAACGCGGGATAGGGAAGACCTGAGCGCTTTAAGGCCCGCTCAACTAAGGGCTTGAGCTCGTCGCTCAGTTTGACCTCACCCATCTCACTTTGTTCAGGCTGCAATTTAGACGAGTCTTTAGTATTCCTGTGATCTAAACAAGATGTGGCCTCTATCCCATTGATGGCATGCGCACCCTCTTGATGATCTAAGCATTGCATCGCACTTTTCTGTGGGTGAGATGATGTGGCTGGCTGCAAATGGTGGGGGTTTGAATCAGTGCCTTCTTCATTTACAGAAATAGGTGTGATCAGTTGTTCGGGTTTAGTGATCCGATTTGGCGAAGTTACTCTTTTTTTCATACGGAATCCTTCACAACAAAGCGGCGGCTCACTGCGTTTGAGACCATAAAGCGCTCAGCAATCTCGGGGTGAGCCACTCTCAGCGCTTGGGCGTCAAGCCTTCTAGCTGGCTTGGTACATTTCCAAGTTGCAATAACCCGCTCGCCATCGACCAGTTCCTCTGCATCTGTCATACAAGACATGACACGAGATTTGAGCCGCTCCATCTCAACTTCCAACACCTTCATTTGTTGCTGGCAACTTCTTAAGCGATCAACTGCCTCTATCACTTCGGTGCTTGCATGAACGCGCATACCCGGTTTGTGTAAGGGGT
>RFYV01000232.1 GCA_009921265.1 Betaproteobacteria bacterium | reverse complement strand
CCCAGCGCACCCAAACCAATGATCAGACCCGCAGCGAGAGCAACAAAACCAATGACTTCCATGATGACTCCTTAAAAAACTAAAACTAAAACCAAACTCGAAACCGACACACTGAACCCAAACCCTCGAATCTCAAATGTTCCTACTTTTGTAATCCGATCAATGCGCGTCGTGCGCCTGACCGATGTAGACCAGGGTCAACATCATGAATACAAAGGCCTGCAACACAATGATCAGAATGTGAAAAACTGACCAGGCCCAACCGGCCACCACATGCAGCAACAGCAGCATCAAATCGCCGGGTTGGAAAGAGAACGCCCAAGCACCGCCGAGCAGAGCGATCAACATAAAGACGAGCTCGCCAGCGTACATATTTCCGAATAGTCGCATGCCATGCGATACAGTTTTGGCTACAAACTCCATCAACTGCATGGCCAAGTTTGCGCAACCGAGAATCAAGGCGAAAAGCGGGTTTTTGCTGGTTCCAAATGGAGCGCAGACCAACTCGTGGGCCCAACCCCCAATGCCTTTGATGCGCAGGTTGTAATAGAGGCAAAGAAGCAGCACAGAAATCGACATACCCATGGTCATGGACAAATCGGCAGTTGGCACCACCCGCAGGTAGGCGTGGCTTGGATCATGTCCGGCGGCGCCGTAGATCGCACTCCAGATTTCGGGCAGCAGGTCAAGCGGCAGCAAATCCATGGCATTGAGCAAAAAAATCCAGGTAAACACGGCCAGGGCCAGGGGCGCCACGAGCTTGCGACTGTTTGCATTGTGAACAATCGATTTGGCCTGGGAATCAACCATTTCAAAGAGGATTTCGACCGCTGCCTGGAACCGGCCAGGCACGCCCGATGTGGCATGACGCGCCGCACGCCAGAGAAAAAAGCTGCCGACAATGCCCAGCAGAATTGAGAAGAAAAGAGAATCGATATTGACGACTGTGATGTCAATGATCTCGGTCTGGGTTTTGTTTTGCCAGTGCTTTAAATGGTGGACGATGTAGTCACTGGAGGAGGGCATTTTTGCGTCTGCGGACATTATTCGCTCTTTAATTTAGGCTTCATTTTGCCAACCAGCACGGTTTTCGGATCAAGGCCCGTTCCGGATTTTGGTTTTGGCCGCAAAAGTAACGCCAGCCAATACACTTTCATCGTCACAAATAAACCCAATAACAAAAACAACCAATCGAGTTGGTCGACCAACTTCGGTGCTGCAAACAGCAGCCCGATACTCAAAGAAATCTTGACGATTTCCCATAAAAAAAATCCGAGGCCCGCTGTCAGCAGGTTGCGAGACAAGAATTGTCTTGCCAA
>RFYV01000231.1 GCA_009921265.1 Betaproteobacteria bacterium | reverse complement strand
GCATCAAACATTCGGTCGATTGGATTTTCGGCAACTGGATGACCCAACATGCAAGTCATTTGTTTTTGTGGAGGAAGGTTTGCTTGTGACATGATTGAATCTTATGGGATGTAAAATATATTTAAACGATCAACAGTATTTCTGATCATGCACATGTGGCGAATACTTGCTGGCTTGATCTGGCGCTTTAGGGCGACCGATTTATTTCACACAGTGCCCACTTCCACTATCGCGTTATTTGGTGATTTGAATTTCGACAAATAGCATGTTGTTGTAAAAATAAACCTACAACCGCTTGGTGGAGAAAGAATTCATAGAAATTCCCGCCGGTCACAAGCGCAAACTTTGGTCCGCGTGATGGTGCAGTGTTCATCAACGAGTGGGGTTTAAACTGCGCAAAATTGCATGCAACCAACATGTGCATCTTAAATCAGTTATCACCCCAGACTTTACCCCCTCTGTTACCTATATAAATAGGTAATTACCTCTTCTTTTGCCATTGAGAGGCTGGTCCACGGCCTTGGCATTCCACCATGCTGGCAATCTGCTGGTCACGAAGTACTCGCCGCACCATGTCTCGACTTACACCAGGGCAACGCAATTCAAGTTGAGCCAATGAAAATTTGCCAGGAAATTGTTCAATAGCCGCCAGAATTTTGATTTCACCAACACGTTCTGCAAACTCGGCGAATGCAGTCTTGAAAATAAACAGAACAAAATTTATGTAAGGCCAAGGCTCGTGCTTGCCTTCGTGCCAACCTTGCGAACTCTGCTCAAGAGTTTCGTAGTAACGATCCTTGTGCACTTCAACCAAGCGTTCCAAACTGATATATCGCCCAACTTCATAACCGAGTTGGTAACTCTGCAGCAACCAAAGTAAACGCGAAGTTCGACCGTTGCCATCTCTAAATGGATGAATGCATAAGTAATCAAGATTGAATGCCGCCAACGCTAGAAGTGGAGGCACCCAGCGTTCATCCAGACAACGCCGCCAATCCATAACCAGGTTCGCCATAAATGCCGAGGTTTCATGCGCGGGCACCGTTTGAAACCGAACACGGGAACGACCATCCGCCGAGCGTTCAATGATGTCCCCATCTTTTTCTTTGAACTGGCCCGCGTCCCAAATTTGTCCGCGGGTCAATGCGTGAAGTCGCTTGATGCACTGTTCATTCAAGACAATACTGTCGGCATCCGCATGAATCCACGCCAATGCGTCGCGATAGCCGCGAACTTCTTCTTCATCCCGGTCCCGAAAAATTGGTTTTGAAGTTGCGAAAATATCCCGTACACGATTTGGATCAATCGCCACACCTTCAA
>RFYV01000024.1 GCA_009921265.1 Betaproteobacteria bacterium | reverse complement strand
CCAGTATTGTTCGCCATTACGATGCATGAGGCGGCACACGGTTATGCGGCAAAACTTTTGGGCGATCAAACCGCTTGGATGATGGGCCGCGTGTCACTCAATCCCATGGTTCATATCGATTGGATCGGCACAATTGCAATGCCTTTGTTGCTGTATATAGGTACTAATGGCGCATTTTTATTTGGCTATGCAAAGCCTGTTCCCGTTCAGTTTGGTCATCTGAATAATCCCAAACGCGACATGATTTGGGTCGCACTCGCAGGGCCCTTGGCCAATCTTTTTCAAGCTCTTTTATGGGGCGTATTCCTTTATGCACTCATTGGTATGGGTGTGGAAGAAAAGTTTTTTATTGAAATGGGCCGCGCCGGCATTTTGGTCAATGTCGTCATGTTTGCATTTAATTTGTTTCCTCTGCCTCCGCTTGACGGCGGTCGTATTCTTGTGGGTTTGTTGCCTTGGCGCGCTGCAGTCACCGTGTCACGCATCGAACCTTATGGATTTTTTATTGTGATGGGTTTGGTTCTCATGGGCGTAGTCACCAGCATTTGGATGCAGCCTGTGATGGGCTTTACCTTTATCGCTATTGAATGGGCGCTCAGTCCACTCAAATTTTTATTGGATCGATAGATGAGAGATCGCGTTTTATCGGGTATGCGACCTACGGGTGCTTTGCACTTGGGGCATTACCATGGCGCACTCAAAAACTGGGTGCGCTTACAGTCTGAAATGGAGTGTTATTACTTTGTTGCTGATTGGCACGCGCTCACCACGCATTATGAAAGTCGCGAAGTAATCGAAAAAAATGTGTATGAAATGGTGATCGATTGGCTCGCGGCTGGGCTTGATCCCAATCAATGCACTATCTTTTTGCAAAGTCGATTGCCCGAACACGCCGAGTTATTTACCTTACTTGCCATGGGTACTCCCATCAGTTGGCTCGAGCGCGTTCCCACCTACAAAGATCAACAAGAAAAATTAAAAGACAAAGATTTAACAACCTATGGTTTTTTAGGTTACCCCTTGTTGCAAGCGGCTGATATTTTGATTTACAAAGCCAAGTATGTCCCTGTGGGTGAAGACCAAGCATCGCATGTAGAACTCACACGCGAAGCGGCCCGACGTTTCAATCATTTGTATGGCAAAGAGCCCAACTTTGAAGCCTTGGTTCAAGCGTGTTTAGAACTGTTGCCCAAAGACAGCGTCAAACGATTTGAAAAATCACGCAAACAATACCAAGAAACTGGCGACACCAAGGCTCTAGAAGGAGCATTGGGCTATATCGCTCAAGCACCCGAATTAGATAGCAAACAAAAAGAACGCTTAGAGGGTTACTTCAAAGGTACTGGCAAAGCGATTCTTACCGAACCGCAAGTTTTACTCACGCAAGCTAGCAAATTACCAGGCTTAGATGGCGTCAAAATGAGTAAAAGCTACAACAACGCCATTGCAATTCGTGAAGATAAGGCATCTATAGAGACGAAGGTGAGGCGTATGCCCACCGACCCGGCGCGCGTCAAACGCACCGATGCAGGAGATCCGGAACGTTGCCCTGTATGGCAGTTCCACAAAGTGTATTCCGATGCGTCAACTCAAAATTGGGTGACGCAAGGATGCAAGAGTGCGGGGATTGGTTGTTTAGAGTGCAAACAACCCGTCATAGATGGAATTTTGTCTGAGCAGCAACCTATGCTGCAAAGGGCGGAACCCTACCTATTGAATCCTCGGATCGTTCGTGAGATAGTAGATGCTGGTACCCAGCGGGCACGAATCACGGCACAAGCAACCATGCGCGATGTGCGCGAGGCCATTGGTTTAAATTATTGATCAGGAGAAGTTGTATGAGTTTATATGTTGTTGATGATCACCCCTTGGTGCGTCAAGCCATCGGTATGCTGTTGCGCCGTTTAAAGCCCGCCTCTAAAGTTGTTGAACTCGAAAAGTACAGCGAATTACAAGCGGCCTTAATCAAAAACGGTGAGCCCGAGCTGTTTGTTCTTGATTTGTTGTTGCCTGGCGTTAAAGGTGCATCAGCGATTCAAGAAGTCAAAGGCATGTATCCTGCAACACCGTTAGTTGTTCTATCAGCTATGCCATCGGGTGAAGCGCGCGACGCTTGCTTAGAGGCGGGTGCAGATTTATACATTGAAAAATCAACCGATACTTCAGAAATTTCAGCAGCCATTCAAGATATTCTAAAAATGGAAGGCGCTGAAGATGAAGCTGAAATTGCGATTGGTGACGTCAAGCTCTCTAAGCGTCAAAAACAATTGATATTGATGCTTGATCGTGGTTTGAGCAATCGCGATATCGCAACAGAGCTGAGCATCAGCGAGCACACGGTCAAGGTTCATTTGTGGCGTTTATTTAGAAGACTGGGCGTCAAGAGTCGCACCCAAACGCTTCACTTTGCGCGATCACACGGTTTGTTAATGAGCTAAATTAATATTCTCATAAAAAGCCCTGCCCAAAAAGCAGGTTTTTTTAGGGGCCCGATATGATGAGTTGCAATTTAGGCGATTGAGCAACTTTGACTGGGGAAGCCGTAGCCGTGAGGTCCCCGGGTTGCGGTATTGCATTACCTGTTTTTGAAATTCTAGCGCGAACCGTCACTTCTGATTGCGAGGAAAGCTTGAACTGCGGGTTCATGGTTGAGTTGTCATCCAACAAAAAGTCATAGGGCAGTTGCGCAACAGTGGTTTTAATAACGGCCAACGGCATTCGCGAACCCTCAACCGCAGTTGCATATATAAAAACAGTATCTTGTGGAGAGGTTTGCGTAAGAAGTTCCTTGGCAATTGAAACACGCCCCGTGATTTTGCCAGTTGTAATGGGAGCACCTAGTTTTTGTCGCGCTTGTGCGATGGCGTCGGCCAATGGCGCGGCGTCGGGAGAGTCTGCAGGCAATATGGCTTGAACACGCAACCAATAACTCAAAGCATCTTTGTATTGGCCTTGCGCAAAAGAGGCACTGCCCGCTAACAACAATGCATTCCCGTTGTTGGGTTCGGACTGTAAAACGCCGCGAATAATAGCCCAAGGTTCGCCCTCAAATTGTCCGCTGTTTTTTTGCGCCAAAATTTCTGCACGCTCAATCAATAAGTCATTGGTTTTGGTTAATGCCAATGCTTTTTGCATGGCTACATCAGCCAGATCAAAAGCTTCGCGTGCACGTTGAACGCGCGCCAACATCACCCACCCTTCAGCATTGTCTGGTTGCGCCGATAATTTTTTTTCTAAGTCTTGCGCCATACTCTGAAGACGCTCGGGTGTGAGTTGATCATCGCCTTGCATGGCGGCAACGACTTGCGGATCCACCGTAAGTGGTTGGCCAATGAGCATATAAAAACCAACCGAAGCGATTGGAATGAGAATTAAAAACCCCCAAGCCAGACCAATCCAAGAAGAGGCAGGGGCTGATGCATTTTTAATTTCAGAATGGGTCTGCGAATCTTGCATCAATCGCTCGGTGAGTTCGGCATGCGAGAGTTCGTATTCAGTTTCAGATAAAGTGCCTTGGCCGTATTCTTTTTTTAGTTCGGCGAGTTGCTCTTGAAAAACGGCTACGTTGGACATCACGCCATCTTTGAAGTTGACTTCAGTAGCAACGCTTGATGCTTTGGACATAACACGCCAGAACACAAACACCACAATGGCACAAAGAAACAAAGCAACGAAAAAAAATAAATAGATGGGGTTCACATCAATCCTGGGGTGTGATTGGATTTTCTATCGATTGCGCTTTGGCTTGTTGGTGTTGAAGCAAAGCATCGCGACGCATACGCAAATACCGCCACAAACTCCACATCGCAATCAGTAACAATAAAAAAGGACCAAACCATAAAATCCAAGTGATGGGTTTGACCTCGGGTCGGTAGAGAACAAAATCTCCATATCGCTCGACTAAAAAAGTTTTGATTTGATTGTCTGTTTTTCCTTGACGAATTAAATCTCGCACTTCGCGTCGCAAATCGTCGGCTAGCTCCGATCGAGAAGACGCCAAAGATTCGTTTTGACAAACCAAACAACGCAACTCATCAGCCAACACCAAAAGCCTTGCCTCAACCACAGGATCTTCGGAGTACGGATGAGCTTCACGCGCATACAAAGCGTTTGAAAAAACAAAAGTAAAAACAAGCGCTCCAATGATGCGTTTCATGTTTTCTCCAACTGGCGCAACAAAGGCAACAGTTTTTTATCGATCAAATCAGGCGTGACTGGACCCACATGCTTGTATCGGATAATGCCTTGCTGATCAATGACGTAAGTTTCTGGAACGCCATAAACTCCGTATTGAATACCCACACGTCCATCCATGTCCAAGACTGATAAAACATAGGGATTGCCCAAGCGATTTAAAAATAATTGGCTGCGTTGTCGAGCTAATTGCAATTTTTTATCGGTAGGCAATTGATTAAGTTGTGTTTCTTGGGGTTGTATTTCTTTGTAACTCAAACCCACGACAGGAATGTGATATTGCTGAGTGAATGCAACCAATACAGGATGCTCTTCGCGACAACTGACGCACCACGTAGCCCACACATTAAGCAACCAAACTTTACCTTTGTAATCAGCCGGGGAAAATATTTGATCTCCACTGAGTGTTGGCAATTCAAATGCAGGCGCCGCTTTGTTGATGAGGGGCGAAGGAATTTCGTGTGGATCGCGTTTTAGTCCAACCGCTAAAAATCCAACCAATACAAAAAACAGAATCAGCGGTATGAGAAATTTATTTTTGAGTGTCATGGGTTGATTTTCTATAACGCCTGTCTAATGCGGCGAGTAAACCACCCGCCACCATCATTAAAATTCCGGCCCACATCCATGGCACAAAGGGTTTGTAATAAACACGCATACTCCATTCAGGTCGCTCGCCAGGTATGGGGTCGCCCAAAGAAACGTACAAATCACGCATGAAGCCCGTATCAATGGCGGCTTCTGTCATGGGCATCGCAGAAGAAAAGTAACGTCGTTTTTGCGGCCTGAGTGTTTTGATATACACACCATTTTTTTGGATATGCACCTCGGCTTCTTGTGCTTTGTAATTGGGGCCCATCACATCTTGCATGCCCATGAGTTTGAATGTGTAGGGCGCGATGGTGACCACATCTTCGATACCAATGCGCACATCTCGCTCCACCTCATAAGATTTGACGCCTGTAATACCCATGACCAACACAGCCAGCCCAAAATGCGCCATGTGCATTCCCCAAAAAGATCCGCCAATGCGACCTGGCTTGCGAACACGTTCAACCATATGTTGCAAGGAACTCAACCCGACCCAAAGGCCTAAGAAAAATCCAAGCGCCGTGGTCCATGTCCATGGTCCTAAATAAATAGTCAGCGCATTGGCTGATACAAGTGCAGCCACTGCCAAGTAGCGTAATTTATTAAAGATTGTTTTTAATTGAGCCTCGCGCCATTGCGCAACCGTGCCAGGTACCAAAATAAATAACAAGGGCACCATGAGTGGTGCAAAAACCAAATTGAAATAAGGCGGGCCCACTGATAGTTTTCCAAGATTAAGCGCATCAATGATAAGAGGGTATAAGGTGCCTAATAAAACAGCGCCTGTTGCAACAACCAAAAGCACACTATTGGCTAGCATAAAAGATTCGCGTGAAACAACGCCCATTTGTCCACCCAATGTGACTTGAGGTGCGCGCCATGCAAATAATGTGAGTGACCCACCAACAACAACCGCCAAGAAAATCAGAATAAAAATACCGCGTGAAGGATCTGATGCAAATGCATGGACCGATGTGAGAACACCTGACCTGACTAAAAATGTGCCGAGCAAGGATAAAGAAAAAGCAGCAATTGCAAGAA
The DNA here is from genome assembly GCA_009921265.1 of Betaproteobacteria bacterium. Lineage (GTDB taxonomy): Bacteria > Pseudomonadota > Gammaproteobacteria > Burkholderiales > Burkholderiaceae_C > Limnohabitans. The sequence goes on along the minus strand of RFYV01000024.1, from coordinate 34,913 downwards.
GAACAGTCCATGCTTTAAAACTTCCACGCTTTTCGGTGACCATGAGTGAGTGAATCAACGCCGTGCCAACCAACCAAGGTAAGAGTGATGCGTTTTCGACGGGATCCCAAAACCACCAACCACCCCATCCCAATTCGTAATAGGCCCACCATGATCCCAGTCCAATACCAAAGGTAAGAAACGTCCATGCAATAACAGTCCAAGGTCGCGACCAACGTGCCCATGCCGCATCTAATCGACCCGATAACAATGCGGCAATTGCAAATGCAAATGCAACCGACATGCCTACATATCCCATGTAAAGCATGGGTGGATGAATAACCAAACCGGGGTCTTGCAATAAAGGATTTAAATCGCGACCGTCAGCTGGAGTCGGAAAAATTCGGTTAAAAGGATTAGACGTGGTGAGAATAAAAAGCATGAAGCCCACTGCAATACAACCCAATACACCTAATACGCGTGCAACCATGTCAAGCGGCAAACTGCGTGAGAAGAAAGCAACCGCACAAGCCCAACCCGACAACAACAAAATCCACAGCAACAAGGATCCCTCGTGTCCGCCCCAAACCGCAGCAAATTGATAGGGTCGTGGTAACAATGAATTGGAATGCTGCGCTATATACGCAACAGAAAAATCATTGTTTAAAAACGAAGCGGCCAAACATGCAAAAGAAAACGCAACCAATATAAATTGCATCACTGCTGCAGGTCTTGCCAATGACTGCCAAGCTACATTGTGGTTGATGGTTCCCCACAAAGGGAAAACAGCTAATATCAATCCAACCACACTAGCCAAAATCAATGAAAAGTGTCCAAGTTCAGGCGTCATGCGTTGCTTTCAATATTTAACCGATTTGGCAGCTTTTTCTGCTGCAGCTTTGTCCAGTGCATGCTGTGCTTCTGGTGGCATGTAGTTTTCATCGTGCTTGGCCAATACTTCTGTTGCGTTCATGGTGCCTTTTTCATTGAGTTTGCCTTGTGCCACAACGCCTTTTCCTTCTTTGAATAAATCGGGCAACAAGCCCGTGTATTGCACAGACGCTTCATTGAGCGTGTCTGTGACGACAAACGAAATGCTGGTGCCATCTCTGACCACACTGCCGTCTTTGACCAAGCCACCAATTCTAAAGACTCGATTGACGGGTGCCTCACCATTTTTGATTTGAGTGGGTGAGAAGAAAAAAACCAAGTTGCTTTGAAAAGCATTGAGCACAAAGGCCGCTGTGGCTGATAACACCAACAAAGCGCCCACAATAAGCGCCAATCTTTTGTAACGTGGCGTCCAATTCATTACGATCCTTGGTGGGTAGATGACGGATGATTACTTTGAAGCATTGATAAAGTTTGAAGATGTTGACGCTTGGCGACCCACACTTCGATTAGCATCAATAAAACTGTTGCTCCCACACTGCCCCATACATATAGAGCATAACCGCCCATGACCCAAAACTCGGCCCAATCATTCCACCTCATGAATTTGTACTCCCTTTTGCTTCAGGCAATGCGTTGACCCAATCAGTATGTCTCTCGCGCTCCAAAATAATGGTTCTGACACGATAGAAAACCAATGCAAATGTATAGAGCCAAAAAGCCAATGCCATGAGTAACATGCCCCATAACATCAACTGCGCCATACTAGGTGCTCGCGTGAGCGACACAGAAGCGCCTTGATGCAATGTGTTCCACCACTTAACAGAAAAATAAATGATAGGAACATTGATTACCCCAACTATTGCAATTAATGCACCCGCACGGTCGGCGCGACGCGTGTCATCTATGGCTGATGTGAGTGCGATATAACCCAAATATAAAAAAAATAAAATCAGCTCGGATGTAAGACGTGCATCCCAAACCCACCAAGCGCCCCACATGGGCTTGCCCCATAAAGCTCCGGTCCACAACGACAAGAATGCAAACATTGCACCCGTGGGTGCCAATGCGCGCGTCATCATGGCAGACAGTCGGGTGTTCAAGGTAAGCCCTAGGACGCTCCAAAATGCCATAGCCAAATAAATAATCATAGACATCCATGACACAGGCACATGCAAAAAAATGATGCGATACGCTTCGCCCTGTTGTGCATCAGTTGGCGCCACCATAAAGCCAATCCAAAAACCAGCTATTGCCAATAGACTTGCAAGCAACGCAAACCATGGCCAAAGCTTGCCAGCCAAACCATAAAAGGTTTGGGGCGCCGCATAATAAAACCATCCTTGATTCATTGTTGAATTATTCCAAAGCAATTTTCAAAGCCACACTTGAAGCCCATGGGCTAAAAAAAACAGAAGGTAAAAGCAAGGCCATCAAAATTGAAATGTGTGCTTGCGCACCCAATCCACTTTCTAAAGCCTCGACAGCACCTGCACCAAAAATCAAAACAGGAACAAACAAGGGTAACACCAAAAGTGCAATCAAAACTCCGCCACCACGCACGCCTAATGTGAGAGCTGCACCAATAGCGCCCAAGCTTGATAACACGGGTGTACCCAACAACAAAGTGAGGGTCAAAATACCCACAGCTTGTGAGGACAAGTCAAATTGCAAACCTAAAACAGGCGACAAAATAACCAAGGGCAAACCTGAAAGCAACCAATGAGCTACTATTTTTGCACTCACCAATAACCACAAGGGTTGTGGAGACAAAACCATTTGCTCAAGTGTGCCATCGCGGTAATCAGAATCGAATATTCTAGTGAGCGAAAGCATGCTTGATAACAAAGCCCCTACCCACAATATGCCTGGGCCAATAAGCCTTAAAGTTTGTGGCTCAGGCCCAATCGCCAGTGGAAACAATGAAGCGACCACGACAAAAAAAATCAAACCCGTTAAAACTTCGGTTTTGTTGCGCATCGCCAATCGCAGATCGCGCATCACAATGGCTACAAATGCTTTCATAGACCGAACCTGAAGTGTTTGAGTTCGACATCCAACTCAATGGGCTGATGACTAGTAAAGATAAGCAACCCACCTTTTGCAAGATGCGCTGCAAACAAACTTCGCAGACTATCGATTGAATGCTGATCCAATGCCACAAAAGGCTCATCCAAAATCCACAGACGGGTCCGTGACAATTGCAAACGCGCCAGCGCCACGCGTCTCTTTTGTCCTTGCGATAAAAATTTCATGGCTAAATGATGTTTGTTGATCAAACCCTGATGATTCAAAGCCAATTGAACTTGCGCTGATTCAACTTCACTTCCGGTAACGGCCATATCCATTTGTAAATTTTCAAGCGGTGTTAATTCATCCTTGAATGCGAGTGAATGTCCCCAATACAACAGATCCACATTTAAAAGATTTTTATTTTTTGAGATAGATTGACCGCGCCACTCGATATCACCTTTGATACAAGGCGTTAATCCACACAACATGCGAAGCATGGTTGTTTTGCCCGAGCCATTATTGCCCTGCACATACAAGGCTTGGCCTGCTTGCACTGTAAAGCTGACATCTTCAAATAACCAACGCCCGCCGCGCTCGCAAGAGATGCTTTGCACTTGCAGCTGCAAGTCTTGCGTCATAAATAAGTTCCTGCCAAAATACTCACTTGCCCGCCTGTACCAATTTTGAATCTCGCAATGCCTGCACTGCGTTGCGTGTTGATGCCGCCCAAATCAAAAAATCGAACACCTCGCTCTTTGAGCGCAAGTATGGCATGCCACAACAATAAGTTATGCGCATTCAAATCTCGTCCCTGATCATTAGACCACCCAACTTGATAGGTAGCCGCTTGTCCATGAATTAAAAACATCATCGCAGCGACTCGATCACGCCCTACATCGGCACGCAAATTTAAAACCGTTTGATTGGCTTGTTTTCTAGCCAATATATAAGCATCAATAAACGGAATCGGTAAACCTTGAAAACCACGCGCAGTGCGTTGTGCAATTTCCATTTCTAACAACCAGCGGTATTGCGCCGTTAAAACACCCATGCGCTGTACTTTGAGTTCAGAAGATTCTGCTGCCGCCAAACGATTGCGCCATTTGCTATCGAGCGCTGCTCGCAAATCATCCGTCGATTGCGTTAAATCAATCATCACTGTTGCATATCCCGTCATCACGCGTCGCCATGCAGATAAGCCTAATTGTGTGGTGTCTGTTTCTTCGGGCGTGAACAAAGCCCAACGTGGTTTGTTAACAGGTAATGATTGTCTAAGCAATGCATACACTTGATTTTTTTCTTGCGCAGTCAAGGGCTGCACCCACATCGGCCCGCGTGAACATAAACTAATGGTTGCAAGGCCCGCTATTTTTCTATAAATCCATTGTGCATAGGCCACAGGTGTACCATCTTGATCCACCACACTGCGCAAAACCCCCACGCCCAAGGCCTTCATACATGAGCCATAAGCCCAGTCTTGTTGCAAGGGTGCGGCCTGTTGTTCATGCACCGCATCCCATGCATGTTGATCCATTTGTTCCCAAATTACTTTCATCATCTTAGAATGGCGTACTTAGCAGGAGACTTTCATGTTGAATAAATGGTGGCCTATTCAAAACACTCAAACCGTGATGGGCCACCGCATTGAAGAACCCCATCTCACTGGCATGGCTTTTTTGTGGGGTCTTTTGTATTTGGGTTTGCCATTGCTTTTGTTGGGCATGGCCATTGATGGAGTGATCCAAATCACCACAGGCCACTGCACCGGTTGGTGGTGTTGGCTGTGAGACTAAACAATAAAGGACAACTGTAAGCATGCAGTTGCCATCTTAGCGCCTGGTTAATCGGCCTTCGCGCCCGAGGCTTTTACGATTGGGCCCCAACGCGCCACTTCAGCACGGCTCATATCATTCATCACCTCAGATGAAGTACCCATGATCACATAGCCCAATTCGGTCATGCGCTTGATGAACTCGGGCGACTTGGTGGCCTTGATGCTCTCAGCATTCAATTTGTTGACGATTTCTTTGGGCGTGCCTGCAGGCACGGCCAATCCAAACCACACACCCGACTCGTAACCTGTAACGCCGCCTTCAGCAAGGGTTGGTAAATCGGGCAGGCTTGGGTCGCGCTTGGCACCCGTGGTGGCCAAGGCGCGCAATTTCCCCGATTTGATATGCGGCAAAGCAGAAGGAATATTGTCAAACATCGCCATCACTTGACCCCCAAGTAAATCGGTCATTGCAGGTGCACTGCCTTTGTATGGAATATGTGTGATATCTGTTTTGGTGAGATGTTTAAACATTTCACCCGACATGTGAATGCTTGTGCCACTGCCGCTGGACGCGTAATTCATTTCGCTGCCCTTGGCCTTGGCCAAAGCAATATATTCGGCAACTGAATTGGCTTTGACTGAAGGATGCAACACCAATACATTGTTAAGCGATACCAATGCTGTAACAGCAGTTAAATCTTTATTGGGATCAAAAGGCATCTTGGCATACAAGGCAGGATTGATCGCCTGAATACCACTGGTGGTCATAAAAATGGTGTAACCGTCAGGAGCAGAACGCGCCGCCTCTGCGCCACCGATATTGCCACCAGCACCTGGTTTATTTTCAACCGTTACCGTTTGACCAATAGTTTTGCTCAGTTCTTGTGCGATGGCGCGAGAAGCAATATCCACCGCTCCAGCCGGCGGGAAAGGACAAATCAAACGAATCGGTTTATTGGGATAGCCTTGTGCCTGTACAGCCCAAGGGGCTAACATGGCCAACAAAAGGCCCAAGCTGATTAATAATATCTTTTGTTGAAGTCTCATAATGTCTCCTGTAAAACGCATCATTTATTCACAAGCATCCTATCAGACTCAGGGGAAAAGCAACACGGCATTTCCCTGAAGTCTGCACGCTTATTCCATCTTTTTTGACCTACTTTTTATCGATTCATGTCCGCAAATAAAAACCCTGCTCCCGGCACCCCTCAATCTCTCAGTGGATTGTTACCTTTTGTACAGCCCTATCGACTTCAAGTTTTTTTGGCGAGTGTTTTTTTATTACTTGCTGCAGGGGCAACCCTCTTGTTTCCATGGGCCTTGCGTGAACTCATCGATCAAGGTTTGATGCACGCCGATCAACGCTCTCAATTGGCCTATCACTTCGTTCAATTGTTTGGTGTTGCAGTTGCACTGGCCGTTTTTTCTGCGATGCGTTTTTATATGGTGAGTATGTTGGGAGAACGCGTCACCGCTGATATTCGCAATGCGGTTTACAGTCATGTATTGGAGCAAAGCCCTTCTTTTTTTGAAACCACGCAAACGGGTGAGGTTTTGTCTCGACTCAGTAGCGACACCACGCTTGTGCAAACAGTCGTTGGTTCTTCGCTGTCCATGGGATTGCGCAACTTGGTGATGGGCGTTGGTGCGTTGTTGATGTTGGTGTGGACCAATCCTTTGCTCATGCTTCAAGTCATTGCAGTTTTAATCTTGATTGTTTTTCCAAGCGTTAAATTAGGTCGACGCGTGCGTCGCTTGTCCCGAGCCAGTCAAGACCGTGTAGCCGATGCAAGTGCGATTGCAGCAGAGGTGCTCAATGCCATTCCTGTTGTACAAAGTTACAATGCGCAAAAAAAAGAAGCGCTTCGCTTTATCGATGCAACCAAGCAAGCTGTTAACACCGCCTTGCGTCGCACACGAGCTCGTTCCGTCTTAGTGGGCTTCATCATCATGGCCAGTAGTGCGGCCTTGTTGTGGGGGCTTTATCAAGGGACTTTATCCGTTCAAGAAGGCAACACCTCTGCAGGCCAATTGGGACAAACCGTTGTGTATGTGATTTTGTTGGCCAGTGCATTTGCAGTGCTCGGCGAAGTTTATGGCGATTTGTTACGTGCTGCAGGTGCCACAGAGCGATTGATGGAGTTGTTGCATTCCAAATCCGATGTACAAGATCCTTTGCATCCTGTTGATATTACAGCGCCCACTCAAGGCTCAACCTTACAATTAAAAGATGTTGAATTTCGTTATCCCTCACGCCCCGATACGCCTGCGATTCACGCTTTAACTGCAACGATTTATGCGGGGCAAACCGTTGCAGTCGTTGGGCCCAGTGGCGCAGGGAAAACAACATTGTTTGCATTGCTCTTACGCTTTCACGATCCTCAATCGGGTCGCATTGTTTTGAACGATCACGCGATTGACACCCTCGGACTGCATGACTTGCGTCAGCAAATTGGATTGGTTCCACAAGACGCGGTTATTTTTTCTGGTACCGCCATGGACAACATTCGCTATGGCTTGCCTGATGCCAGCAACGATCAAGTCAAGGCCGCTGCAATCGCAGCATTTGCAGATGAATTCATCACAGCGTTGCCACAAGGCTACGATACATTTTTAGGTGAACGCGGTGTTCGCTTATCAGGCGGACAACGTCAACGCATATCCATTGCGCGCGCAATTCTCAAAAATCCGCCCTTATTGTTACTCGATGAAGCCACCAGCGCATTAGACGCTCACAGCGAAGGCATGGTGCAAGCAGCATTAGAAACTGCCATGAAAGACAGGACTACGCTGGTGATTGCGCATCGCTTAGCAACCGTGCAAAAAGCCGATGTCATTTGGGTAATGGATCACGGGCAATTGATTGAGCAAGGCACACACAATCAGTTACTTGCACAAGGTGGTTTGTATGCGAGTCTTGCGGCTCTTCAATTTGGCGCTCACGAAAGTTCTTCACCATGAGTTCAACAACTGCTGCGGATCCCAGTCTGATTGATTCGCCTTATGCGGCGTGGCGACTGCTCACCACATTAGGTCTTGTCGCACTGGGCAATAGCAGTATGTATGTAGTTTCTGTTGTTTTGCCCGAAGTACAAAAAGAATTTGGAGTCAACCGAGCTGATGCGTCATTGCCATACACATTCATGATGGTTTGTTTGGGTATCGGTGGATTGTGGACCGGTAAATGGGCCGATCGATATGGCATCACACGTGTGTTGTTGATTGGATCGATTGCAGTCACAAGTGGTTTTATTTGGGCAGGTCTGTCGGGCAGTATTTGGACATTTGCATTGGCTCACGGATTGTTACTGGGATTATTCGGAAGTTCGTCAACGTTTGCACCACTCATGGCAGATACATCTTTGTGGTGGAACAAGCGTCGTGGTATTGCGGTTGCTATTTGTGCCAGTGGCAATTACATTGCAGGAACGTTTTGGCCACCCGTTGCACAGTGGGGTATTGAGACCATTGGTTGGCGACAAACTTATATTTATATGGGATTGGTTTGCGGTATCGGTATGGCTTTGTTAGCTTTGCGAATGCGTCAACGCCCGCCCTTGGTAACGATGAACACCAACGGTTCGTCACCTACAGCAATTAATAGCAACCGTTCGTTTGGTTTAAGTCTAATGCAAGCGCAATTGTTGTTATGCGTGGCAGCAGTTTCATGTTGCGTAGCGATGTCCATGCCACAGGTGCATATCGTTGCTTACTGCTCCGATTTGGGTTTTGGTGCGGCACGTGGCGCAGAAATGCTCTCACTCATGCTCGCTTGCGGCATTGTGAGTCGTTTGATTTCAGGAATAATTTGTGATCGCATTGGTGGCATACGAACTTTATTATTGGGCTCTGCTTTGCAAGGCACTGCATTGTTGTTGTTTTTACCTTTTGATGGATTGGTTTCTTTGTACATTATCTCGGCTATGTTTGGATTTTTTCAAGGCGGCATCGTTCCTTCATACGCCATCATCGTTCGCGAATACTTTCCACCTCAAGAAGCAGGCGCACGCGTAGGCGCAGTCATCATGGCCACATTGCTGGGCATGGCCTTAGGTGGATGGTTATCGGGCAAAGTATTTGATTTAACAGGCTCGTACCACGCTGCATTCATCAATGGCATTGCATGGAATGTTTTAAATTTATGCATTGCAGGTTGGTTGTATCTGCGTGTTAAACGTCAATCGTAATTGCAAGCTGTATAAACATCGCAGCCAATAAAAAAGCCACAGCCTTCACTGTGGCTTTCATTAACTCTTAAAAAATTAAGATTTTTTAGCGGGCGCAGGAGCAGCAGGAGCGGCCCCCGCTGCAGGTGCGGCAAGCGCAGCAGCAGGTGTATGTGTATAAACAAATGCGCCAGGATCTGCACACGGTGGTGTTGCAACCGCCTTGCCTGCTTTTTTGTTGCGCTGTGCATTTGCAGCTACTTTGTCTTGAGACTTGCATAGCAAGTACCCATCGACCTTACCCGTATGAGCTGTTTTTGCGGCGGCCTCAGCCGCTTTGGCTTTTGCCTCGTCGCTAGGAGCAGGCAATTTTGCAAATGCAATGGATGATGTGAGCATCAACACGGCCAATAAAGAAATTTTATTCATCATATTCTCCAACTCAAACTTGAACAGAAGGATTGCCTGCAGCGCCTTGAGGCGTGCGATGCGCAGGAATTTTTCCATCGGAAATATCTTTGGCCCACAACGCATGATGCTCATGCGCCCATGTTTCATCGACATAACCTGTACGCATGGCGCTGTATGCGCCTTCCATGCCAATCGTTCCCATGTAAATGTGTCCAATGAACATAAACATCATCACCAAAGTTGCAACCGCATGAATCATGTGTGCAATTTGCATGGTGCCACGCTCATAAATGAGATCAGGAATGAGTTTATCCAAAACCAATCCAGAGCCCACCACAATGATGCCTAAGAAAAAAACGCCGCCCCAAAACACCACTTTTTCACCTGCATTGAAACGATGCGACGGCACTTCTTCTGAACCGAACAAACCACCAAACTTGGCCATCCAAGTGAAGTCTTCGGCGCGTGGCATGTTATCTTTTAGAAATGTAATGAACACAATCACCAAAGACACGGCAAACAAAGGGCCCGCAAAATTGTGCGCTGTTTTTAACGCATAAGTGATCCAACCAAATAGTGTGTTGCCGATGATGGGTTGTATAAAAAATTTTCCAAAAGCCATCACCAAACCAGAAATAGCAAGAATACAAAACGCAATGGCATTGGTCCAATGTGCGGAGCGTTCCAGGGGCGTGAATCGCTCAATCATTTTTCCTGTGGGCTTACCATGCAAGGCAATGGTGCCACGACGCCAATAAAAAATAGCCGTAGCCCCCAACACAATCAACAACAGAGCGCCACCATATGGAAGTATCAAATTGTTGCGCACTTGTCGCCATGCTTCACCTGCTGTGGTTAAACGCGAGCCTGGGTATTGAACAAAAGGCTGCACCAAATTGCCAGCCTCTGGATCTGTGCTTTTTGGCAAACTGCTGTAACCCGTAACGCCTTCGCCCACTTGTCGCCACATCGGCGCATTGTTGCCGGGTTGAACCTGCCCACGCTCTGCATTGGTTTGCTTGGCGTAATTAGGATCTTGCGAAGCATCAGGTTTTACATCTTGAATGTTGACACTTTGTACGCCGGCAACAGGTTTGTCTTGCGCGAGCACAAAGCCCGACACAAACGACAGTGCAAGTGCTAAAAAATAATGAGGCAAGCGTGGCATGTCAGCCTCCAATCAAGGGGTTTTAACGTAATCGTTTTGATTTTGAGCGCGAGCGCGCAATGCTTGCTCCCAACTCGCTTTATCGCCTGCTTTCCAATCCGATGATTTAAAAGATGTATTTAGCGTACCCGCAGACGCAGACTCATCACCCTTAAACCCCAAGGCCTGTGGTCTGTCACCACATGCACCTAATAGTGTGAGTGCAAACAACACAGTACCATAACGAATGGATATCATGATTTGCCTCCAGCCTTATTGGGTTGACCAGCTTGTTTGGATCCGTAGGCCGTGCCCCATCCCCAAACTTCTGCACCTTTATTTCGCTTGACCACGCGATTGCGGAAGATGTCTGCAATGACGTCTCCGTCTCCTGCCAACAAAGCTTTGGTTGAACACATCTCAGCGCATGCAGGCAACTTGCCTTCGGCTAAACGATTGCGACCATATTTTTCAAATTCGGATTGACTGCCATTGGCTTCAGGGCCACCTGCACAGAATGTGCATTTGTCCATTTTGCCGCGAACACCAAATGTGCCTTGCGATGGAAACTGTGGTGCACCAAACGGGCATGCATAAGAGCAATAACCACAACCGATACAAACATCCTTGTCATGCAAAACAACACCCTCGTCGGTTTTGTAAAAGCAATTGACAGGACACACCGCCATGCAAGGCGCGTCCGAACAATGCATACATGCAACAGAGATGGATTTTTCGCCAGGTATACCGTCATTGAGTGTGACCACGCGTCTGCGGTTCACGCCCCAAGGTACTTCGTGTTCGTTTTTACAAGCGGTGACGCAACCATTGCATTCGATGCAACGTTCGGCATCACAAATAAATTTCATGCGGGCCATGGTGTTTCTCCTTAAGCTTTCTCGACGTTGCAAATCGTCGTTTTGGTTTCTTGCATCATGGTCACACTGTCGTAGCCATACGTGGTTGCTGTGTTGATCGCCTCACCGCGTACAACAGGCGCCGCACCTGCTGGGTAATACTGCAACATGTCTTGACCCTGCCAATGACCTGAGAAGTGAAATGGCATGAACACCGTATCCGGGCCCACACGCTCAGTCACCTGCGCCATCACTTTGATGCGAGCACCTGTTGGAGTTTTGACCCACACTTGTTGACCATTGACGATGCCGCGATCTGCCGCGGCCTTTGGATTTATTTCAATAAACATGTCTTGCTGCAACTCGGCCAACCAAGGATTGGAGCGCGTCTCTTCGCCACCCCCCTCGTATTCAACCAAGCGACCCGAAGTCATTACCAATGGGAATTTTTCATGCACTTTGTCTGCAATGTTTTTTTCCTGAATGGTTTTAAATAATGTGGGCAAACGCCAGAATGCTTTTTTATCGTCATGCGTGGGGTACTTGGCCATTAAGTCGCCACGGTTACCATACAGCGGTTCGCGATGTTGCGGAATGGGATCTGGAAAATTCCACACGACTGCACGCGCTTTGGCATTGCCAAACGGATGACAGCCGTGGTTTTTCATAAACACGCGAATCATGCCGCCAGAGTTATCGGTCTTCCAGTTTTTACCATCTGCCGCTGTTTTTTCTGCATCGGTGAGTTCATCCCACCAGCCCAATTTTTTGAGCAACACATGATCGAGTTCTGGGTAGCCCGTGGTGATGTCTGCACCTAATGAATGCGAGCCATCTTCTGCCAATAAATTTTTGCCTTCACGCTCAACACCAAAGTTAGCGCGGAAGTTGCCACCACCATCCATCACGTGTTTGGATGTGTCATATAAATTAGGTGAGCCAGGGTGCTTGAGTTCTGGCGTGCCCCAACAAGGCCAAGGCAAACCAAAATAATCACCACTCAAGTCATAACCTGTTTTGGCGTCTTTGCCACCTTTTGATTTAAGAGTTTTGACATCAAACACATTCATGTTGCGCATGTGTGCTTGTAAACGCTCAGGGCTTTGACCTGTGTAACCAATCGTCCATACGCACTTATTAATTTCACGCAAAATATCATCAGGAATAGGTTCTTCTAATCCTTTAACCGTTTGCATTTTGTAATTTTTGACCAACTCTTTACCAAAGCCCAATTTTTCGGCGAGTTGATACATGATCATGTGATCGCTGCGACTCTCCCACAAAGGCTCAATCACTTTTTCACGCCATTGAAGCGATCGATTCGATGCCGTGCAAGAACCACTGGTTTCAAACTGTGTAGCCGCAGGTAACAAATACACTGCGCGATTAGGGTTTAAGTCTTCGGGCTTGCCAGGCATAGCAGCCATCGCAGCCGTTGATGATGGATAAGGATCAACCACCACCAATAAATCGAGTTTGTCCATGGCTCGTTTCATCTCTAAGCCGCGTGTTTGTGAATTGGGTGCATGTCCCCAATAAAACACGCCACGCAAATTGCTATCTTGATCGATGAGTTCGTTTTTCTCGAGCACACCATCAATCCATCGAGATACGGTGATACCGGGCTTGGTCATCATGCCAGGCGCAGAGAATCGACCTTTTAGCCATTCAAAATCAACGCCCCAAGCTTTTGCAAAATGTTTCCATGAACCTTCAACAATGCCGTAATAACCAGGCAATGAATCAGGATTAGGTCCTACGTCGGTTGCGCCTTGCACGTTGTCATGACCGCGGAAAATATTGGCACCACCACCGCTTTTGCCAATGTTGCCCAAAGCCAATTGCAAAATACAAGATGCACGCACGATGGCGTTTCCAATCGTGTGCTGCGTTTGACCCATACACCACACAATGGTGCCAGGACGACTCTCGTGCAGCATGGTCGCAATCTTGAGCATTTGCTCGGGCTTGACGCCACAAGCTTCTTCCACTTTATCGGGCGTCCATTTGGCCAACACATCTTCCTTGACCTTCTCCATTCCAAACACGCGGTCGTTGATATATTTTTTGTCTTCCCATCCATTTTTAAAGATGTGATAGAGTAAACCAAACAAATATGGAATATCTGAACCTGAACGAATACGCACATATTCATCGGCTCTTGCCGCTGTACGCGTAAAACGAGGATCCACCACAATCATCTTGGTGCCAGTTTCTTTGGCGTGCAACATGTGCAACAAACTCACAGGATGCGCCTCTGCGGCGTTTGATCCAATATACATCGCGACCTTGCTGTTTTGCATGTCGTTGTATGAATTGGTCATCGCACCATAGCCCCATGTGTTGGCTACACCCGCCACAGTAGTGGAGTGACAAATACGCGCTTGGTGATCGCAGTTGTTGCTACCCCAAAAGCTCACAAACTTACGCATTAAATAAGCTTGTTCATTGTTGTGCTTGGATGAGCCTACCCAATAAATGGAGTCGGGGCCACTGGCTTTGCGCAACTCTAGCAACTTAGCTGTGATTTCTTCTAACGCTTGATCCCAACTGATGCGTGTGTATTTGCCATTGACCAATTTCATGGGATAGCGCAAACGAAACTCGCCGTGACCGTGCTCACGCAATGCCGCACCTTTGGCGCAATGCGCACCTAAGTTGATTGGTGAATCAAACACAGGCTCTTGACGAACCCAGACACCGTTTTCAACCACCGCATCAACTGCACAACCCACCGAGCAATGCGTACAAACGGTGCGTTTGACTTCAATCTTTCCAGTGCCGTCACCTGCAGTGCCGCCTGCTTTTGCTTTTTGAACCAACGTGAGTTGAGTGGCTGCAAGACCAACACCAATTCCTAAACCAGAGCGACGCAAGAAACCGCGACGATCAACGGTGGGTAATGCGTGCGCCAATCCGCTGTGCAAGCGATTGACCAATCCAGAACCACTGCGATTCGTTTGATCAGATTTTTTTGTGAGCAACATTTATTTTCTCCTAGAGCCGTGGCAATTAGATGCGTGTTGTTTGGTAGTAGCGCTGAACGTGCTCACTGAGCGAATAGCCACCGCCACGCTCGGGCATAGACTTGGATTGAATCGACTCAGAAATTTGTTGAGTCACAGTGGGCAATGTAGTGACTGCGGCGGCGCCTGCAGCTGCAGCACCCATCAAAAAGCCACGACGAGATGCGGGCGGTTGTTTGTTATCCATGCGACTCTCCATAAAAATACACGCTATGCAAGTATATGCATACCAATTTCGTTTTTACCCCAATTTACGACCCAGCACAATGATGTTACCCCTTACTCAAGGGGCATTATTGAGTCTTTTTGTTTTCAAAAAAAAGAGGTCTCAGCTTATTTTTATATCAGCATGTCAAACGCTTGCGCTTCGACATTTAAAAATGCTCTTAACAATTCCGATAAAGTGCCATAAAACTTGGCTCTCGGGTGCGGCGTTAAAACATCACACAAATCTACTGCCCAAGGCTGCAAATGAGTTGCAAAAAATTGGGATTGTTGCGACAGATTAGATACCGCCACATCGTCACCCGCAATTAAAAATCGCATCACTTCGGTCAAATAGGAGATGTGATCTTCAGTTTCATTCATCGATTCATTACGCGCCAAGCCCAATGCGGCGATGTCATTGCGCAATTGAACCAATGGCTTTTCGTTCAAAAAACCAGCGATATAGTGAGAAGAAAATAAATAGACCTCGGGCTTGCCAACGCCACCAAACAAACTGTCGTATTCAGCTCGAATGTCTGCATCTTTCATGTTGCGAGCCATACCGACCAATTGACGCCAAGGCTCCTCTAAAAATCCGCCAGCAGCAGGCGCCTCTGTGGGTGCCAATCGAATTTGCGCCAACAAATCGTCAGTAGGAGGCGCATAAAACAAAACAGAAAACAAGCCGTACAACTCTGCACGAGCCGTTTCTTCATCCAACGCGGTGGTAATAGGTGGTGTTGCCATGATTAAATGATTTTGTTTTCGCCATCTGAAGAATACATATCGATCACCCGACAATCTGAACACATTTTGAGCCGCTCTTTGGCGACGCCTTGAAACATCGAATGTCCGCCCAAACGCTCAATCATCACCTCGATGGCTTTAAGTGTGCCAAATTCTTTGCCACAACGCACGCAAGCAAAGGGCTTGGTTTCATTCACCACTCGAATTTGTGAGCGCGCAGGTGACGCCAACAAACGCGGCGTCAATGCAATGGCTTTTTCGGGGCACGTGATTTCACACAAACCACATTGCACACAATTTTTTTCCAAAAATAAAAGTTGCGGCGCTTGTGCATTGTCTTGCAAAGCACTGGCAGGGCATGCACTCACACAACTCATACACAAGGTACACGCATCGGCATTGATTTGCAGCGAGCCCATGCTCGCACCCGCTTTGGGTAATGCAATTTCTAATGAAGCCTCTTTGGCATTTATCAAAACGGGCGCATGCACCATCCAATGATCCAATGCAAATGACAAGGTGCTTCGCTTGTCATTGGACGCCGCATAACGAGCCGCGGGCATTGTTGCATTGACCTTTAGCGCAGACCACTGCGCGCGCGCGATTTGCATCGCTTGATCCAAATCTTTGGCGTCCTTGGTGTGCAATCGAATCACACATTCACCCGAATAACCCAGACCTTGCCAAATGGCTTGTGCTTGCGCGATTTGCGCATCCAGTGCCTCTAAATATTGCGGCGCATCTTCATCAGTAGTAAGCAACCAAATTTGCGACGCACCAAATGCAATGGCAGACATCCACATCTCTAAACCAACGCTTGCGGTATGCCACAAAGCAATGGGAATCACAGTGGATGGCAAACCCTTGGCAACACCGAGTTGCGCAAAACGCCCCACATCATCTACCAAAGCCTGCCCCGCTTTCATGCTGTGCAACATCAACACGGGTTGCTTGCCACCTGTTTTTAAAAAAGTAGATAACAAGGTTTTAAAACGAACACCATGCTCACTCGTGGCAGGATAGTTATAACTGATCGCCCCCGTTGGACACACCGTTGTACATGCACCGCAACCCACACACAAATGCGGATTCACCTTGATTTGTTGACGCGATTTGTCCGACGCAATGGCTTGGGCAGAACAAACATCCACACACGCATTACAACCTACTTTTTCGTTGCGACTGTGGGCGCACAAATTGTGTTTGTATGAAAAAAACTTGGGTTTTTCAAACTCACCCACCCAATTGCGCAACTGCAACAAGGCTTGCGCATACGGTGTTTTTTGAATCGACACATAACCTTGTGGCAATGCATGATGAGTAAATGCCATGGCATGCGCGCGTAAATCTAACACCACATCAAAATTAATTTTTTCTGACGAAGTGATCCGATCAAACTGAATCGCACCCGCCACACCACAAGCCTTGACGCAATCGCGATGCGATTTGCAAAGCAATAAATCAATTTGGTAGTCCAAGCCAATGGCGTCTTCTGGACAAGCTGTGACGCAAGCATTGCATTGCGTGCAAACATCCAAATCAATCGGATTGTTGCGCATCAAAGTTAACTCAAATGCACCCAGCCAACCTTTGAGAGATTCAATGGAACCCGACAACACAGGGTAAGTTCTTTTTTGTGAGCCGCCCTTTTGACCTGGGCCTTGTGTAAACAAAGTAACGTCTAGGGTATCGACTAATAAATCAGCCGCAGCGATTGCTTCATCCAATGGACCCACAATCAACAATCGACCCGCACTTTTGTAGGTGACAGTTGTAACGGGATCGGGGTCTGGCAATCGCGCCGCCGCCAGCAAGGCCGCTATTTTTGGCGTGGCGTCTTTGCCCTCTGCGCTCCAGCCCGCAGTCTCGCGGATATTGACAAAACGAATCGGAGCCCATTTGGCATTCGCTCCTGCCGCAGTTAACGCTTGATCAGCAAGCTCAGTAAATAATTTTTGTTCTTGCGTACAAGCCACCACCAAAGCTTCACCATTTTGCACGGCCTTGACAAAATCACCCGCTTGCTTTCTACACAATAGAGTAGCAGGTGTTAATTTTTCATTCAGACTTTCGCTCAATGCCTGGTAGTTCAGCGGGAGTGTTTGGTTGCAATTGCAAATCAGAGTGGTCAAGCAAAGGCTCCTGCGTCATGGACGTGGATGGTGTTAAAAGTACAGGCTCAGTGGGCCACTGTGCCACGACTTCGGATGAAGAAGTATCGGCATCTACCCCATTCCCTGATGATAAAGGGTCTTTGTTTGGCAAGTTCGACCCCTGCGTTGCGTCAGCGGGTGTTTCTGGATCTTCTTCAAACAAATTTAGAAATTTGGCGCTCGCCATTTGTCTGAGCATTGATAAAGGCAGTGGATCGGGCGTGTTGTAGTCATCGATGTAGGTATCCATTCGATCCATCACGTTGAAATGCGGATCTGAAAATAACTTTTTCATCGCTGCATTTTTGACATCGGGGGACACCTTGCTCGACATGAAAGCGCTGTAATCGGACTCTTGCGTGAGTTTATTCACATCCTCTAATGTAGGAGTGGGCTTTGAACAGGTTTCTTGTGCTTGTGCGTTGCTTAAAGGTGTAACCACAGACGCTTGATTTTGCAAAGTTGAAGTTGCAAGAGGCTCTGTTGAATCTACTTTTATCGACTCTTCTTTTGTTGGCTCTTCAACCGGCAAACCTTCAAGCAACGCCAGCTTGCGCCGGGACCATCGACTTAAAAAAGGATCATTGGCCATATTTTTTATCCGTACTCACCTTGGCTGGATTGCCAAATCGATCTTGCAAGGCTTTGAAACTCTCGGGGCGTTTGCGTTTTTTGGTTTCAATCACCATGTGCTCCTCGGCAAACGATTGCATCCATTGTGCAATTTCTGCGGGGGCTGGCACTTGCTCTACCGTTTCTTGCGCATCCAACCAACGACCCGCGTCATGGTAACTAACAGACACCATGGTTGGCATGGCCAATGCAAAGGGCTGCTCATCACAGGGCTCCTCTTGCATGCGCCACAACACAAACCAACACGGCGCAGGTGAAGACGAATTGAGGTAATAGCCTTCGGCGTCGTCCTTATACAAAATCACTTCAAAACCCGCATGCAACCAAATTTGCTCATCATCGGTTTGACGCATCAAACGCGGTCCCAAAGCCACTTCACCCTCTTGAATCACCACGTCATGTAACACCCATCGCCACTCTTGCCATTTGGCCATCGCACCTTGCACGCGTTCGCGTCGCATGTATACAGCAGTGGTGAGTGTGGGTCGATCCATCAGTTCATCATAATAGATTCTTTAATCGCGCAGGAAAAACCCGTGTATCCGTTGGTTTGAATCGAAATGGGGTATCGATGAGCAAGAGTCAACACCCGCATCTATCCAGGAGTTCTACTACGCATCATGTCCTACTCCATCCCCTTAAATGCGTGCTGGACATTGGCTAGAATATCCACTTCCCTTTAACTCGATAAATGGCCAATAAAGAAATTTTCAGTTAGCGCCAATAAGTCTTGATTGACAGTTGATGGGGGTTGAGTCAAATAAACAATACCAATATTAAATTTGACGCCTACTTTTGCTAAACGAGAGTAAACATCGATAACGTTTCCTGAATTGGGCGAAAAAATCATATGCAACTCTTTAAAATAGATTTGTATAAATTGCTTGGTCATCTGATTATTAATCAAATTTATTTTCTTACATTGCAAAAACAGCAACTGATAAAGTTTTTGCAAAGTAGCGAATGATTTGTTCGTTAGCGCCACCTAAATCGACAATCACTGTTTGAGCATCGCTTAATGAGTTTAAGATTTACGAAATAAAATCATCTGCAAATGGTGAGTGGTATTGCTAACAATCACGCAAAATAAAAGGACCCTCACCAGAATCAGGGTTAATAAATTTTGCCATAACAATCTCATCACTATCAGACATAAAAGTGCCATTGCGCATTAAATTGTGATCGTTGATATATGTAATGAGTAATGACAAATTTAGCAAAGACCTTCATCTCAGTAACCATTTGATAAAATGTTCGACGCTGCGCAGGTGGAGCGCAACTTATCACCGCCTGATACGAAGCCAAGCGCAACGGGTGAAATAGCATGGGGCAAAATGGATTCTTAAAACTCAAAGCAATTAATTTATCTTCTAAGCGCTGACTCTCAAATTCAAATCCAACGTCTACCAATAAAGTCTAGTACAACATAATCTTGCACAGTTTTCTAGTCGCCCTTTCGTCAGAGTCTGAGGGTGATTTTTTAAATTCAGGAAGCGAGCAATTGAGTAAATTTCGCACATATTCAGAGGACGAGATGGCTTGTGGTAACAATTCACACATAATAGAGAAAGCTTGCCTTGTTTTTTCATAAAAATTAAATCTCAATAATTTGCCACGACTATTGATCTCTCGTTTTGCCAAAAAATAAACCAAGCACCGATCCCGATAGGCTGAATAAAAGGATGAATTTCCATCTTGCAGATTATCGTTTGCATATTCACCATTGACGTCAAATATTAACTGACCGACATCTTTTGTATGAGTCGTTACATCCAGCATTCCCTGTACTACAAGCTTTACAACATTGCTTTACCCAAGAGCGTTTTACCAAACATGGCACTTCGTTTGCCTTAGATATCCATCATTATAAATACGTAACTTGCGGATGCTTCAAAAATAAATGCGTCTCGGACTGACGCAACACACCAAACTCAATTCGATTATTTGGATCCACAGTGCCATTAACCAAAAGATTGAGCAACTGCAACGAAGGAACAAAAATTTTGTAACAATTTGGGTGGTTTAAATGACCAATGTCACCCGAAAAGGCATAGCCGCATAATTTAGTTGAATCACTAAAAAACAATCCTAATGATTGAAACTTGAGAGAACATAGTTTTTGATCGTCAAAAGATTGAAAAACAAAACCTTCAATGCGCAAGAGATACATTTTTTTAAATTGGATTCGCATTTATCAGGATTACTCTTGATATCAATCCATTCAACAACCTCTCTTCTTCCGCTTGCTTGGTATTTTTTTCTTGTTCGAGTTTTGTCTTTTTATTTTTTGATTGCTTGTCTGCGCTTGCTTGAGTGAGATGGATCTTGACAGGCGTAGGCACCCAACCACTCGTTGAGTTATTTGATACAGTCCTCGACTTTTTAGGCATGATGGGAAGTATGATTTTTTCCTCAAAATCCATCTATTTGCTCTGATCCCACTCACTCATTCCAACTCTCCCATCCTTTAAACACTTCAAAAAATTAATTAAAATTAATTCATTTTTCAGTCAAATATATAAACATTAATAATATAATTTACGTTATAGTCGGCATCTGATTTTTTGTAATATTTAATAATTCATTACTCTAATTAGGGGGTGCTATTTGCTCTCGTTGCTAATAAGATGCTTGAGATACACATCAAATACAAAAAGTACATACCGATGACACGTCTGGCCCAGTTTCGCCCCAAGCTCCTAGAAGCTCTCAAGGGCTATTCACAGTTGCGTTTTTTAAAAGATTTGGGTGCGGGCGCAACAGTGGGTGTGGTGGCCCTACCTTTGGCTATGGCCTTTGCGATTGCATCGGGCTTAAAACCAGAAGCGGGTGTTTTTACAGCCATCATTGCTGGGTTTTTAATTTCTTTATTGGGTGGTAGTCGCGTTCAAATTGGCGGGCCAGCGGGCGCTTTTATTGTGATTGTTTATGGCATCGTCGCGCAATATGGCGTGGCATATTTAATTATTGCAACAGCACTGTCAGGTGTTGTGTTATTTTTAATGGGGCTGTTTAAATTCGGCAACCTCATTCGCTTCATGCCTGTGTCGGTTGTGATTGGTTTTACCAACGGCATCGCGGTGTTGATTGCCACTTCACAAATCAAAGATTTTTTGGGCCTGGATGTACAACGCATGCCTGCAGATTTTTTAGGTGTGATCCATGCTGTGATTGACCACTGGCACACCGTCAGTTTGAACACGGTTTATCTTTCTGTTTTTTGTTTGATCCTATTGATTGTTTGGCAATTTGTGTTGCCGCGGGTTGCGATTTTTAAACGCATCACAAGCATTCCTGGCCCTATATTAGCATTGGTCGTGGCTACTTTTTTAACTTTGTTTTTGCATTTGGAAATTGCAACTATTGGATCGAAATTTGGCGGAATTCCCTCTGAGTTTCCGCAATGGGTATGGCCTTCTTTTAGTTGGCAAAGCGCTCAGCAACTCTTCATGCCTGTGATTACCATTAGCTTGTTGGGCGCTATTGAATCTTTGCTTTGTGCACGCATTGCTGATGGAATGATTGATGACAAACATGATCCGAATCAAGAATTAATGGCGCAAGGTATTGCTAATTTTGTAACGCCTTTTTTTGGCGGTATGCCTGCAACAGGCACGATTGCTCGAACAGTGACCAATGCAAAAAGTGGCGCTACAAGCCCCGTTGCTGGCATGGCACACGCGTTGATACTTTTATTGATTGTGTGGGTAGCCGCACCGTTGGCATTTGATGTGCCTTTGTGTGCGTTGTCGGCTATTTTGATTTTTGTTGCATGGAACATGGGCGAGTGGCGAGCATTTGTTCATCTACAACAATTTCGTCTACCCTATCGATTTACATTGCTTGCTGTTTTTGTTTTAACAGTGATGGTTGATCTCACAGTGGCTGTCGGCGTTGGCTTAACCACCGCATGTTTAACCTTGATTTATCGAATGGGTACTTTGATTCGATGCGACACAGTGATTAAGAATACACACACACAAGCGCATCGATTGCATGGCGCATTGTTTTTTGCTGCGGTTCAAGTGATTGAACAATTAGAGATGGATTTGCCAGATCAACTGTTGGTTGTGGATTTGACACATCTGATTTATTTGGACTCTAGTGGTGCGGACGCTTTGCGCAATTTGCTCAACAGTTGCCACAAAAAAGGCATGCGTTGCGTGCTGTGTGGCCTGAATCGACAACCCTTGGGGATGGTTGATCGGGCGGGCTTGCTCCAACTGGGGTCTAAAGACGATGTTTTGCTCCATTGGGAGGCCGGTCTTGCTCTGGCCCAGTCGCCACACTAGCCATCCTTAGTCAAAGTAGAATAAGCCCATCTAGAAAGTACTTTTATGTCGATTTTTCAACGCCCCAATTACACTTCCGAAGTGACCCAATTTATTGAGTCCCTCAAGCAAGCCAAGCCAACACTCGAAGCCGAGCAACGTCATGGGCGTGCATTGTTGTGGGATAAGCCCATAGACAGCAAGGTGCAAGACGAATTTTCCAAATCCAAGGTCGCTCAAAAACCTTACGTCTATCAAACCCAATCGTGAGTGATCCCGTATTTGATTTAGAGACACCAAGCGGTGGCCACGAATTATCGGATATGCCCTTGGTGATCGATCAAGTGGCTTTGGCGCGCTTGTATGGTGAGCCGCTGTTTAAAATGCCTCACGATTTGTATATTCCTCCAGACGCGCTGCAAGTTTTTTTGGAAGCGTTTGAAGGTCCTTTAGATTTATTGCTCTATCTCATTCGCAAACAAAATTTTAATATTTTGGATATTCCGATGGCGGGTCTCACTCGCCAATATTTAAGTTATGTTGATGAAATTCGTGTTCATAATCTTGAATTAGCCGCTGAGTATTTGTTGATGGCGGCGATGCTCATCGAAATTAAATCTCGCATGTTGCTGCCACCCAAAAAAGTGGCAGAGGGCGAAGAGGCAGAAGATCCCCGTGCAGAGTTGGTGCGACGTTTGCTCGAATACGAGCAAATTAAATTGGCTTCTGTTCACCTCAATGAAGTACCGCAATACGGCAGAGATTTTTTGCGTGCGCAAGTGTATATTGAACAAGCACTGCAACCCCGTTTTCCGCAAGTTGATTCATTAGAGTTGCAAGCGGCTTGGTCTGATATTTTAAAGCGCGCCAAATTGATTCAACATCACAAAATTTCTCGGGAAGAACTGTCGGTTCGCGAACACATGAGTATGGTGTTGCGCAAATTACAAGGTCAACGTTTTATTGAGTTTGAAAATTTATTTGACCCCGACTATGGCGTACCTGTTTTGGTGGTCACTTTTATTGCATTGCTTGAGTTGGCCAAAGAAACTTTGGTTGAGATTACACAAGCAGAAGCTTTTGCACCGATTTATGTGCGCTTAGCTTATACGCCTGCCGATTGATTTATTATTCTAACTTGGATTGACGACCCATTAATAGTGCAACGGCTTGAGCAGCACTCAGCTGTCCATCTAAGAGTTGAACAACGCTTTGCGTAATCGGCATATCGATATTGAGTTGTTCGGCTCTTTGAAATACTGTTTTTGCGCTGGATACGCCTTCGGCAACATGGCCTAAATCTTTTAAAACTTGCGCCAATGATTTGCCGTGCGCTAAACCTTGACCGACTTGTCGATTGCGTGAAAGATCTCCCGTGGCTGTCAGCACTAAATCACCCAAACCGCTTAACCCCATGAACGTTTCGGGCTGCGCACCCAAGGCAACGCCTAAGCGCGTCATTTCTGTAAGACCACGCGTGATGAGAGCTGCACGTGCGTTCATACCCAATTGCAAACCATCGCACAAACCAGTTGCAATAGCCAATACATTTTTGACAGCACCACCAACTTCTACGCCAATTAAATCGTCGTTGGTGTAGATGCGTAAATTGTCTGCATGAAACGCATCGACCAATGCGCTTCGAACGGACGCATGAACACTGGCAGCAACAAGGGCGGTGGGCAATCCTTGTGCAACTTCTTGTGCAAATGAGGGACCGCTCAAGGCGCCAGCGTGCATTGGCGGTGAAACTTGGTGTTGGACTTCATGCGCCATGCAACTGATGCCTGTTGCAGATTGGTTGGAAGATTCAAATCCTTTGCACAACCATGCAACGGGCAATTGACCGACGTGGGACGATACTTGTTGCAATATGCCTCGCAATGCAGTTGTAGGCGTTGCAATCACAATCAATTGCATGGATGAAAGCCATTGGCCGATGGGCTCATGACTTAAATGCAATTGATCGGGAAAAGTAAACGAGGGTAGGTAGCGTGTATTGGAGCGCAATGATTGCATTTGAGCGATTTGCTCGGGGTTGCGTGCCCACAATGTGACTTGATGTCTTTTGCAAGCCTGTAATGCCAATGCTGTACCCCATGCGCCCGCTCCTAATATGGCTATGCGCATGGGCTGTGGCATGTTGTGTTTAAAAAATTTATTGAGTTAGACCTTGCTGAGCCTGTTGCTGCTCATACATGGCTTGGAAGTTGATTTCAGCCAAATGTACGGGCGGAAATCCTGCTCGTTGAATGACATCGGAGACATTACCTCTGAGGTATGGATAAACAATTTGTGGGCATGAAATACCGAGAACAACAGAGAGCTGATCTTCTGGAATATGTCGGAGTTCAAAAATACCTGCTTGTTTGACTTCAACAAGAAAAACAGTTTTGTCTTGTATTTTTGTTGTGACCGTGGCCGTTACTGCAACTTCATAGATGCCATCGGACACACGCTCTGCACCCAGGCCGAGTTGTATATCAACCACAGGTTGCTCGGTTGATAACAGAATACCAGGTGAGTTGGGTTGCTCGAGTGATAAGTCTTTGAGATAGATGCGCTGAATTTGAAAAACTGGCGCTTGTTCTTCGGACATGGAATGCTTTCAAAAAAAAGGAGATTATCTCAGGAGGCTTGAAGCATGGGCATGAGGCGCCCTTGACTGTCTAATGCCATCAAATCATCACAACCACCCACATGGTGATCGCCGATGAATATTTGTGGCACCGTTCTGCGCCCCGTGAGTTGCATCATGTGTTCGCGCTGTTGAGGGTCTTGATCGATGCGTACTTCTTCAATGCTAGTTACACCGCGCGCGTGCAAAAGTTGTTTGGCACGCACGCAATAGGGACAGACTGCCGTTGTATACATTTTGATAGGGGGCATGATGGGCTACTTTCTCAATAAGTCAGACTTTTTCGACGGGTAAATTGGCTTCTTTCCAAGCTTTAAGACCTCCATTGAGGCATTGAACTTGTGTAAAGCCAAGTTTTTGTGCGCTAACCATGGCCACCTTTGAGCGTACACCTGAGGCACAAACCATCACGATGGGTTTGGCTTTGTCAGAAACCACAACGGCCAATTGCTCTGTAATTTTGTCGGCAGGAATATTTTTGGAGCCGGTGATATGTCCTTGAGCGAACTCCTCGGGTGAGCAAACATCAATAACAACAGCCTTTTGGCGATTGATCATCATGACTGTTTCGTTGGGGCTAATGCCAGAGGCGCCAGCGGCTTTGAGGGTGGGTAAAAACAACAAGAAGCCCGTTGCAATGGCGACGCTAATGAGCATCCAATTATCGATCAAAAATTTCACGCGGGACTTTCGTTGGGGATGTTTTGAAAAACGTATTTTAGAATCAGTAGGAGGCCTTCTGGAAATTAGTTCACAATAGTCCCCAATTTTTTGTTTTTTCAATCATGTACAAGCTTGTTTTGATTCGTCACGGCGAATCCACCTGGAATTTAGAAAATCGCTTCACCGGCTGGACCGATGTCGACCTCACACCCACTGGCATTGCACAAGCCAAAGCAGCAGGTCAACTTCTCAAGGCTGAGGGGTATGACTTTGATTTGGCCTATACGAGCGTTCTCAAAAGAGCCATTCATACTCTGTGGCACTGCTTAGATAGCATGGATAAGCCTTGGCTGCCTGTGATGAACGCTTGGCGTCTCAATGAGCGGCATTACGGCGCCTTGCAGGGCCTTAATAAGGCCGATATGGTCAAAAAATACGGGGACGCCCAAGTTTTGCAGTGGCGCAGAAGTTACGAGACGCCCCCTCCTGCTCTGGAGTCCACCGACCCCCGATGCGAGCGCGGCGACCCTCGTTATGCCAAATTGTCTCCAGAGCAAATCCCGCTTACCGAGTGTCTTAAAGACACGGTTGCACGCGTGATTCCTTTTTGGGAAGAGTCAATCTCGGTCGCGATTAAAGCCGGTAGACGGGTTTTGGTTGCGGCGCATGGCAACTCGATTCGTGCCCTGATTAAATATCTGGATCAAATTCACGATGCTGATATCGTGAGCCTCAATATCCCCAACGGTATACCGTTGGTTTATGAATTGGACGATCAACTGCGCCCAATTTGTCATTATTATTTGGGCGATGCGCAAGCGGCAGCCCAAGCGGCTTTAGCTGTTACCTCCCAAGGCAAGGGATAATGCGTTTTGCGGTAGCGTAAATAGTTACATCGCTGTATATTGACAGCTGGATTGACGGCTGAACTTTGCTCACTTTTGATTGGATATGGGGATATGGGTCATAAACTCAAAATTGCCGGTTGGCTAACCGTTGGCGCCTTGGCGGGTGCACTCACCACTTTTTCTTTGCAAACAGTTGCGCGTGGAAACATGGCCACGTTGCCACTCGAAGAGTTACAACAACTTGCAGCTGTTTTTAGCATGATCAAAAGCGACTATGTTGAAACAACCGATGACAAAAAATTAATCTCTGACGCCATATCAGGTATGGTTGCAAACCTTGATCCGCATTCACAATACTTTGACAAAAAATCTTTTAAAGAATTTAGAGAAGGCACCACAGGGCGCTTTGTTGGTGTAGGTATTGAAATATCGCAAGAAGATGGTTTCGTCAAGGTGGTGTCACCTATTGAAGGCTCACCTGCAGATCGCGCAGGCATTAAGTCGGGCGATTTAATTACCAAGGTGGATGACAAATCTCTCAAAGGTTTGCCTTTGAATGATGCGGTCAAGATGATGCGCGGCGAACCCCGCACCAAAGTGGTTTTAACGATTCAACGAAAATCAGAAAATCGCAGTTTTCCTGTCACGATTATTCGTGAAGAAATTAAAACTGTCAGTGTCAAAAGCAAAATGATGGAGCCAGGATGGGGCTGGATTCGTTTATCGAATTTTCAAGAGCGAACAGTGGATGACATGGCTCGCAAACTTGAAGAGTTGTACAAGCAAGACGTCAATCTCAAAGGTTTGGTTTTGGATTTGCGCAATGACCCGGGTGGTTTGCTCGATGCTGCGGTTGCTGTGTCTGCTGCATTTCTCCCTGAAAATGTGATGGTGGTGTCGACCAATGGTCAATTGTCTGAAAGTAAATTTATTTACAAAGCAGCGCCTGAGTTTTATATGCGCAGAGGAAGCACCGATCCTATTCAACAACTCACCGTCAACACCAAAGGTATTTACAAAAAAATCCCTATGGTTGTTTTGGTTAATGAAGGTTCTGCGTCTGCCAGTGAAATCGTAGCGGGCGCCTTGCAAGATCACAAAAGAGCGATCGTGATGGGCAGTCAAACGTTTGGCAAGGGCTCTGTTCAAACTGTGCGTCCATTGGGTGCAGATACAGCATTAAAAATCACAACGGCTCGCTACTACACGCCCAGTGGAAAATCGATTCAAGCCAAAGGAATTGTTCCTGAAGTATGGGTGGATGAAACCGCCGAGGGCAGTCCATTTGCTGCGCTCAGAACGCGCGAAGCCGATCTTGAAAAACATTTGAGCAGCGGTCAAGGCAATGAAGTCAAAGATCCCGCGCGTGAAAAAGCTCGCGAAGAAGCGCTCAAGCGTTTAGAAGAGGAATCCAAAAAGCCTGTGGCAGAACGCCGACCACCCGAATTGGGTAGCGCAGAAGACTTTCCGCTTCAGCAAGCGCTCAATCAACTCAAAGGCCTGCCCGTCAAAGCCAGCAAAACTCAAACCGTTCGCACTGCCGAAAAAAAGGAGTGAGTGGTTTTGAATGATGCCCAGTTGTTGCGTTATTCGCGACATATTCTTTTAAATGAACTGGGCGATGAAGGTCAAGAGCAGCTTTTAAAAAGTCATGTATTGATTGTGGGCGCAGGTGGTTTGGGTTCACCCGTTGCCATGTATTTAACTGCCTCTGGTGTTGGTCACATCACCCTCATCGACAACGATCGTGTCGATCTGACTAATTTACAGCGTCAAATTGTGCACACCACATCTCGAATTGGTGTTTTAAAAACAGAGTCTGCTCGAAGGGCAATGCTCGCTCTCAATCCTGATATCCAAATCACTTGCATTGATCAACGCGCTGATCGCACGCTACTTGAAAAAATAATTTCGGGTGTTGATGTGGTGGTGGATTGTTGTGATAATTTTGCGACTCGCCACGATATCAATTGGGCTTGTGTAAAAAACCGCAAACCCTTGGTGAGTGGTGCCGTTATTCGCTTGGATGGTCAACTCACCAGCTTTGATACACAAATTGCTGACTCACCTTGTTATGCATGTTTATTTCCGCCCGATCGCGCACCCGAAGAAGTGAGTTGCGCAACCATGGGCGTGTTGGCTCCTTTAGTGGGTGTGATTGGCAGTTTGCAAGCCACTCAAGCCATTCAATTGTTAACAAATCTGGGCACATCGCTGGTGGGACGATTGCAATTATTTGACGGCAGAAGTTTGAGTTGGACCGAGTTACAAATTAAAAAAGATCCTCAATGCACGGTGTGCAGCAACTCACACTTGATGCCTTAATCGACATGATCCGTATTTTTTTCTAAAACTCTGCGGTATTTTGGGTTTAGATAAAGCAAACGATCCGCGTTTTAAATTTTTTGCAATCAACTCTTGTTGCTTGTAAGGGCTTGATTGATTCAGATAGCGATAAGACCAAGCGTGACCTTGCGCCACCAGCCATTGACCCACGTCGATGGATCCAATATGCAAGCGCCCCAACCACCGACCATACACGTCTTGTCCGAATTCAATAATTTCTAATTGACGCCCCGCAACCAAAGCCGTCAATGTCTGTCTGGCTTCAGATCCCCACGGTTGACAAATTTCAGGGGCGTCAATGCCCAAGATTCTAAGGCGATGCCATGTTGAATGATCGATGGACTGAACCCACAACGTGTCGCCATCCGTTACATAGGTCACAATGCCCATCCAAGAAGGGGCACTGGACTGCGCGAAGGTAACTTGCCCACTCAATAACATGAGTGCGACAATGATTACGTTGAGGATGGATTGGAGCGGGTTCTTTTGCATTTGCAACCTGCTGTTTTGAAGAAAAGAATGAGACTTCTATCATCCAATGAAAGTCTGTGTACGATGCAAGGTGCAATTTACAAAAAACAATTGATGTTTAATATTCAGAATTATTTACCTTTTTTAAATTGGGCGAAGCCCAATCAAGCATCGATGCGCAAAGACATCGTTGCAGGCATTTCTGTTGCGCTCGTGATGGTGCCTCAAGCGGTGGCGTATGCGGGATTGGCCAACATGCCTTTGGTTACAGGACTTTATGCGTGCCTTGTGCCTGCTTTGATTGCCACATTGTTTGCCAGTGCGTCAAGACTATCGATTGGACCTGCAGCACTTACTTGCGTCTTGATCAGTGCGTCTTTAATGGGTATGGCAGAACCAGGCTCATCGAAGTGGGTTAACTTGGCGGTTTGGCTTTCTATTTTGTCTGGCCTCTTGCAGGTGTGTTTGGGCTTGGGTGGCTTGGGATGGTTGCTCAATCTCATCAGCGCGCCTGTTTTGATGGCGTTTACACAAGCCGCTGCTTTGCTCATCATGGGATCGCAAGTGCCCGCACTTTTGGGTTACAAACATTTATCTTGGGATGAATTAACTTTTCTTTTTAATCTTCCATTTGTACAAAATCCAATGGCATGGGGAATCACCAGTTTGATTTTTTTATTGCTGGCCAAAAAATATATTCCCAAATGGCCTGCGATTATGTTCACGGTTGTAATTTCTGCAAGCTTAAGTTACGTACTCGATTACAAAGCGGCAGTGGTGGGAAATATGCCTGCAGGATTGCCACATTTTTATATGCCGCATTGGATTGAAGTGGATGTATTCATCCAATTGATTGTGCCCGCCATGGTGATTGCGTTGGTGAGTTTTTTAGAAACAGCGTCAAGCGCAAAAATTGAATGTCAACGTAGCGGTCAACGCTGGGATGACAATCAAGATTTGATTTCCCAAGGACTGGCCAAGTTGGCGTCGGCATTTTGTGGCAGCTTTCCAACGGGCACTTCGTTTTCTCGATCGGCATTGATGCTGTATGCAGGTGCGCAAAGTGGGTGGGCCGTGATTGCGTGCGTTGCTTTTGTTTTACTTTCGCTTTTATTGCTGATGCCTGTATTGCAATTTGTACCACGAGCGGTGTTATCAGCGATTGTGATTTCTGCTGTGTTGGGTTTGTTTCAACCCCAACAATTTTTTCACTTGTGGCGTGTGTCGCGTACAGAAACGGTGGCTGCAGGAATTACATTTGTAGCCACTTTACTCACAGCACCCGCTATTTATTGGGGCGTTTTGGTTGGCGTTGTTTTAACACTCATGCATTTTTTACATCACAGACTTCATCCGCGCATCATTGAAATTGGATTGCACCCTGATGGCAGTTTGCGCGACAGACATCTTTGGACTCTGCCTCCCTTGGCACCTCATCTGTATGCGATTCGCATGGACGCAGAATTTGATTTTGCGGCGGCCAGTGTGCTTGAAAAAAACCTCACTGAACATTTGGCACTTCACAAAGATGTATTACATGTTTGCATTTTTGCATTGCCGATTAATCGAATTGACGCAACAGGCGTTGAAATTTTTGCAAAGTTATTTAAGCTTTTTAGCGACAGAAAAATTACTTTGCATATCAGCGGCCTGAAGTTGCCCGTTGAAAATGTATTGCGCCAATCAGGTCACCTTAACCCCGACCCTTATTTAAAAATTTATCGCACCGATGCAGATGCCTTGGTTGCTTTAGGACAAATCAAATAAAACTCTTTATTGGGGTGCGGTCACAATCCAGCCCTCTATAGAATCAATATTGCTGGGCATTCCATAATTTTGATCTGCGCGTTGATCGGCCCATGCCGCCTGAACCATACATAACACCGCATCCAATAAATCTCCCTTGGGATCATCGACCAAAGTATCGCGCTGCGCATTGCTGAGTTTGAGTCTCAGATTTAAATGTGGGATTCCACTTTCTAATCCATGGATTAAATTTTTTCTTGCAATTAGTCTCTCTTGCGTTTGTTTTTTGCGGTCGTCACTCTTGTAACTTTGGTTGGATAAAAAATGTCTTGCCAACATGCCTGGATAAGCCTCTAGTGCAACACGCGTTTTATCGCCAACGTGCAAACCAGGAAAATGCAATCGCGCTTCGATCATCAATGGAACGCCAGCGTGCAACATATAAGCAACGGGTGGGTTGACCCATTTCATCGATGGACTTGAGCTTGCGGGTCGATCGGTTTGTCTATGCGCAAATTTTTGTCCTACAGGCCTACTGTCGCAAAAGCTTGCAAAATGATCGCGGATTTGTTGTCGCGTGAGTTGGCTGTAGTGCGCCATGCAATCAATCCATTTCAACGGCCATCCCAATGATTGAATTAATTCACGCGGCAATCCAAATGGCAAATCAAAACCGCCCACCCAAGGACCTGGTGTTTGCAATGCGTAAGAAAAATCTTCTAAACGATTGATGAATTGAAATCGCTCTAAGCGAACCACATTGCGCGACTCTGAGCCCCAAGCCATAACAATGGGTTTTTTGGTTTTTGGACTGCTACTGAAATCACAACCCAACAAAGCAGTCATTGACGAGAAGCAGTTACGCGCGACCGATGATGGAAGCGGTGGCCATGAGCTCTTCGAGCAAGGCCAATGAAACCGTACCCGATACAGCGTAAGGATCGAGCTCTGGCATTTCAGAATATTTCAGAACAATCGACGTGTTGAGTTTTGCTAAATTGACTTGACCCATGGTCCATCCGCCAAACCTGCGTTCTGTGATTTCTTCATAATGCAACAACACCACATCTTTGTGTCGCTTATCTTGCAAAATTTGGCTGTATAGAGTGTTGACTTGATTGCGTCCACCTTCGATGGCTTGCAAAAAAATGTTGGAACCATAACAAAGAATACCCGTGATGCCATTGGCTAAGTTGTGCATGCGAGCGCTTGACAAAATAGATTCTGTTGCACTGGCGGGATCTGAATGAGCCGCACGACTGACGTAAAGCAAACGAACCAACATGAATCAGTCCTTTCTGGGAAGAAGTGATAAAAATTCGCGACGCAGGTTGGGGTCTTTGAGAAATGCGCCTCTCATGACTGAGTTAATCATACGACTATCCATGTCTTTGACACCGCGCCACGCCATGCAATAGTGGGTAGCTTCCATAACGATGGCTAAACCGTCGGGTTGTGTTTTGACCTGAATGAGATCGGCCAACTGCACAACAGCCTCTTCTTGAATTTGGGGTCGACCCATGACCCACTCTGCCAATCGTGCGTATTTGGATAGACCGATGACGTTGGTGTGTTCATTGGGCAAAATACCAATCCAAATTTTTCCGATGACAGGACAAAAATGATGGCTGCATGCACTGCGTACAGTGATGGGCCCCACGATCATCAATTCATTGAGGTGCTCGGCATTTGGAAATTCGGTGATGGCAGGTTGTGTGGTGTAGCGGCCGCGAAAGACTTCATTGAGATACATCTTAGCTACACGTTTAGCGGTATCGCCCGTGTTGTGGTCGTTGTCGGTGTCGATGACCAAGCTATCGAGAACGCCCTTCATTTTTTGCTCAACCTCTGTGAGCAATTCTTCTAACTCACCTGGCTGAATAAATTCGGCAATATTGTCGTTGGAGTGGAACCGTTTGTGCGCCTGTTGGAGTCGCTCGCGAATTTTGACGGAGACTGGTGTTCCGTCTTGGCGGTCTTCTGATTTCATAGGTGTAAGTCTTGTTGCAACATGACTAAGATGGTATCAGGCAAATAAACGCCTTGCCCAAACAAGGGATTGCCCGTTGGCCGCAGGGGGATTCACCTGTAGCGCCTGCCCGATATCAAAATAGCCAAACGCAGCAGATAGTTGCAAATTTGATCCAACCATCGCTGACACAAGGGCCGATTCAAATGCGCAGAATGCTCGATACGTTGGCCGCCTGATTGGATACACGATTGAAGGCTCTCTTTGAGTTCGATTGCAAAAACTGGGCCTTGTGTTACCACATTGGCTTCCTTGGCCAACAACAAACTCAAAGGGTCTAGGTTGGATGAACCGACTGTTGTCCATCTTGAATCAATCACGGCCACCTTGGCGTGCAAATAACTCGTTTGATACTCCCATATTTCTACGCCCTCTTTCATCAGTTGCGAATACATGTATTTAGCTGCACGATAAGGCACGATGTATTCATAATGGCCTTGCAACAACAATTGAATACGCACGCCTCGACGCGCAGCTTGTTTTAGTGCGCGCAAAATTTTTTCTGAAGGGAAAAAGTAAGCATTGGCTATGATGATTTCTTTTTTTGCATTACCAATTGCGTGTAAATACGCACGCACAATGTTGTTGCGATGCTTAATGTTGTCGCGCAAAATCAAAGCCGCATGTGCATTCTTGCCTTCGCTTTTGCGCCATTTAAAATTTACTTTTTTTAATTTCTCAAATACCGATTGCAATTGTGTTCCTTTTAAATCGCGCGCAATATTGATGCGTTGCCATTGCTGTTGCATGGTTCGATGGATGTCTTTGACCAAAGGGCCTTTGATTGCAACCGCATAATCTAATCGCGGATGCTGCATCATTTTATTTTCAATTGGGTCATGCCAGTCGTCCAAAATATTAATGCCACCGCAAAACGCCACTCTTTTGTCAATCACGCAAAGTTTGCGATGCATGCGTCGCCAACGACCGGGAAACCAAATGTTGCCCGAACCCACAGGATCAAACATGCGACATTCAACGCCTGCCGCTTGCCAGCGCGCCGTCCAATCGTTAGGGATGCTTGGCGTGCCCAAACCATCTACTAGAATTCTTACATGCACGCCGCGCATTGCGGCAGCATAGAGCGCCTGCGCCACTTGTGCGCCTTTGGCTTCGAAATTAAAAATATAGGTTTCTAAATAAATTTCCTTTTGAGCTTGTTGAAAATTTTGGATCAATGATGGAAAGTAGTCATCGCTGCCTTTTAATAATTGCCACGATTCTGTTGTTGCTGATGTCATTTGGAAATCATGCGAGGCAACATCAAAAGAGCTTCAGCATTGGATGCTGAAGACACGGCTTGTGCGGCCTCTTGATAAGGCAACCATTGGTAGTGCGTATGTTCTGTGGGACTCAATATAATGGGTGCTTGATACGCGATTTGCAAACCAAACACATGTTCGACGTTTTGATAGACGCCAGGTTCGTACCGATGAAGATAGTGCGGATAAATATCATAAATATTTTCTAAATACCAATCGTCGAGGCGAAAGCCTTTTTGTTTTTCATTGAGGCCTGTTTCTTCAAAGACTTCTCGGACTGCTGTGTGTTGGTAATTCTCATCCAAAAAGTTTTTGGAACCTGTGACGCTTTGCCAAGTTTGCATATCGATTCTTTTTAGAATCAGAGCATACAACTCGGGCGTATAAATCACGACCAAAACAGATTGTGGAATTTTAAAAGTAGACTGCATACCCGTATATGTTACGCATGCTATGGGCTATTGCTCCAACATTCCAGCCGACCCTGTTGTAAACGAAAAACGTTTGGTAAATGCTTCGCCGTTATTAGCTACTCTGATGTCGACCTTACAGGACTCAGAGGGCTCTAAGGAGGCATCTGCCACCACATACGCCGAACTCAATCCATAGTAGACACCTTGCGGTAAGACGCTGGG
>RFYV01000230.1 GCA_009921265.1 Betaproteobacteria bacterium | reverse complement strand
TTGGGTCGTGGACATATTTGCAAGATTAGCGTTCTACTATTACATCGTGCCGATTTCAAATATGCCGATCGCAGATCTTTCGAATGCCGGCGCTCCTTTGCTGAGGTACGCAATCATCGGCAGCGGAATGATGGGCTTAGAACACATCCGCAATTTGGTCGAGATGCCAGATGTACGAATAGTTGGGGTGTGTGATCCACATACCCCAAGCCTCGAAAAAGCACGACGTCTATTAAATCGTATGGAAGGTGTCCGATATTTTGCAAACCACCTTGAGATGCTGGGTCACTGCGATGCAGATGTGGTGGTGATCGCCACACCAAATCACACGCATTTTCATATTGCGAAAGATGTTCTGAATAGTGGAAAACATATTTTGATCGAAAAGCCGCTGTGCATCACTGTTTCGGAGTGTCTGGAATTGCAACAAATTGAGGCTGCTAGCTCTTTTGAAGATCGAGTCATTTGGGTAGGCCTTGAGTATCGATATATGGCGCCGACGGCGCGCGTAAAACAAGAGATCGACAAAGGCACTATCGGTGACGTGCGGATGATTTCCATCAGGGAGCATCGCTACCCATTCCTCGAGAAGGTGGATGACTGGAATCGCTTCAATGCAAACACGGGTGGCACGTTGGTCGAGAAATGCTGTCATTTTTTCGATCTGATGTGCGTCTTGGCCAAGAGTGCACCAGTGTCGGTGATTGCCAGCGGATCTCAAGACGTCAATCATCTCGCGGAAAGTTACGGTGGCCGTACTCCGGACATTTTGGATAACGCCTATGTGATTGTCAATTTCGAAAATGGGATTCGTGGCATGTTGGATCTTTGTATGTTCGCTGAGGCCTCAAAAAACGAGCAAGAGATCTGTGTTGTTGGCGACAAAGGCAAGATTGAGGCATTGATCCCCGAATCGATCGTCAGAATTGGCAAAAGAAAAAATGGTTATGGAACATTTCAAGATTTCCCAATCGAATTAGACAAGGATGTGGTGCAAGGATTTCATCACGGAGCCTCTTTTGTGGAGCATCGCCAGATGCAGACAGCCATACGCAATGGACAAAAAGCCGATATTGGACTGAGTGAGGGTTTGATCTCAGTTGCAATTGGACAGGCTGCTCATTTGTCAATTGATCAAGGTCGACTTGTTCTGATCTCGGAGGTTTTGGCTTGAACCACAAATTGAAGGCAACAGACTTCGTTCTCATCGATGGTGTACCGCATCAAGTAGGCACAGAGATTGCTGATCGATATCGGGACGGGGATCTGATTATTGGCATTAGTGGTGGACATCTCTTGCATGTTCCACAGGCTGATCTG
>RFYV01000229.1 GCA_009921265.1 Betaproteobacteria bacterium | reverse complement strand
TGGTGGCTTGCAATAAGGCGGCGCGACCGCCTGTGTTTTGACCATTGACAAACTTAGTGGGGCCATAAGGCATGAAGTGATCAGACCATGTGCTGGTTTCTAATGCAGCAATGACTTTTTCTTTGTCAGACGTGCCCGCGCGTTGCAATGCATCGGCGTACAACTTAACCGAGTTATAAGAACAATAGACCTCAAACGTAAATAAATCACCTTTGGCTTCTACACGCTTTTTCATATCAACTGCTTTTGAATTGCGTGGGTTGTACCAATGGTTGAAGTCCATCATGTACTGAGCAACATCGGGCTGCTCTTTAACCAACTTGTAGTTAAAGCCGCCACCGAGCACACTGAACATACCTGCCAAGTCCACTTTTTGTTGATGCAAGGTTCGAGCCATCAACACGTATTCGTTTTGATAGTTACTCATGATAACTAGATCAGGTCGGAGGCTTTTAATACGTAAAGCAACGTTCGTAAATTCGCGAGTAGGGTTTGCATGTTTTATGACATCAGCCACCTCAACGCCGATGGTTGGCAACTTACTGGCCAACAATTTGGCCGTGCCAGTACCGAACTCCGACTCTTCATGCACCAGCACAACTTTCTTAGCGATACCCCCTGCGGTCTTGTTGACTTCGTCCAAACCCACGATAGCTTCATCAACGCACTTACCAAACCCAGGGGCTAGACGAAATACATTTTTTAAACCGCGATTAACAATAAGGTCTGATACACCCACATCAATTAAAAACGGCGTGTTGTATTTAGAAGCAGCTTGCGTTGCAGCCAAAGCAATTGCACTTGCAAAACACCCAACATATGCTGAGACGCCCTCTTGTTGCATACGTTCGACTTCGCTAACGCCTACTTCGGGGCGCGATTGTGAATCGCCAAGCAAAGCTTCTAATTTGGCTCCGCCCATCGAACGAATACCACCCGCCGCATTAATTTCGTCAATAGCCAATTGCGCACCCATGCGCGATTGACCACCGCTATAAGACAATCCGCCGCTGACTGGATGCACTAAACCGATTTTGACGGTACGCGCTTGTGCTAGTAACAAACCAGGCGCGCCAAGGGCTGCAGAGGCTGCAGCGCCTGCTTGGATTAAACGACGTCTTGAAAAATGTGTTGGATTTGTCATAAAGAATTCTTCCTGTCAAAATGAATGAAAAAAACAATGGTTCTATCGATAGAACAATTAGGGCGTAGGATGCTTGATTCTCCCCTATCTTGTCAAGCGCTGGGGAGGTCTTAAACTTCAAACCTTTGGGGTTATCAAAAATGCGGAAATGTTTTTTATTGTTCGAAAATTAAATCGAAAGCATGCGTATCACTCATGGATCAC
>RFYV01000228.1 GCA_009921265.1 Betaproteobacteria bacterium | reverse complement strand
TGCAACATATTGATATGCCATGTACGGCAAATCGTGTGTGGGCCGCATTGCAAAATGCCCGCTAGTGAGCAAAAACTAATTCACCTGCGGTTCAGTTAAAAGTACCCCGCAAGACAGGATTTTTGTCTCGCGTTAAGGTGCAAAAGAATCACAATGAAGATGTGGCGGGCGATAAGAAAGCTGTGTATTTTTTCATCTGGTCGGGGGAAAACTTTCCCTACCTATACCGGATGGCGGTCGAGTCGGTTCTCCTCAATGTCCCCAATGCAAATGTGGTCATTTACGTTGTGGGTAGGCCACCTCAAACCCGTCATTTTCAGGAACTTTCGCAGCTGCAGCGCGTCGCAGTGTGCCATTTGAATCCATCGGACCTATTCAAGCTTTTGCCGCAAAATTTGGGTCACG
Organism: Betaproteobacteria bacterium; assembly: GCA_009921265.1. Taxonomy (GTDB): domain Bacteria; phylum Pseudomonadota; class Gammaproteobacteria; order Burkholderiales; family Burkholderiaceae_C; genus Limnohabitans. The sequence continues at coordinate 945 of RFYV01000228.1, read as the reverse complement.
TAGCAAATGTGTACAGAGACTTGCCTTCAAGTTCTGTGGCAGCACAGAGCAACATCTTGAGATATTGCATTCTCTTCTTATACGGAGGGGTGTATCTCGATTTCGATACCTTCACACTGAAGCCCATTCACGAACTGAAAAAGAGCGACACAGTTGTAGGCGAAGAACTGGTGTGGCGGGGCGATGAAGCAAGGGTGGCCGGCTCAAAATACGTTTATCTTCACTTCACAACGTGGGCCTGGGCACTGTCGTGGGTGGGCCGCCGACTAGATGCCCGGTATTTCCAAGGAAAGTTGCAATTAGCGAAGCGGTGGAAAGTTACCGAAGGCTTTTGGGGTAAGTATCAGGCAAACAATGCCGTGATGGTGGCAAGCGCGGGAACAGCGTTTATTGAGCGGGTGCTTGTTGGGCTGAAAGGTACAAGAAATGATGTGCGCTACTCAACGGGGCCAACACTAATTAGCAAAATGATTAGTGAAGACGATTCAGATGTGGAAGTTCGCCGCTCTACACATTTTTACTCAATACCACCTGGCGAGAGTTTCAGATTTTTTGAAGACCATTCATTAGAGCTATCAAATGAAGTTGCCGTCATTCACTATGTGGGCTCGAACCACGCAGAGTTGCTTCAAGTAGTAACGCCAAGTTTGCTGGCGTTGAATCCACAGTCGGTGATTGGTCGAATTGCCCGCGACATTGAAGCACGTCGCAAAACGCTGTATCCAACGAGTTCTGCATCGCGACTGGCAAATTCATGATTGAACCCCTCATTACCTGCTCAATGGTGACTCGCAATAGGCCGTTGCTTGCACACCGTGCAATTCACTGTTTCATGAATCAAACGTATGCCAACAAAGAGCTTCTTATATTGGATGATGGCGATATTGATTACACCCCAATCATTGAAAGTTTTGGCAAGGGCGCTCCAATCAACTATCACCGCTT
>RFYV01000227.1 GCA_009921265.1 Betaproteobacteria bacterium | reverse complement strand
TGTTTGTACATAGTTGCTATTGGTAACAGTCACATTTCGGGAAATTGCACCGGGATTTGCATTCAGGGGCGTTAAAGACACGTCCTTTATTTCGCGTCCTAATTTGTCTTTAACGAGGATTGCGCCGTCCTTAAATTCAACACTGATATTGTCATTGTTTTCACGCTGTACAAATTGATCTTGAATTTCAGAGGCTAGGCTCACAAAATCATCCGACCCCAATTGGTCAAATGTGTAGTCAATGCCATTGATAGCTGCAGAAAATCGCGACTTCATCGTCTCTAATCCAACAGGTATGCCCATTGAAAGATTTGCCAACGAAGCTACGGTCTGACCGTTGATCCAATCTGCAACATAGTTTGCGTCTGATGTATCGGGTGGAAAAAATTCTGGCATCTCAACACCATTGAGCACAATAGCTCCCGCAGGAACGTGCTCTAAATGATCTGCGATACGACCCGTGTTGAGTTCTGCAGCCATGACAGTTGGCTTAGCAGGCTTACCCTGTGCATCAAAGTTTTGTCTATATTTAACAATTTCCTTTGCGCCGTAAAACATATCTAAATCACGATACGCTAATGATCCTGATTTATTTAAATATTGATCGCTATAGGTTGCATTGGGTGCAAAGCCATAATCTGGTTTTAAAAGTTGGTATTTTTCTGTTTCAGTAAGAGGCTTTCCTAATAACTGCCGACCGTCACGCGTCATCACCTGCAAATTTTGACCTGGCTTTGCTCCATCAATAAAGAAGGTTGCTTTTACGCCTGCAGTTAATGAAGAAACGGGTGTAAATTCATTCAGCCCATCGACTTTGAATGTGACACCTGCAGATTGACTGGGGTTGTTGACCAGCTGTTTGTTATTGAGGGGGTCTGTTGGCTGCACCCCCGTAAATCTAACCGTAGCTCGGGTTGTTGTAACGTTGGTATTGCCTTCGCTCACGCGAAATTGTGCCGCTGTTGCAACTCTCAGTCCATCACCCGTGAGTACATGAACACCAGCTGCAACTTGTTGACTTTTGGGATCGATACCAAATAAATCAGTTCCCATTTGGCCATATCCATCTATTCCATTTTTCTGAACTAAGTTGGCTTCATTAACGAATGTTTGTGTTAAATCATCTAAGTTTGTATTTGAAGGCTCCAATACTTGAGCAATAAAATTTTGATAGCCACCAATTTGTCCACCCGTCAATGCGGGCAAAGCTTCCGTTGTTCCATAGGGGTCCAACACCATTTCGACTTTGCCAAGTGCTGTACTGACACCAAATGGCTTAGCCTTCGTAGTGTTAACCACCAAAGCTTCAGTCATGGTTGTGCCAACACTCACGTTTACAACGCCATTGCTG
>RFYV01000226.1 GCA_009921265.1 Betaproteobacteria bacterium | reverse complement strand
CTTCAAATACTATAAGCGCATGACTTTTTGACAATTGCTGAAAATCTATGGAAACTAGCTAAATACGTGTGAATTCCATTGTCTGTATTTCCTTTACTTTTACTTTTAAATAAAAAAAGCAAAACTCTAAATAGTTAGTTGCGATAACTGCTATCAAGATCATCCATCCATCGCAAGAGAGCAGGCCAATCTTTTAACATGTCGCTGTCTTCCATGTTGTTCCATTGAGCGGCTGCTTTGGCGCAAATTTCAGGAGCAGGTATTAATATATTTTGCACGCCTGTGGCCTCAATTAGGAGTTGCGATTCAATGGCTGAGACCAAATAATTCATTCGTGAAATAGCTTCTCCCATATTGCAACCCACCACCAACAAACCATGGTTGCGAAGAATCATTGCCTTGGAGTTTCCAATGTCGTGCGCAATCGATTCAGCTTCTTCAACTTCTGCAATGCCTAAATAATCATGGTAGGACAAGCCACCATAAAAGCGCATTGCACCTTGGGTGATAAATCGCAAACCATCTTTGTGTGCAGAGATGGCCATGCCCGCATGTGTATGAATATGCACCACTGCTTGCACATCGGGTCTTGCTTTTAGCACCGCAGTGTGAAGTGCATAACCAGCGGGGTTGATCTGAGCCGATAGGTTTTTGGGTTGCTCATACAAAGGCACTTTGACCAAACTGCTGGCAGTGACTTCACGAAACATTTCTAAATGCGGTTTGATTAAAAAAGAGTCGGGGTCATCGGGTAGACGCAACGTGAAATGGTTATAAATTAATTGCGTCCATTTGAATTGCTCTGCCAATCGATGGGCGGCGGCTAAATCAATGCGCGCTATTTTTTCTGATTCGTTAATGTGTGGATCACCGCCAACTGTTACGAGTTTCATCAACGTCTCCTTTTTGTATGAATACGCAAAGGTTAATTCCAAGTATTGCAAATGTCAATTTTTCATTGAACTGTAAAAACAAGAGCCCTCTATTTTCCTAATTTCGAATCTATTTTCGTGAGAAGATACTGACAGTATGATTTTTGTTTGCGAACGTTGAGGAATATGTATGCGTAAAGTGGCAGTGATTGGCGCAGGGGCGGCGGGTTTGTGCGCGGCCAAACATCTTCTTGCACAAGGAATGGATCCAACCATTTTTGAATGGGGTAGTCGAATCGGTGGACTGTGGGTTTACGAAAATGACAACTGCATCAGTCCAGCCTATTTATCCTTGCATGTGAATTCTGAAAATAAAGTCACGGCCTATCAAGATTTTCCTTTTCCAAGCGATGCACCTTTGTATCCCGATCACAAGCAGATGGTCGATTACTTTGAAGCGTATGCGGATCGTTTTCAATT
>RFYV01000225.1 GCA_009921265.1 Betaproteobacteria bacterium | reverse complement strand
GTTGGCGCGCACCAGCAGGGCGTGCCCATCGTCACCAAACGGCGGCATCAGTTTGAATTCTGCCTTTGCACCAGCCTTGGTGAACGCGTCAAACCAGGCGCGCGAATTCTTGGGATTGAAGAATTTGTCATTCTCAGAGTACATCCATAGCATCGGTGCAGTTGCCGTTTTCCCCCACGCCGCAAATGTGTACTCCAGCAGGTATGCTTGACAAGGATTACCAGGACGGGTTTCTGGGTTGCCACCATGTCCGCCAGCAATGTTGATTGCTGCGACAAGCCCATCGGGTCTGGTTGCTGCGGTCGCAACTGTTGTAAAGCCACCTAGCGATTGGCCCATGATGACAAGGCGACTGGGGTCAATGTCTGCCTCCTTGCGCATATGTGCCACGACAGCCAAAACCTGAACAGCCGCTGCGTCGCCGGCTGGTTGGTAACGCGGATTGCTACAGCTCATTTCATCTTCAGGGTCACCCGCGCTGGCTGATACGCCATAGCCCAAACGCTGCGGCACTGCAACCGCGAAGCCCTTTCGAATAAAAAATCGGGCGATGGGCTCGTAACGCTGCCGTGGGTCTTGGGCTCGGGTGGCTGATTTGCGGCCATGGTTCATCACCACCAGCGGAAACGGCCCTGGGCCTTGGGGGCGAAACGTTGTGACCAGCACGTCGCCGGTGATTTCTTTGTTGAACGCATCTTTAACCGTCACGGGCACCCGCACGATAGCCTCACGAATGTCGAGCGACAGTTGCTCAGGCGCAGCAGGCTGCACGTCTTGCGCCGACGCTTGGTGACTAAAGGTCAGCAAAAAACTTAAGGCCACCAAGTACCGCATATGAGTTTTTCCTTTGGCATGGCTGTCTGTGATGATGTTCATAGGAGACGGTCTAACGGACAGGCATTGCTGTGGGCGCAGTCAGAATTTCACAGCATCCAGTATGAGCCCTTAAAGATCAAGAACTCAAAGTGAATTTCAAAAAATCTCGTTGATAAATCACTTCCAACTCAGATCTAATTTGCGGTTTTGTACCGCGCAATCGCGCAGATAAAGATTTATTAAGCTTTGGTAAGGGATGCCAACTTGCTCAGAAATTTCCTTGAAGTAGCCAATTGAGTCCTCATCCAAACGAATGGTGATCTGCTTCTTTAATTGAGAAGCATAAGGATTCTTGCGTGCCTTGCTAAAATCGTATTCTTTTTTCATGTTGCACCCTTTATCGGTATTGCTTAGATTCGTGCGTTGATGCTTTTCGTGCAGAAATGATTCGGATAACATTTCCTTCCTCGCGATAGCAATGGCAAACCAACACAACCTTGAGTGAACTACTCAAGCCCAGTAGAACAAACCTGTCTTCATCGTTGGAGTGATC
>RFYV01000224.1 GCA_009921265.1 Betaproteobacteria bacterium | reverse complement strand
ACCAGTGAACAGCACGTCATCATGCTGGCCATCCAAAATAGCGACAACAGAATTGAAGCTGCTAAAAAACTAGGTATTAGTCCACGCACCCTGCGTTACAAGTTGGCACAATTTCGTGATCGTGGCATGACCATGGAAGGAATTGCAGCATGATGGACAAAATTTCTTCTGCCAGCGTGCAAAACATGATGGATATTATTCGCTCTTATGAAAGTAAAGCGGCGAATGGTGCCAATCAGGCGGCTGACATCAAGCCACCCATTGCCAATGACATTCAACAGCCCCAAAAGGTTTTACCTAATTTCACTGAATCGGTAAAAAACTTAATTGAAAAAGTCAATGAAACGCAAACTAATGCAACAAAATTACAAGAGGCCTATCAACGAGGTGAAGATATTCCTCTGACAGATGTTGTATTAGGTATGCAAAAGTCGTCCTTGTCATTTGAGGCCACCTTGCAGGTGCGCAACAAAGTACTCAAGGCTTATGAAGAAATCATGAACATGCCCGTTTAAGGCTAAGGACATCGTATGGCGACCGCAAGTACAACTATGAATTCACCAATGGCATTGCCTGGTGGTGGTTCGGAGTCTGAAGGCTCCAATAGCACGGCAATCGCAACTAGCAATACGGGTCTTAAAGGATCTGATTTTGCAAGTGGCGTGACGCGTCAAATCGTCAACGATCCTTTGGGTATGTTGCGTGACGTTATCAAGCAACCCACCGTTAGGAAAATGTTACCCCTCATCATTATTTTAGTGGTGGTGGCTGCGTTTGGATTGGCATCGTTGTCAATGAAGGCCCCTGCTTACAGGCCTTTGTCATTGATGTTGTCAGAGTCTGACAAGATGTTGGCATTGGAAGCTTTAAAAGCAGCCGACTTTAGCCCCGTAGTAGATCAAAACTCTGGACAAATAACAGTGCCCGCTTCACGCTATCAAGAAGCAAAAATGTTGATCGCATCCAAAGGCTTGCCGAAAACTGAAGCGCAAGGTATGGATGGATTAAAAGACATGCCCGCAATGACAACCAGTCAATTCATGGAGCAAGTCAAATACAACAATGCGATGGAGCAAGAACTTGCACGCAGTATTTCGCAAATTGGTGGCATCAAAAGTGCACGCGTACATTTAGCCGCACCCAAGCAAAGTGTGTTTGTGCGCGATCGCGTACCCACCAAAGCATCCGTGATTATTCAACGCGCGCCCGGTCGCTCGGTGTCATCCGCTAATGTGCAGGCGATTATTCAATTGGTTGCGTCAAGTGTTCCTTATCTCGCGCCCGAGAACGTATCGGTCGTTGATAACTACGGTACTTTGATGAATGAAATGTTGGGCGAACAACCTTTGGGTTTAACGGGCGCTCAATTACAACAAAAGC
>RFYV01000223.1 GCA_009921265.1 Betaproteobacteria bacterium | reverse complement strand
TTGATTCGGTCGTTTTACGCTTGAATGTAACAACCAGAGATGGTACGGACGGTGTGGGCTTATTTACTTTTACAAAAGACACGTTGCCTCGCGACGGGACTGCAATTCAAGAAGCCAATTTGGCGGCGTCTACATCGGGCAAGTTTGCGCTTGCAACTGGTGTCACAACCCAAGCGCAAGCCAATGCTGCTGGTGACCATGGGTATGGAAGCTTTACCGTCAAAAGTGACGGCGCTTGGTCTTATGTGATGAATAGCGCTCACAATGAATTTGCAAAAGGTCAATCTTATACAGATAGTATTTCTATTAATAAATCGGATGGCTCGCTTTTATCCGTGTTGACAGTAAAAATTTATGGAACTAACGATACGGCTGTGATTGATGGAGTGTCGAGTGCGGCATTGGATGAGAGCAATAGCATTCAAAATGCCTCTGGTTCGTTAACCGTTACTGATGTAGATAGCGATCAAACATTTGCTGCGCAAGCGAATGTTGCTGGCAGTGGTGGCTATGGAAAATTCTCAATTACCACAGACGGTCGGTGGAGTTATGCAATGGATTCGGCGCATAACGAAATGCGTGCAGGTGTAACCTATGCCGATTCGATTACCGTGTCTAGCGCTGACGGCTCGCAAAAAGTAGTCACTGTGACGATCACGGGCACTAACGACGCTGCAACTATTAGCGGCACTGCAATTGGCAGCTTAACGGAGGCGAGTGGAGCCAATAATGCTGTTGCTGGAGTGCCAACAGCCAGTGCTTCATTGACATCGGTTGATATTGATAATGCAGCCAATTCTTTTGTTGCTGTTTCTAGTCCCACAGTTTCAACGGGTGGTTATGGTAGCTACACAATGACCGCTGGTGGTGTTTGGTCTTACACATTGCGCAATAGTGAAGCTCCCGTTCAAGCCTTAAACGTTGGGAGTACTTTAACTGACACATTTACTGTTAAATCTATTGACGGCACAGAAAAAATTATCACCATCACAATTACAGGTGCCAATGATGCGGCAGTGGTGAGTGGATTGGATGTTGGAAGCGTGAGTGAGGCTGGTGGTGTTGGTAACGCTTTGCTTGGTAATGCTGTTTCTACAGGAACTCTCACAAGTAGTGACGTTGATAACGCCAGTACATTTGTCCCTGTATCAAGCGCAACAGCTTCAGTTGGTGGACTTGGTACTTACACCATGACTTCAAATGGGGCATGGACTTACAACTTGAACGATGTATCGAGTGGTGTGCAAGGACTCAATGCGGGTCGAACATTGATCGATACATTTACAGTTACCACGATTGATGGCACATCAAAAACAGTGACCGTGACCATTAACGGCGCCAATGATGCTGCGGTGATCGGTGGTGTAACAACGGGCGCAG
>RFYV01000222.1 GCA_009921265.1 Betaproteobacteria bacterium | reverse complement strand
TCAATCTTGCAGCCCTTGGACTGAGACCCAAAATCCAGATGGCACCATTACACGCACCAGAACTTGCACTCAATAATTTGTTGTTTGATATTTGAATGTCGATTCACAATTTAATAAGGGTCTGTCCTAGGTGGGTTCAGGCCTTTATTTTTAGGCCTCGCTTTTCATTTTGCATCTTGATCGGTATTTTGAGTTTTTTCTTTATACCTAAATTCCTGATTTCACAAGTTGTGACGCGTGCTGTAGTTGCCTGGAACGTCGGCTCCATTGTCTATTTACTACTCGCCAGCAAAATGATGTTTTGGACATCCGATGAAAGGATGCGAAACCGGGCCTTGAAACACGATACGGGTCGATTTTTTGTATTGGGTTTGGTCGTTATTTCGGCTCTAGTGTGCATGGTTGGCATCGTTTTTGAATTGTCACTGGCTAAAGAGCTTCATGGGTCTTTGAAGTTGGAGCACATTGCTCTGGCAGTTTTAACTGTCATTACCGCTTGGACATTTACCCAACTGATGTTTGCGCTGCATTATGCGCATGAGTACTATTATTTAATCGCTCATGGTCATGAGGGAGGTATTGATTTTCCTGGGAAGACACCACCCAATTACGCTGATTTTTTATATTTTGCTTGTGTCATTGGCACTTCGGGTCAAACGGCGGATGTCAGTTTTAGCAATTCTAAAATTCGGCGCACAGGTTTAGTTCACTGTGTATTTTCATTTTTCTTTAATGCGACTTTGGTGGCGCTGATGATCAACATTGCATCAGGTTTGATCTGAAATTTACGAAACTTTACGCTTTTCTCAAATATTTTTTATGAATTTGTTCGCGTCAAAGCGCATCATGTCGTAAGTGAAGGAAAGTATGACTGCGCAACTTTTGATGATCGAAGACGATGAGCGTTTGGCCAAGATGGTGGGTGATTACCTTCGTCAATCGGGCTTTGGGTTTTCCCATGTGGGTGATGGTGCTTCAGGCTTAAGTGCTGTGCAAAAAAAATCACCCAATTTAGTCATCTTGGATTTGATGCTGCCTGACATGGACGGACTGCAAGTGTGTCAAAAAATTCGTGCACTGTCTGGTGCACAGGCGCAAACGCCGGTGCTCATGCTCACTGCAAAAGGCGATCCCATGGACCGCGTTGTGGGCTTGGAATTAGGGGCCGACGATTATTTGCCCAAGCCTTTTGAACCGCGTGAATTGTTGGCGCGCATTCGAGCCATTCTGCGGCGCAAAACAGAAGCCATGTCAGACCATCCATCGCGCATGCAGTTTGGCAGTTTAGAAATTGATCGCGATGCACGTGCAATTTCAGTGAAGGGTCAAACGTGCGAACTCACTTCGTATCAATTTGATCTTTTGGTGGCCATGGCCGAG
>RFYV01000221.1 GCA_009921265.1 Betaproteobacteria bacterium | reverse complement strand
TGCAGTACCTGAAGGATTGCTAATGATTGATTCTGAAACACGGGTTGCTGAACCAGCAACTCCATAATTCGCTCCTTTTAATATTACTGCCTTATTTACTGTAACTGCTCCTGTATATGTTCCTGCATCCACATAAATTACTTCACCTGCAGAAGCCAAAGTAATAGCTTGTGCTAATGTTGCTACAGGACAAGAAGGTGTTCCAATATTGCTATCGTTACCTACTGCTGTAGTATATATATCTCCTACTGCACTGTTATCATTTACATACCATGCAGATCCAGCTATATGAGTAGGATTTGAAATAATTACTTCTGATGTTGCTGTACATAAATTAGCATCCTTTACGGTAACTGTATATGTACCTGCAGATAAACCTATAGCAGTAGCAGTGGTTTGACCGCCTGTCCATAAATATGTATAAGCACCTGTTCCACCTGTTGGTACAACTGTTGCCGATGTTGTTGATGTATTACATGTTAATGCTGTTGCACTTGATGTAGCTGTTAAAAGTGCTGGCGCAGCTGCTACTACTACTGATGTAGTTGTAGAACATAAGTTAGCATCAGTTACTGTATAAGAGTGAGTTCCTGCACTAACTGTGAATGTTCCTATTCCTGTGTATGAACCTGTTCCTCCTGTTGCAGCTACTGTTACTGTAGTTGTTCCACCATTACATAAAATTGCAGGCGCAGTTGATGTAGCTGCTAAAGCTGTTGGCTGAGATACTGTTCCGGATGTAGTTGAAGTACATCCTCTAGCATCGCTTACTGTATAAGTGTAAGCTCCTGCACTAACTGATGCAAACGCTCCTGTTCCTGTGTATGGTGCTGTTCCTCCTGTTGCAGTTACTGTTACTGTAGTTGTTCCACCATTACAAGCTATTGTTCCTGCACTTGATGAAGCTGATAAAACTGTTGGTGCAGCTAATACTGTTCCTGTTGAAGTTGAAGAACATCCGTTAGCATCGCTTACAATATAAGTGTAAGCTCCTGCACTAACTGATGCAAAAGTTCCTGTTCCTGTATATGGTGCTGTTCCGCCTGTTGCAGATACTGTTACTGAAGTTGTTCCACCAAAACAATTAATTACTGGTGCAGTTGATGAAGCTGTTGGTAAAGAATTAACTACAATAGTTCCAGTTGCATTGACAGTTCCACAACCACCAGTAAGAGGAATCGAATAAGAAAAAGTACCACTAGCACTTGGCGTACCTGAAATGGTAATCGTATTGGAAGCCCAAGCTGCGGTAACTCCTGCAGGTAATCCTGATGCAGATCCAATACCAGTTGCGCCAGTTGTGGCGTGAGTTATGTTTGTTAATGCAGTATTGATGCATAAAGTAGGAGCTGCACTAGCCGCAGCTGCTGTATTTGCTGCA
>RFYV01000023.1 GCA_009921265.1 Betaproteobacteria bacterium | reverse complement strand
TCCACCATGTCGGGCTGTTTGTCGCAATGCTTTAGGCCAATCCAAATGATGGCCTCGTGAACCTGAAGCGGTTCTTCTTCCTAAAACTTGCGGCAAAGGTAGTTCAATCTGTTGGGCCAAACGCATCACTTGCAAAAATTCAGCGTGGCTTAAATTTTTAAAATCTGCTTGTTGTAAGCGTGTCAATTCGCTGGCTGTTAATGGTGCGTTGTGTTGAAACACAGTTTCTTGATTTATTTTTGAAGAAATCGACGGGGAACTATTTAACAACTGTTGCAGGCGCAATCGATCTTGAGATTTTTTATTTTTTTCTGTTGAAGATGCGTTGAGTGGTGAAAGTAAATGATTTTCGTCACGCGATTGTAGAAAAAAAAGATCAAAGAGTTGATTAAACACATCAAGATCTTGTTGTTGGCTCACAAATACGCTGGACAAAGCCGATTGAAAATCACGCATATTCGATACACCCACCCAAGACGCTGATTGAATCGCCAACCCGATGCGTTCACTGTCGATCATCACGCCAGCACGACGCAATAAACGACCGAAATCAACCAACTGATCGGAGAGCGAGCCATTCATTACGTGGCCTCGGGTGCTAATAATTCTTCGATTAATGGAATAAAAGCATCTACATCTTCGCGTTGTTTAAACAAGATGCCGGCGGTATCTTCAATCACCTGTCGATTGAGTGAATGTGTGTCGAGTGCAACCAAGGCTCTTGCCCATTCCACAGTTTCTGCAATCGCAGGACTGCGTTCAAATGTGTGCAAATTATTTTGACTTCTGACTCGCCCAACAAAAGTAGCCACTTGCTGTGCCAAATCGATGCTGGCCTGCGGTACCTTTGCGCGAACAATAGCCAGTTCTCTTTCGTGCTCTGGATATTCCATCCAGTGATACAGGCAGCGACGTTTGATCGCATCATTTAAATCTCGCGTGCGATTGCTGGTGAGAATCGTCACGGGTGTTGTTTGCGCTTTGATCGTCCCCAGCTCTGGAATGCTGATTTGATACTCGCCTAAATATTCTAGTAAAAAAGCTTCAAAGGGCTCGTCAGCGCGATCGACTTCATCGATGAGTAACACAGCGCCTGGCGCGGGCGCTTGAAGTGCTTGCAAAAGGGGCCTGCGAATCAAATATTTTTCTTGATAGACCTCGCGCTCAATGGCGTCGCTTGTACTTTGGTCGTGCGCGGCACGCATGTGAAGCAATTGAGCCGCATAGTTCCATTCATACAGCGCTTCTCTTTGTTCCATGCCGTCATAGCATTGAAGTCTAATCAATTGTTTGTTTAAAACTTGCGCCAACGCTTTTGCTAATTCTGTCTTGCCAACACCAGGCTCGCCTTCTAGCAACAAAGGGCGTTGCAATTTCAAACTTAAAAATAAAGCAGTGGCCAAACGGCGTTCTGCTTGATAACCTACATCTGCGAGCTGCGCAATGAGCTCATCAATCGATGAGGCCTGCAACATGGTGGTTTGATTCATCCAAGAGCTTGTGTAACAGCTCTTTGCGTTTGAATTTGAATCAGATGCGCGCGATACACAGCAGAGGCATGAATGTCACTGTTTAAATCAGCGCTACTAATCGTGATGCCTTCAGTTGCTTTTGGGCTGAAATTTTTTGTTAATGCAGCCTCAAGGCCTGCATGACGAAATACGCCATTGCCCGCACCCGTGATTGCAACACGCACGCCTGTTCCTGTATCGGCAACAAAAACACCAACTAACGCAAAGCGCGAAGCGGGTTGACGAAACTTGGCATAAGCCGCGCGTTTTGGAATGGGAAAGCGAATGGATGTGATGAGTTCACCTTCATTCAATGCGGTGGCATACATGCCTTTAAAAAAAGCATCGGCTGCAATGGTGCGTTGATTGGTTTGAATCGTTGCATTGAGTGCAAGCACTGCACTTGGATAACAAGCAGCAGGATCGTTATTGGCAACAGAGCCGCCTAACGTGCCTCGTGCGCGAACTTGTCTGTCGCCAATGCCGCTCGCGAGATGTGCAAGTGATGGAATGGATTGAATCACATCTTTGTTAAAAGAAACGTCTTGATGAGAAGTCATTGAACCAATTACGATGTGTTGTCCTTCTTTTTTGATGCCGCGTAAATCGGTGATGCTCGCTAAGTCGATGAGTTTTTCGGGTTGCATCAAACGTTGCTTCATCGCCGCCAACATGGTTTGACCACCTGCCAAGGCTTGTCCACCTGATTGCAATACTTTTAAAGCATCGTCGAGTGATGTGGGGCGCTCATAGGTGAAGGCGTACATGAAGGGTTCCTTAAATGTCAGAAAGATCTAATATTTTGCCCTAATAAGTGACAAAGGCGTGTCTTAAGGGTTTTAACTATAAAGAATTAAAAAACGCGCAAGGTCGCTGCGCGTTGATGGAGAGCTCGAAGTGAGCCTGTATTTACTAATCAGATGAGCGGCTGATGGCTGATTGCAGGTCTGCCATCACACGGTGGTCAGACAGTGCAACAGACCACAATTCGTTTTCTGCAGCTGAAATACGTCTGGCTTGTTTCCAATTTTTCCATTTGGTTTTAAGGTTAGAAACTAGATGCGCTTGTGCAAAATAATAAATAGCAACAAATGCCACGAGCCACATCACCGTCCAAGCCAACAGTTCATGCCCTTCAGACAAAGTGTCGATGGCTTCATTGATTTCAACGAGCAAGGCTGCAGCGAAAGCGCTTTGAAGGAGAAAACTGATGCCGCGCTCTTGTCCCAAATAGGTTGCATAAGCCTTGATGGTTTGAATGAAACGTTCGGCTCGAACAACGCCTGGGTGTTCTTTTGAAAATTCAATATGTACGAATGAAGTCATGATGCTCTTTTTAAATGTGTCGATATATGAATATTAGGGTTTACACTAGTAATGGTCAAATTATATTTTTATATGATGGTCATTCGTAAAATCAATGAACAAATTAAATTTTAGAACTTTTGATCTCAATTTGCTTCGTGTATTTGACGAAGTCATGACTCAAAAGAGCCTCACCCGAGCCGCTGCCAATTTGGCGCTCACCCAACCAGCGGTGAGCAATGCCATGAGGCGACTTAAAGACTTACTAGGCGATGAGTTGATACAACGCAGAGGTCAATCGTTGGTTGCAACACCAATGGCTTTGGATTTATGGCCACAGGTTCGAAAAATGCTCAAAGAGTTTGAACAAGCACTTAGTCCAGGAAAATTTGACGCTTCGCAAACAGAAGCGTCCTTTGTGATGGCAATGGCCGATGCAACTGCTGCTGAATTAATGCCTGCAATGGTTGCGATATTAGAAGAAGAAGCGCCCAACGTCACCATTCGTTGCGTACCACTCAGTACCCGAGATCCGCGACAACTGTTGATGAATGAAACTGCCGACATCGCGGTGGGTTATTTTCCAAGCGCATTGGCTGAACTCAATTCGATGTTGAAATTTGAACCCGATATTGAATTTGAATTTGAACGATTATTTGATGGGCACTATGTGTGTGTCATGCGCAAAGATCATCCCTTGGCCCACCAAGAATTGGATTTAGATGTGTTTTGTCAAGCGCGTCATCTGATGGTGAGTTTTTCAGGACGATCCTTTGGTGCGGTCGATCATGCCCTCACCACATTGGGTCGCAAGCGTCGAGTTGTTTTAATTGTGAATCAGTTTTTTACCGCAGGGCAGGTGGTCGCGCACTCCAATTTACTCACTGTCTTACCCAAGCATTTTTTAAGTGTGACGGGAACCTTTGATCAACTCAAAATTGTGGAGCTACCCTTTGAGTTGCCCAAGGTGCATATCGATATGCTATGGAGAAAAAGATTACGACAACCCCAAGCGCATGCATGGCTCAGAGAAACGATTTCTAGAGCCAGCACACGCGCATTTCAAAAAATAAAACTTAAGCGCTAATTAACGCAAAACCAAAACTGGAATAGTTGCGTGCGTCAAAACATGGTTGGTTTCGCTACCCAGCAACAAACGCTTGATGCCGCTGCGACCGTGCGACGCCATCACAATCAATTCAATTTTTTGCTTCACGGCAGTTTTGATGATGGCTTCGGAAATCAAATCGCTCTTGACCACTTGAGGCGTGACAACTACGCCTTTGTCTTTGCCTGCTTTGACTACGCCTGCCAACATTTTTTCGGCGTCGGCTTTCCATGTGCCTTCAATGCGCGCAACGTCGGTGGCATTCAGAGGAATGGATCCTTCGTAATAGGATTGTGCATAGCGTGGAATGACTTTAAGCGCTGTGAGCTCAGCCCCACACAATGCAGCCATGGCGATGGCGCTGTTTACCGCTTTTTTAGACAAAGTGGATCCGTCGGTGGCAACAAGAATTCGGTGATACATGATTCATCCTTTCGAGGTTGTTTGAGTACTTCAAGATCATTCTTGAGGCTGACTTGAGCTTAAGACTGCATAGATCACAAGAACTTGACATATGTCAAACATTGGGCAAAAGGTGTTCATTAGTATTCGCTTATGTCTCCAAACGCCTCTACTTCCACTTTTGACTTTGAGCCCATTCAGGACTTGGCGATAGCGCGCGCGAATGAATTTGACGTGCTCGACGAACGGATCGAGTGGGAAAAATTTTCAAAATCAATTTCAGATACGGATATCAATCCAGTTTGGAAGTCCCACATTGTGATTGAGGGCATGCATTGCGCCGCGTGTGCTTTTCAGATTGAAGATGTATTAAAAAAAACGCCTGGCGTTTTAGATGTACAAGTTGATGCGAGTTCACACCGCGCTAATGTGACTTGGATAGAAAACACGAGCAAACCCTCTGTTTGGATGGATCGATTAAAGCAATTGGGATATAAGGCTTTACCTGCCAATGATCAGGCTTTGCGCGATGCAAGACATATCGAAACACGTCGCCATTTGTGGCGAGTTGCTGTTGCTGGTTTTTGCATGATGCAAGTGATGATGTATTCGGTGCCGCCTTATTTGTCTGAACCTGAAGAAATACATGCATCAGTTTTGAATTTATTGCATTGGGCCTCGTGGGTCTTGTGTTTGCCCGTTGTGATTTTTTCATGTCAATCGTATTGGAAAAATGCGTGGCGAGATTTGCAAAAGCGACAAGTGAGTATGGATTTGCCAGTGGCCTTAGGAATGGCGATCACCTTTGTGGTGAGTTCAATTGCCACTTTTGATCCGCAAGGTGTTTGGGGAAGTGAAGTTTATTTTGATTCATTCACTATGTTTGTGTTTTTCTTATTGACGGGTCGGTGGTTTGAATCGCGATTGCGCGATCAAACAGCAGGTGCATTGGATGCGTTGATGAATGCCATGCCTGCGAGTGTGGATCGTCGCAGCAGTAATGGACTGATCGAACGCATCGCAGTGGATCGATTGGCACTCAACGATGTAATCGGTGTCAAACCCGGTGAAAAATTTCCTGTGGATGGCATGGTTTTAGAGGGTGATACATGGGTTCAAGAGGCCATGCTAACAGGTGAATCTAAGCCCGTTTTTAGAACAACAGGTGAAAAAGTGTGGGCGGGCAGTCACAACTTGTCACAAACCATATGGATGCAAATTACGCAACTGGGTGAATCGACGCAGTACGCTCAAATTATTTCATTGATGCATGAAGCTGCATTGAATAAACCGCGACTCGCTGTGATTGCGGATCGCATTGCGAGACCTTTTTTAATCGGTGTATTGATTGCAGCTGCATTGGCCGCTGTTTATGCTTGGCCTCAAGGCATCGGTCAAGCATGGATGGTCGCTGTTGCTGTTCTCATCGTGACCTGCCCATGCGCTATGTCGTTGGCAACACCCGCAGCCATGATAGCGTCCGCTGGGCGAATGGCGCGCAGTGGAATCTTGGTGCGCAATTTACAAGCGCTTGAAAATTTATCTCGCATCGATACAGTGATATTTGACAAAACCGGAACGCTCACGCGTGACGTTCAACGCATGGAGACGATTGTCAGCGCTGAGGGTGTTTATAAGATAGAGGAAGAGTTGCCAACTAAAACTCAAAACTGGGTCGATCATGCAGCTGCACTCGCTCAGAACTCGCTTCATCCGTTATCTCGCGCAATCGCCGATCAATCAAATGCACTGTTGTTGAGCTATGGTGTTAACGAAACTCCGGGTAAAGGATTGCAAGGTCAAGTGATGCTTCAAGGTGAAATCAAAAATTATCGCTTGGGCTCATTGGTGTATTGTGAAGAATGGTTGGGTATGGGTGTTATCCCATCTTCTGTGCACGACTATCAAGTTCATTTGTGCAGTGAAACACAATGGTTATTGAGTTTTGATGGAAGCGACGCATTGAGAAGTGATGCGATTACCACCATTAGTGAATTAAAAAAACTCGATGTGCAAGTTGAAATTTTATCGGGTGATCGACAGAAAGCGGTCAATACCGTCGCACGTCAATTAGATATATCACCCACGTGCACAAGAGGTGGCGTTACACCTGCTCAAAAGCTTGAATACATGAAGTGGTTGCAATTAAGGGGTCGTCGGATTTTGATGGTGGGGGATGGCCTCAATGATTTGCCCGTGCTAGCTGGCGCGAATGTCTCGATTGTGATGGGTCGATCAGCCGCCATCGCTCAATCACGCAGTGACATGGTTGTCATGGGGCATTCATTGCAGGCTGTTGTTCATAGCATTCAATTGGCCAAGCAAACGATGAGAGTCGTCAAGCACAACTTGCTATGGGCCGCGCTTTACAACGCTATTTGTGTTCCTTTGGCCGTGATGGGTTGGTTGCCGGCATGGTTGGCTGGACTTGGAATGGCTATCAGTTCGTTGTGGGTTGTTTTGCATGCACTGCAACTGTCACGTTTTAAATTTCAAGCTTTGTAATCCATCATGGAAATTTTATTTTTACTCATTCCTTTGTCTGTTGTACTCGTGCTTTTTATTTTGGGCGGGCTTTGGTGGGCTATTCACAGTGGGCAATTTGACTCATTAGATGCAGAGGGCGAGCGGATTTTGCATGAGGATTGATATAGATCAAATTTCAGCGAGGTACCTTTTGTAATACTTCTGAGGCATTAAGAAAGGTCAATCATGGATCAAAAAGACACGTCAACCCTTTATAGCGATACGGCTATTCGCCAATTCACCATCATGGCGGTGGTTTGGGGTGTTGTCGGAATGCTGGTGGGGCTATTAATTGCATCGCAATTGGCATGGCCTGAATTAAATTTTGGTATTCCATGGCTCAGTTATGGACGCTTAAGGCCATTGCACACCAACGCTGTTATTTTTGCGTTTGGTGGATGCGCCTTGTTTGCAACCAGTTATTACGTGGTGCAACGAACAGGACAAACACGATTATTTGCACCGCAATTAGCCGCTTTTACGTTTTGGGGTTGGCAGTTGGTCATTTTGGCCGCAGCCATCAGTTTGCCATTGGGCTATACAACAGGAAAAGAATACGCAGAATTAGAGTGGCCCATTGATATTTTGATTACATTGGTTTGGGTGAGTTATGCGATTGTGTTTTTTGGAACTGTCGGAACACGAAAAGTCAAACATATTTATGTTGCCAATTGGTTTTATGGTGCATTCATTTTGGCGGTTGCTGTTTTGCATTTGGTGAACAGTGCAGAAATTCCAGCTGGATGGATGAAATCTTATTCTGCTTATGCAGGCGTGCAAGACGCGATGATTCAATGGTGGTATGGACACAATGCCGTTGGTTTTTTTCTAACTGCAGGATTTTTGGGAATGATGTATTACTTCATTCCAAAACAAGCCGAGCGTCCTGTTTATTCTTATCGCTTGTCGATTGTGCATTTTTGGGCATTGATATTCACTTACATGTGGGCGGGTCCGCATCATTTGCACTACACCGCATTGCCCGATTGGACGCAGTCACTCGGAATGGTTTTTTCATTAATTTTGCTCGCGCCCAGTTGGGGTGGCATGATCAACGGCATCATGACTTTGTCGGGTGCATGGCATAAGTTGCGTGATGATCCTGTTTTGCGTTTTTTAATCGTGTCGTTGTCTTTTTATGGCATGAGTACGTTTGAAGGACCCATGATGTCGATCAAAACGGTGAATGCACTGTCGCACTACACAGACTGGACCGTTGGTCACGTGCATTCTGGTGCGTTGGGTTGGGTGGGATTGGTTTCCATGGGCGCTATTTATTTTTTAGTTCCCCGATTATTTGGTCGGGAAAAAATGCACAGCGTGCCAGCGATCGAATTGCATTTTTGGTTGGCCACTGTTGGAATTGTTTTGTACATCGCAGCAATGTGGATTGCGGGTGTCATGCAGGGTTTGATGTGGCGTGCTATTAACGACGACGGCACCTTGACCTACACATTTGTTGAAAGCGTGAAAGCAACGTACCCCTATTACGTGGTTCGTGTCATTGGCGGTGCATTGTATTTGGCGGGTATGTTGATCATGTTATGGAATGTATGCATGACGGCAAACAGAGGCAAACCTTTTGATATTGCAATACCCCATTTACCTGCGCAAGCAAAAGGAGCTTGATCATGGCCGATCCAACAAAAAACGGGTTTACACATGAAAAAATTGAAACCAGTAATTTTTTAATGATCGTATTAATTTTGGTTGCGATTGCATTTGGTGGATTGGTAGAAATTGTGCCGCTATTTTTTCAAGCATCAACCACGCAACCGATCAAAGGTGTCGAGCCTTACACGGCTTTGCAACTGGCAGGGCGTGATGTTTATATTCGCGAAGGTTGCTACAACTGCCATTCACAAATGATTCGTCCCTTGCGCGCAGAAACATTGCGCTATGGGCATTATTCGGTTGCAGGTGAATTTGTATACGACCATCCGTTTCAGTGGGGCAGTAAAAGAACAGGGCCCGACTTGCATCGCGTTGGTGGACGCTACAGCGATGAATGGCATCGCATCCACTTGAATAATCCGCGCGATGTCGTTCCAGAATCGAATATGCCTGCCTACAGTTGGCTTGATAAAGGCTTGGTGAGCCCCGATGAAATAGCCACACATATGCGAGCGCTTCGAAAAGTAGGCGTGCCCTATACCGATGCAGCAATCAACAACTCTGCGCAAGAGGTCAAGGATAAAACAGATATGGACGCATTGGTGGCCTATTTGCAAGCCTTAGGTCGTGCACTCAAATAAAGGATTAATTATGGACATCACTTTATTGCGCATCATTGCCACCATCGTGAGTTTCATCACTTTCATCGCTATTGTGGTTTGGACGATGGACAGAAAAAAAACTGACCGATTTGAGCAGGCGGCTCTTTTACCTTTTCAAGATGAATGAGGGTTGATCATGAATGACTTTACAAATAGTTTTTGGTCGCTGTATATCTCCATCATCACATTAGTGGGTATATTGGCTTGTGTGATTTTGCTTTGGAAAACAGCCAAGAAAAAGTTAATTGGTAATTCTGACAACACCACGGGCCATATTTGGGACGAGAATTTGAAAGAGATGAACAACCCCTTGCCCTTGTGGTGGGTGGGACTCTTCGTCATCACGATTATTTTTGGCTTGGCTTATGTGGTTATTTATCCAGGCTTGGGAAGTTATCAGGGATCACTGAAGTGGAGCTCCAAGTCCGAATATGACGCTGATGTTGCGCAGGCCAATCAAGCACTTAAGAGTATCTACGACAAGTTTGATCAAATGCCCGTGCAACAAGTTGCAGGTGACCCGAAAGCCTTGGCCATTGGTGAACATTTATTTATGAATCAATGCGCACAATGTCATGGTTCAGATGCGCGTGGTTCCAAAGGATTTCCTAATTTGAGCGATAGTGATTGGTTGCACGGTGGTTCACCTGAGAAAATAAAAGAAAGCATCACCAAAGGCCGCAACGGTTTGATGCCTCCTATGGCTACTGCTGTAGGGGCGCCCGATGAGGTGAGCAACGTTGCGAACTATGTATTGAGTCTGTCGCAAAGTCCACACGACACATTAAAAGCAAATCTGGGAAGGTCTAAGTTTGCGGCGTGTACTGCATGTCATGGCATGGACGGCAAAGGCAATACAGCGCTAGGTGCGCCGAATCTCACCGACAAAATTTGGTTGCACGGATGGGGTGAACCTGCAATCGCTGCCATGATCAATGGCGGAAAACTTAATCAAATGCCAGCACAAGAAGAGCGCTTAACGACTTCACAAATCCATATATTGACTGCTTATGTTTGGGGTCTATCCAATAAGTCCGTTAAAGTACCTTCTCAATAAAGCATGGCTGAGTCTCGCTATCGAAAAGTCATCCCGATTACAGCGCAAGCCGTATGGGGATCTAATTTTTTATACGAATCTGAAAAAAAAATATACCCTCGAACTGTTCAAGGTATTTTTGCTCAATGGCGTTGGTTTTTTGTTGCTCTTACACAATTGGTTTTTTATGGAATGCCGTGGCTGGAGTGGGGTCAACGGCAAATGGTTTTATTTGATTTAAATGCCAGAAGGTTTTATATGTTTGGATGGGTTTTATATCCGCAAGATTTTATTTATCTAACGGCTTTGTTGGTCATTTGTGCCTTGTCGTTGTTTTTATTCACGGCCGTTGCGGGTCGCTTGTGGTGCGGTTTTGCGTGTCCGCAAACTGTATATTCTGAAATATTTATGTGGATCGAGAGAAAAGTAGAGGGAAATCGCACTGCGCGCATGCAGTTGGATGAATCCGATTTCTCATTAGAAAAACTCGTCAAGAAATGGTACAAGCATTTCTTATGGATAACGGTTGCCATGTGGACGGGTTTTACGTTTGTCGGCTATTTCACGCCCATAAGGTCGTTAGCTATGGAGTTTTTTAAAACGCAAATGTCTTCGTGGGAAGTCTTTTGGGTTTTCTTTTATGCATTAGCCACTTATTTCAATGCAGGTTTTTTGCGTGAGCAGGTCTGTAAATACATGTGCCCCTACGCACGATTTCAAAGTGCTATGTTTGACCTCGATACATTAATCGTCACCTATGACCAAATGTGCGGCGAACCGCGTGGTGCACGATCACGACACGATGAGCACGTTGCAAATTTGGGCGATTGTGTCGATTGCACCTTGTGTGTTCAGGTTTGCCCAACGGGTATTGATATTCGTCAGGGCTTGCAATACGAATGCATTGGATGTGCCGCTTGTGTAGACGTGTGCGATGGTGTGATGAAAAAAATGGGATACCCACTGGGACTCATTCGATTCTCAACACAAAACGCCTTGGCCAATGCATGGTCATCTTCACAAATCTGGCAACGCGTTCGAAGACCCCGTGTTTTGATTTATACGTTACTGCTTTTATTCATTGTCTGTGTATTTTTAATAAGTCTTGCTTTGAGAACACCACTGCGTGTTGACGTCTTGCACGATCGCAACAGTTTAGCTCGAATCTCAGAAGATGGACAAATTCAAAATGTGTATCGCTTGCAATTGATGAACGCAACAGAGCAAGGTCAAACCTATCGGGTCGCAGTGACAGGAATGGACGCAATTCGTTTGTCATCTGAAAACACATTTAGCGTTGATGCGACCCAATCACGGTGGGCGGTGGTGAGGGTTGATATTCCATGGGGCAGTGCCACAGCTGGTTCGCATAAAATTTGGTTCCATATTCAAGCCGTTGACATTGCTGCACAAGTGACCGAAGCTTCTGTTTTTCTCGTTCCACATTGAGTCATTGGAGACCTTATGCAAGTATTGATTCAAAATAATTCTCGCCCTTGGTGGCGTTATGGAATGGTCTGGATGGTTATTTCTGGCCCTCTGGTGGTTGTCATTGCTGCAATAGCAACGGCATACATTGCATTTTCAGGTAGTGACGCGGTGATGAATACGGCAGAGCCCGTTGTTCCATCGTTAGAAAGAAATTGGGTGCCAGCACAGCAAGCGCGAAATCATGCGGCCACTCCAACTCATGTGACCATTGCGCGTTAAGTTTTTTTAAAAACAATAAGGAGGCAAAAATGATTTTGCGCTACAGCATGTGGATTTTGTGGCCTTCTTTTTTAATGGCCAGTTTTTTAGAGATGCTGGTCTTTGGTTTTTTAGATCCGCAAGACATTCATTTTTTGGGATTGAATCAACCCGAGATAAGGAAAACAGTCTACGCGATTTCTTTTTTTGTTTTTTGGGCTATTTGTGCCTGCTCAAGCGCGTTAACGTCTTTGCTCTCACGCAGTGCCCACGAAGTAAAGCAAACGCGGTGACAGACTTTATCAACTTAGTTGCACTGAGTGGAGTTGGCAATCAATTGCAAGTCATCGGGTTTGAGAATGATCAAATGCCTTTGCTTTACGTCAATGATTCCGTCTTCTGCAAATTTTGAAAACGTGCGACTAACGGTTTCGAGTTTTAAACCCAAATAACTGCCAATTTCTTCACGCGTCATTCGCAATACCATCTCGGATCTTGAAAAACCTCTGGAGTGAAGTCTTTGAACCAGGTTGAGTAAAAAAGCCGCCAATCGCTCTTCGGCTCGCATGCTTCCCAATAAAAGCATCACGCCATGTTCGCGCACAATTTCACGGCTCATGATTTTGTGTACATGGTGTTGAAGTGAAACCACCTGACGCGACAAGTCTTCGATGCGCTCAAAGGGCATGACGCAGACTTCTGCATCTTCAAGGGCAATCGCGTCGCACGTGTGTTTATCGCTGACGATACCGTCAAGGCCCATCACTTCACCAGCCATTTGAAAACCAGTGACTTGATCGCGACCGTCTTCGGTGGCAATGGATGTTTTGAAAAATCCTGTACGTATCGCAAATAACGATGTGAATGGATCCCCATTTGAAAATAAGGGGCTGCCTCTTTTTATTTTTTTACGAATGGAGACGATTTGATCAATTTTTTCAAGATCTTGAGTGCTTAAGCCCACAGGCATACACAATTCACGAAGATTGCAATTGGAGCAAGCGATTTTGATTTCAGAAGGATTCATAGGTAAAAAATTGTTTTAAACAAAGAACCTTTGATATAGAGCAAAGACTAAGACTAACACAAGATGCACAGTAGAGGCTAAGAAATGGACGACTTGTGCTCATTCTAAACCCTGATCTTTTAAAGCGCTACGACGTTCCTGGCCCGCGCTATACATCCTACCCAACGGCTGATCGTTTTGTAGATGCTTTTGGCTTGGAACAATACCTTCAGGCCCTTGAGCAACGCAAGCTTGGTATTGGGGTGCATAGACTACCACTTTCTTTGTATATCCATCTTCCATTTTGTGCTTCACTTTGCTACTACTGTGCGTGTAACAAAATTATTACCAAGCAATACGACAGGGCGCTGACGTATCTTCAATTGCTGCGACTTGAACTTGATATGACTTTGACGCATTTAGGTCGTGGACAAAAGGTATCACAATTACATTTGGGCGGGGGCACGCCAACGTTTTATCGCGACGAGGAATTGCGCGAACTCATGGGCATGCTCAAAGCGGGTTTTAATTGGAACGAGCAAGCCGAATTTTCAATTGAGATCGATCCCAGGACCATCAATACCGCACGCTTGAGCACGCTGCGCGAGTTGGGTTTTAACCGATTGAGCCTAGGCGTTCAAGACTTTGAGCCCGCTGTTCAAAAAGCGGTGCATCGAATTCAATCCACCGATTCGGTGGAGTCTTTGTTGATGGAAGGGCGCAAATTAGGCTTTGAATCGACCAATTTTGATTTGATCTATGGCCTGCCAATGCAGACTATAGAAACATTCAATCGAACGATCAACGAAGTGATTCGTTTGCGACCCGATCGCATTGCTTTGTATGCGTACGCACACTTGCCTCAACGATTTAAATCACAGCGTCGGATTGATTCTATGGACTTGCCCAATGCTCAACTCAAAGTGACCATGTTGAATATTGGATTGAAGCGATTACAAGAAGAGGGTTATGTCTATATAGGAATGGATCACTTTGGATTACCCACCGATGATTTGTCTAAAGCAAAACGGCAAGGGCGGCTGCATCGAAATTTTCAAGGCTACACCACGCAACCCGATGCAGATTTATTGGCCTTGGGTGTTTCGGCCATTGGAAAAGTTGGTGCTACGTATAGTCAAAATGCAAAAACCATTGAGGAATACCAAGACTTGTTGAGTCACGGTAAATTGCCCATCGTAAAAGGCTTAGCGTTAACGCGCGATGATTTAGTCAGGCGTGCGATTATCATGGGTTTGATGTGCCAAGGGATGGTTCATTTTGAAGATATCGAGCAATCGCATTTACTGAATTTTTCAAAGTACTTTGCCGAAGAATTAAAATTACTACAAATTTTTCAAGAAGATGACATGATTGATTTGACCGACCAAAGCATTGAAGTGACCGACAAGGGTTGGTTTTTTGTGCGCGCTATCGCCATGGTTTTTGATCGCTATCTTCAAAACGATATCAACCGAGTTAAGTTCTCTAAAATCATTTAATGTTGTTGGCTTTGTTATTGACCGCTTTATGGATGGGACTCATGGGTGGACCCCATTGCTTGGTCATGTGCGCGGCTCCCTGCGCTATGATTGCAAAAACAGCAGGCAAACAATCCACACGCGCATGGATGATATTTCAGATGGGGCGTGTCGTTGGTTATGCAGCTTTAGGCGCAGTAGCGGCCTTGTCGATTCAATGGATAGGCGACCTGAGTGTTCATCAAGTGGCGCTCAGGCATTTGTGGAGTTTGTTTCATGTGTTGGCCATGATGCTCGGTGTGGTCTTGATGTGGAAAGCGCAGCAGCCGCTTTTTTTTATTCGGGGTTCGCGTTGGGTTTGGCAAAAGATCATGCCCAACCATCGTCCAACACAAACTCAATTGCATCTTATTTTTTTGACAGGTGCGTTGTGGACTTTTTTACCTTGCGGTTTGCTTTATTCCGTATTGATGGTGGCAGCACTCACAGGACAAGCCTGGCAGGGCGCAGTGGTGATGGGTGTTTTTGCGTTCAGTAGTTCTGTATTTCTACTGATTGGTCCTGTTGCTTGGTCCAAGCTTCAATCTTATGCTGTTTGGGGTCAACCAGCAGATACTTGGGGCGTACGGTTGGCAGGATTGTTATTGTTTGTATTTTCTGCGTTAGCCCTGTGGCACGCACTTATCAATAACCAAGCACCTTGGTGCGTTCAATGACGAGCACCCAATCCGATCGGTTCAGGCGCTTGCATCACGATCTTTGTAAATAAGCGATCGTAAATAGGATCTCGTTGGTTGTTTTTAGATAGGGGATCTTTGTTGTAGGCAAATGCTTGATCAATCAACAGCCAATCATCGGTGGTTAATACTTTGAGTGCCTCGGGGATGATGATGGTTTCTTCTTGCTTCATGTGTAGAAAATAAAAATCCAAATAGCGTGTAACCGCTTCTTCAAATTCTTTACGCCTGGAGTCTCCCAAAATTTCCCATGCCAATAGCATGTGTTGTAACTCACGCACTGCGCTTTCACCTTTTTGATGCTCCACTTCTAATGATTCAATTAGCGCTTTACAAGTGAGGGATCGACGAGCGATTGCTGGAAATAAAAATTGTGATTCTTTGGTGTGATGCTGCTTCTCAGGGACCTCATCGATGTAAAAAAGCATGGCTCTTAAAACATCAAAAAAGAGCGTGGATTCATCCTTGGGTCCCCGTTTAACCATCATGCGCAGCGATAGGAGCATCGCAGATAGAGATGCATGTTCGTCTTGAATGTTTTGTATGCTGCTGTGCTTCATGATTCATCCTCACTATTAGATGAACTCATTATTCGATGAATGCAAAAAAAATATTTGATTTAAATCAATACTTATTGATGAGGCTTCGAATTTTATGAACCAATTCTGATGGTGTCATGCCGATGGGGTCAACTTCTTGCTCTGACAAAGCGTTAAGCGCTTTGTTATCAGACAGTATTGTCTTCTTGCTTGATGGGGCAAGTACTCGCTCCAAATAAGGTGTAAGCGCCGCAAAAACTAAATGCACCTGTTGCAAGCACGATGACGCCAAACCAACCCCATGAGCCAATTTGACCTGTTGCGGCTAAAGCGATGAGAACAATACCTGCAACGATACGCATTGCGCGGTCAATGCCGCCGACATTTTTTTTCATAATGAACTCCTAGTGATGGAAGATGGGCCTGCTAAAAACATGATACGACTTATAGTGCGTTGATAGGGATTTTTAAATAAGCCGTGCCATTGGTTTCTTTGGGCGGCATTTCGCCTGCGCGTATATTGATTTGAACGGACGGCAAAATCAAAACAGGCATTTCAAGTGTGGCGTCTCTTTTGCTGCGCATATCTACAAATTGATTTTCGGTGATGCCGTCGTGGACATGAATGTTCTTTGACTTTTGGTCGGCAACCGTTGTTTCATAAGCGATTGGCCGATCGGTCGGTGGGTAATCGTGACACATGAATAAACGTGTTTGCACTGGTAAACTCAACAATTGTTGTATGGACTTATACAGAGTGCTTGCGTCACCTCCTGGAAAATCACAGCGCGCTGTACCGACGTCTGGCATAAACAAGGTGTCGCCAACAAATACCGCATCTGCAATTTGATAGGCCACGCATGCGGGTGTATGTCCTGGAACATAAAGCACTTTGGCGGTTAGGTTGCCAATTTTGAAATCTTCGTTGGGATGCATCAATGTGTCAAATTGTGATCCGTCTAATTTAAATTCGGGTTCTAAGTGAAACACTCGCTTGAATACTTTTTGAACTTGTATGATGTTGTGTCCAATACCGATTTTTCCTCCCATTTGTTTTTTGAAATAGGGGGCGGCACTGACGTGATCGGCGTGGGCATGGGTTTCTAAGATCCATTCGACCTTTAATTGGTGTTCTTTGACATATTGAATGACTAAATCGGCAGACGTGGTTTGTGTACGTCCCGACTTGGGGTCGTAGTTGAGGACAGAGTCGATGATGGCGCAAGGCGATTCAGGGCCTTGGTGCACGATGTATGTAAATGTCCACGTGGCTTTGTCAAAAAACGACTGAATGGTGGGCTTTAATTCTTTGGCTTGCATGGTAATTCCTTGTTCTGCAATTAACAGTATATTGACAGATATATTAAATGTCAATATAATATTTAAAAATTAATAATCAAAGGCTTATATATGAAGACGGCATCTTTAGAGTTGGAGCAAATGCAAAGCGCGGCAGGTCAGGCTTGTCAGCTGATGAAGGTGTTGTCCAATCCCGATCGGTTGATGATTATTTGTCAATTGACAAAGGGTGAGTTGTGCGTGGGCGAAATCGAAGAAATCTTAGAAATCGGCCAACCCACTTTGTCTCAGCAACTCACCGTGCTCAGGGACGAAGAATTGGTAAGTACGCGCCGAGAGGGCAAAAACATTTTTTACCAAATCAACAGTCCGCAAGCCATGGCTGTCATTCAGGTTATGTACGAACAATTTTGTAAACCAGGAAAGAAGAAAAAATGAATATCGATTGGAATCACTTTACACCATGGGCCTCGCTTGCGGGTGGGGTGCTATTGGGCCTCGCGTCGGCTGCATTTATTTTGGTTAATGGTCGCATCTTAGGTATTAGCGGAATCATTGGCGGATTGATGATGCCCAAAAAAGGCGACATCGAATGGCGAATTTCTTTTTTACTCGGCATGTTTGCAGCACCCTTTGCGATGGGTTTCTTATTCCCATCCGATTGGGTGCAAGTGCCCCGTATAGAAGCGGGATACATCGCAATTGCAATTGCGGGTTTATTGGTCGGCTTTGGTACACGTTTTGGCTCGGGTTGCACCAGCGGTCATGGCGTTTGTGGCTTGTCTCGTTTATCGCCTCGCTCATTGGTCGCAACGCTCACCTTTATGGGTTTTGGTTTTTTAATAGTTTATGTGGTTCAACACCTCATCTAAAGGAATACAAATGCTACACCGTATCAGTGAATTTTTAGTGGGCTTGGTATTTGGTATCGGACTCATCTTGTCAGGCATGACCGATCCGGCAAAGGTCATTGGATTTTTAGATCTCACGGGTCTATGGGATCCCTCGTTGGCACTCGTGATGGGAGGAGCGATTGCTGTTGGGCTCATTGCATTTGCAATGGCAAATAAACGCACAGTTAATTTTTTAGGAGGCATGCTTCATTTGCCTGCATCGAGCTCCATTGACAAGCCCTTGGTGATCGGCGCGATTTTATTTGGAGCAGGTTGGGGCTTAGCTGGATTTTGTCCAGGGCCCGCCTTGGTTTCATTAGCGGCTGGTCAATTCAAAGCAGCATTCTTTGTGGTTTTTATGGTGGGTGGAATGTTTGCTTACGAGTTGTACTATCGACGCACCAAACCTCCAATCATCAATATTTGATGATATAGATCAAAGAATTGCAATCGACACAGGTGGATAATTTTGTTTGGCGTTCAAATGATTAAGCGTCAATCGTCAAAAAGGAAATCACCATGAAAACAACCATTGAAATTGAAATCGATAACCTCAAGTGTGGCGGATGTGAAAACTCAATCCTCAAAGGGTTAACTGCGATACCCGACGTTGAGCAAGTGGTCGTCGATCAAGAAAAGCAAAGCGTTCGCTTTTTGGGTGAGCCGACGATTCGAGAAGCGGTTGCGATAAAACTCAAATCCATGGGCTACCCAGAAAAGGGGTCATTAAAAGGCTTGGATGCAGGATTGGCTAACGCCAAATCGTATGTCAGTTGTGCCATTGGTCGCATGACTTGAACATCAATAGATGAATAATCCTGTCTTTCAGTTCGGAGAGGATCACTCCGATTATCCTGTACCCGTATTCAATGAGCGAGAGGCTCGTGCGGGAGCAGGAATTTTATTTTTCTTGGCTTTGATTGCATTCATGCACGCATGGCTCAAAGGTGATTTTGGTCCCACGCAGTGGGTCATTGTTGGTTTTTTTATTGATTTTTTTATTCGAGTACTGATTAACCCAAGATATTCACCGAGCTTGATTTTGGGACGGCTTGCTGTGAAAAATCAAATACCTGAGTACGTTGGCGCGCCGCAAAAAAGATTTGCGTGGACCATCGGTCTGGCATTAGCGTCCTTGATGTTATATCTCGTTGTGTTTAACAACGTTCGTGGGCCCATTAATATTTTGACTTGTTTGTTGTGCTTAATGCTTTTGTTTTTTGAATCAGCCTTTGGTATTTGTATTGGATGCAAGCTCTACAATTTAGTCAATAAAGAAAGGGCCCAGTTATGCCCAGGTGGTGTTTGTGAACTAAAGGATCGGCAAGCGATTCAAATGATATCATCGATACAATATGTAGCGCTTGTTATTTTTATCGTTGTATTTGGTTTTTTAGTTTCGATGATCCCTGCTTCAACAAGTGTTTATCCCAGCATGATGTCCGATGGCCTCAAAGTCACACCACTGAGTCAGCAGGAGATCGAGCGATGCAAGGTGCCAGAGTTTGCCAAAATCATGAAGCATGAAGAACAATGGAAATTACACAACGGTTGTTAATTCTGCGCGGGCAGTGGCATTAAAAATATTTTTTCTTTAGACAATATCAACTCAAGCGTCGATTCAATTTTTTTAGGACTGGTTTTGAGTGGGTCATAGGCCATTGCCATGGTCGCAGGTTCAATCGATACACGCACACTTTGCACAGCGATACCACTGGCCAGTGCAGATTGACGCAGTATGCGTTGTCGTGTGGTCTCATCTCGACTGACGGGTCCGTCCCAAGCAAAGTAAAGCATCTTTTGTTTCAATGCGATTGTTTTTGCCATCAGCGCGTGATCATAAACCGCTGCAATGCGATCCTCAAGGCAATGACCACAGGCCAGTGCCATGCTTGGAAGCCAAGCGATGATGATCGCAGTAGTGAATCGATTGAATTTCATTTTTTGTCGCGATCGATCCAATGGAAATAGGCAAGGTATTGTGCAATTTCATTTTTGCTCAAGCCTTGATTGGGCATTGCAATGTTGTTGTATTCTTTGAGCATTATTTTGGCAGCGGCATCTGTTTGCAACATTTTTTCTGGTGCTGCTAACCATTGCGATAACCAAGCATCACTTCTTCTTTGAGTAACCCCAGCCAAATCAGGGCCTAATTTTTTACCTTGACCGATCGAGTGACACGCCAAGCATTTGCTTTCAAAAGCCATTTTCCCTTGGACGGTGTTGGGGTCTTGCGGCATGGCACTGGCTTCCATGTTGTGATGTTCAAGGTCCACTGGTTTGGCTTGCGTTAATGTGGAGATCAAACCAATTGCACCTTGGGATGCGTTGGCAAAATGGTGATCAACCATGATGTATGAGCCCGCTTCTGGAATCATCATTTCCACAATAGCGCTGTTGCTCGACCCAAGCAAAACTGTTTGCATGCCTCTCATTTGATTGTCGGGATTGCCTTCAAACCAAACGCGATCAAATATGGTGCCCACCACGTGAAAGCTCGAAGTTTTACTGGGTCCAACGTTTAAAACAAACAATCGAACTCGCTCACCGGGTTTTGCAGCCAATGGATTTTTAACCATGCCATTGTGAACACCGTTGAACACGGTGTGAGTGGGCTGAGAAGATTTCAAACGATCTGCGTCGAGCACATACAATGGCGCGCCGTTCACTTTGTGACCTGTTGGATCGGGTTTGACATAAAACTCACTTTGAATCACCAAGTACTCGTGATCAACGCGTGTCGGGTAGCCCGCTTTGGGCTCCACAATTACTGCGCCATACATGCCGGAGGCAATATGTTCAAGAATCATGGGTGTACCGCAGTGATACATAAAGATGCCTGGGTAATTGAGTGTGAATTCAAACTCAATCGTTTGCCCTGGTGCAATCGATTTGTATTTGTCTTGTGGTGAGACCATTGCCGCATGAAAATCCATCGAGTGCATCATGGGTGCAACAACCATGGACATATTGGGCATGGTTTCATCGCTTCGATTGGTCATGCTGAAATGAATTTTGTCTCCGACGCGCGCGCGAATTGCGGGACCAGGCACTTGATTGCCAAAAGTCCATGCGCTGAATTGCACGCCCGGTGCAATTTCGATGACTTTGTGGGTCGTGTCGAGTTGCACATATTTTGTCGTTGCAGGATCAACGGGTTTGAGTTCTGAATTGAAATTGAGTGATGCACCTGTTGCAAATGCGCCTGTATGACGTCCGTCCGTGGTGACCGATGGGGGAGACTTCAATTCAATTTTTGAGGCGTCATAGGGGTCTGATGAGATTTTAGTATTAGGCCCACAACTTGTTAAAAGTGTGATGCCTGCAATCAAGAAGAGTCTGTTTAACCATTGCGCTTGAATCATATAAGTTCCAATTTATAAAGTATGGACTTATCTTATTGACTCGATTCAATACTACAAGCGATAGTGATCAATGGCGATGTTTAATACCCCATTAGTTGATCTATGAGTAAAAAGTGTTTTTATCGGTTGGATTGAGTGCGGCATTGGCTTTATACCTCTCAACCAAATCGGGATTGCTAATAAAGGGTTTACCAAAGCCGATCAAATCAGCCTTGTTTTGTGCCAGCGCTGATTCAGCTGTTTGACGGTCAAAGCCGCCAGTCAATATCAAACTTCCTTTGAAATGTTCATGCAATGTTTGTTTGAGTGATGCGGGCACTTCAGGCCCACCCATTGCCGAATGATCCAACAGATGAAGATACATCAACTTTAAGTTGGAGCATTCTTTGACAAGGTCAGTGTATTGCTGATCAACGCCTTCAAATGCGCCCGTGCTATTGAATACACCGTAGGGAGAAACTCGAATACCCACGTGATTGTTGCCAATGGCAGCAATTGACGCTTTGATGATGTCTAAGGCAAAACGATTGCGATGGTTTGCATTGCCTCCGTATTCATCGGTTCTTTGATTGACATTGGCGTTGAGAAATTGCTCTATCAAGTAACCATTGGCTGCATGAAGTTCAACGCCATCAAAACCCGCTTCCATTGCCAATTGACAAGACAATGCGTATTCTTCAATTGCATGTTTGATATCTGTTAAGGTCATGGCTTGAGGTGGCGTGTGTTGTTGCATGCCCAAAGCATCGGTATACATCTCACCCGGTAGCGTCTCGTTTGTAGGGCCTAACACTTTGGCACCCATGGGTAGGTTGGCAATATGGGCCACACGACCACCATGCATGAGTTGAACAACTATTTTTCCACCTTTGTCATGAACGGCTTTTGTAATTAATTTCCAAGCATTGACATGGTTTGAGTTAAAAAGCCCTGGTATGCGTGGATAACCCAAACCATTGGGCGAGGGCGATGCACCCTCGGTGATGATGAGACCTGCACTGGAGCGCTGTCCATAATAAGTGGCCATCAATGCGTTGGGCGTGTTGTGATCCACTGCGCGATTGCGAGTCATGGGTGCCATGACCATTCGATTGGATAAACTTAGGGGCACTTGTTTATAGGGCTGGAAAAGAATTGATGGGTTTTGAATTGAGTTCATTTGTATTCGTTTTTTTGTGTTGAATGTTATTTGATTTTGTTTTGTCATCATTTTGTCACTGGATTGTCATGAATCACATTCAAACTTTACCCGTATGAGTACACATAAACCAATGGTTGATGAACCACTTGCGTTCATCAAGCCCAAATCCAGTGGATCCTTGATTGACAGGGATGAAAGTATATTGTCTTTCAATGTGCGTGTGCTCGATTGGGCAAGGCGAGTGGATGTACCGCTTTTAGAGCGTTTGCGTTATTTGTGTATTGTGTCGTCCAATATGGATGAGTATTTTGAAGTGCGAGCGTCATTGCATTTAACGGCTTTTAAAAATACAGATCGCAAAGGTGCCTTTTCGCAAGCCAGTTACGAGAGAGTAATGCACCATGCGCATCAACTGGTGAACGAGCAATACCGCGTTTACAACGAAGACCTTATTCCTGAATTAGAAAAAAACAACATTCGAATTGTTTCGCACGGCGAGAGAAATCAAGCACAAAAAAATTGGGTAGAAAATTATTTCAAGCAAGAAGTTAAACCACTTTTGATTCCGGTGAGTTTAGATCCCGCGCATCCATTTCCACAAGTGGCCAACAAGTCGCTTAATTTTATTGTTCGCGTAGGTGGAAAAGATGCGTTTGGAAGAAGTAATGAAATTGCGATTGTGAAAGTACCGCGTGTATTGCCGCGCTTTATCAAACTGCCGCAAAAAATTTCTCAAAATCAAACCATGGTTGTTTCACTTTCAAGCATTATTCGTTCGCATCTCAAGGATTTATTTCCTGATCGTGATGTATTGCAGTTTTCTCAATTCAGGGTCACGCGCAATTCGGACTTATCTGTTGACGAAGAAGACGTTAAAAATTTAAGAACAGCTTTGCGCAGGGGTTTAGAGAACCGTCAATTTGGAAATGCGGTTCGTTTAGAAGTATCGTCGGGTTGTTCAGATTTTTTGGCTGATTTTTTAAACAATCAATTTGAACTGCCTGAGCAGGCGCTCTTTAGAGTGCACGGTCCCGTTAACTTGGTACGACTCAATCAAGTCATTGATTTGGCTGCAAGACCTGAGCTTTTATTCAAGCCCTATCAAGCCACTTATCCGCGTCAACTGACTGCTGGCATTTCACTTTTTTCACAAATCAAAGAAAAAGATATTCTCTTTCATCAACCGTTTGAGAGTTTTGGCGCCGTCTTGGATTTGTTAAGAGAAGCCGTTAACGATCCCAAAGTGTTAGCCATCAAACAAACGGTCTACCGAACAGGAACAGACTCTGAGTTAATGGATTTGTTGCGCGAAGCGGTTCGACTGGGCAAAGAAGTAACAGCGGTGGTGGAGCTCAAAGCGCGCTTTGATGAAGAGGCCAACATCAACTGGGCCGAACAACTGGAGTCCATTGGTGCGCAAGTTGTTTATGGTGTGGTTGGACTTAAAACCCACGCCAAGATGCTTTTGATTACGCGTCGTGAGGGAAAAATTTTACGACGCTATGGGCATTTATCAACTGGAAATTACAACGCACGAACAGCGCGCCTGTATACAGACTTGAGTTTTTTAACTTGTGATGCTGCCATTACATCCGATATGGAAGATGTTTTTTTACATCTCGCAAGCCAAAATAAACTCAATCAATTAAACCAATTGATTGTTGCGCCTTTTCATCTGCACAGCAAAATGATGGAGTTTATTGAAGATGTGGCCCAAGCAGTGCAAGCAGGCAAAAAAGGCAGAATCGTTTTAAAAATGAACGCACTCACCGATGATCGTTTGGCTCAATGCTTGATTGATGCATCCAAAAAAGGCGTGCAAATCGATTTGATCATCAGAGGTGCGTGTATTTTGCCTGCGGGAATTTCTGGCTACACCGATAACATCAAAGTTCGCTCTGTGATTGGTCGGTTTTTAGAGCATTCGCGTGTGTTTTATTTTAGGATCGATGAAGATGTTAAGCTTTATCTGTCAAGTGCCGATTGGATGAATCGAAACATGTTGCGTCGAATTGAATTGGCATGGCCCATTACAAATCCAGAGCTGCAACAAAAAATAATCGATGAATGTTTGGTTGCCTATCTTTCCGATACCGCCGACGCGTGGCAATTGCATGACGATTTGGTTTATCACCCCGTTGATGCTGATGCACATCGAAAACCATTGAGTGCGCAGAAAGCCTTGATGAAGCGATACAGTGCGACGAGACGTTAATTAGTCGTTTTTAAATTCAAACTTATAGGACGTGCGCTGCCAAGCGTCCATTTCCATATAAAGCAAATGAGCCGATTGCGGAAAATTTTCTCGCCACTTGGCAGATGCTTTTAATGTGAATTTATTGGGTTGATTTTTGTTCCAGTTGATTTTTAAATCGCCGACGTCGGGGTCTCTACGCGCATGGCACAAAATAACAGCAAGACGCAAGGCTAACAATTGTTTGACCAAGTCGATATCGTCAAGATTGTGTTCTAGTTTTTTGAGTTTTCCCCGATGACCCAAAACCAATAGGCTTAATCGGTGCAATTCTGTTTGGGCAAATCCAGTGGTGTCGGTGTTGTCCAAAATATAGGCGCCGTGCTTGTGATAGTCAGAGTGTGAAATGGCCGTTCCAATTTCGTGCAACTGTGCGGCCCATTTGATTTTTCTAAGAAGCCGATCCTTTTGATCGCTCTCTGGATCAATTTGTTCTAAAAAATATTGTGCAATGGCAGATACGCGAGCGCCTTGATCCAAGTCTGTATTCATGGAAACAGCCAAGCGCTTGACTGTCGATGAACGAATATCGGTGTCGTCCATATCGCGATCAATCATGTCGTACAAAACGCCATGACGCAGTGAACCTTCTGCAACTTGCATGCTATCAATTTGTAATAAATCCATTAAGGCACTCAATACCGATAGGCCGCCACCAATGACGGCTTTCCTATCTTCTTTGAGTCCGTCGATGCGCAATCGATCAACCGATTGCGCGCGTATCAAGGTGTTGATGAGCCATAGGACCCCCTCTTTGGTAATGGTGGTGCCAGAGTAGCCAGACATTGCCAGTGCGTCAGCAACCGCGCCAATGGTTCCAGACGATCCGTAAACGACATCCCACTTGTGAGGCGGGTACTTGGCAACCGCTTCATCCAAAATAGCTTTTGCGGCAACCTCTGATTTTTTGAATGATTCGGCACTAAAAATACCATTGGGAAAATATTTAATGCTCCATGCGACGCTTCCCACGCGGTAGGACTCCATTTGCTTGGATTCTTTATTTCTACCAACGATAATTTCAGTTGATCTTCCACCGATATCTACGACCATTCTCTTTTCGTCGGATTGTGGAAGGAGCTGAGAGACACCCAAGTAAATAAGACGAGCCTCTTCTTTACCAGAGATCACTTCAATGGGGAATCCGAGAGTTTGGGTGGCACGTTTTAAAAAGACATCACGGTTGCGTGCCTCGCGCAGGGTCTGTGTGGCTACTGCGCGTACCTGTTTGGTTTTGAAATCTGCGATACGCTCACCAAAGCGAGATAAACAATCCCAACCGCGTTGCATGGCTTCTTCGGTTAGATTTCTGTTTTCATCCAAGCCATTACCTTGGCGAACTGTTTCTTTGATGTATTCTATACGCTGAATAATGCCGTGCTGATATCGGCCGATTTCCATTCGAAAACTATTGGAACCTAAATCGATAGCGGCTAGGGGTTTGTCTATGGGCATCTGAAGATTATAAAGTATGCCCAAGCCTCCCAAGCAATAACTGTTGAGATATTGAGTTACTTTTAAAAATCTTTATAGGTTTTTGTTTCGTCTGAAAAATTAAGCTTGATTGATTTAATTTTTCGAACAACCATCAGTAGAAATACTCGCATCTTAGTTAACCACTTCATAAAAAACATCTTCGGTTTTTTTGAGAATGGAAGCCCAACTCATCGACAGCGCTTTGGATCTGGCTTCTTTGGCGATAAATATGCGTTGTTGCTCGACGCCACCTAAGCTTGCAACCGATGAAATAAATTGCGACTCGTCGCCTGGTTCAACCAAAATGCCGTGAATTCCGCTGGTGATGACTTCTCCTGCTGCCGCGTGTCGAAAGGCAACAATGGGTAAGCCGCTGGCCATGGCTTCGAGTGTGACGTTACCAAAAGTTTCGGAAAGACTTGCAAAAACAAATAAATCTCCGCTCGCGTAATGCATGGCGAGTTCTTCGCCCGTTTTAAATCCAGCAAAAATAGCGTCAGGTGCTAAATTTTTGAGAGTATTGAGCATAGGTCCATCGCCAACGATGACAAGTTTTGTATCTGTGTTTTTTGCGTTTAACGCTTGATAGGCCTTAACGACTAAATGCATATTTTTTTCGGGCGCTAAGCGCGAAACACAAATCAGCACTTGAGTGGACTGTGTGGCACCCCATGATGCTCTCAATGCATCGGACCGTCTATCGGGCGAGAAGAGATCGGTATCAACACCACGTGGAACAACGTGCAAGCGTTCAAACCCGAGGGAGGACAGCTCTTGCTCGAGAGCAAGTGTTGGAACCATGGTGCTATGCGCTGCGTTGTGAAATTTTTTCATGTAAGCCATGATGGCGCCTCTGAGCCATCCAATACCGTAGTGTTGGCTGTATGCATGAAAATTGGTTCTGAAATCTGTACTGATGGGTAATTTGAGTTTTTGCGCCACTTTGAGTGCCGACCATCCCAAGGGTCCTTCGGTGGCAATATGCACCAAATCGGGACGATGTTGCGTCCATAAGCGTGTCAATTCTTTTTTGGCGGGCAAACCCATTCTCAATTGTTTATAAAAGGGGATGGGCAGACCTTTGACAAAAACTTCTTGAAATTTGTCTTCAGATATTTGTAAATCGCCTGTACCTTGACGGGGTCTCACAAGCCACACCACATGGTCGTTTGATTTGAGACCTGCAACAATTTTGGATAGGGTGTGTGCAACACCATTGATATCGGGGGGGTAAGTCTCTGTAACCACTGCGATTCGCAAAGTGGCATGCTCGCCAGCTATTTTTTGAACATGTATAGAAGAGTGGAAGTTCATACCCTCTAATTTGCCACTCAATTGCAACAGTTTGATGACTGTTTTGTGAATATTTGATGATGGTGTGTCATCAAAATTTCATGTAATTGGGGCATAGTGATTAGGTTATTCACTCAATCATTAGGAGATTATATGCAAGATTTTTTTGAAACGCTCAGAACACAACGCTGGGACGATCACCGCTATTACCATCACAGTCGCATCAACCAATCCTTGCATTTAATCAGTGCAATTTCGTTTTTAGTCTCCTACGCTTATCTTTTTATTGACCCCGTGATTGCAGGTCTTGTCGCTTGGTTGGTATCGATGACAACTCGCCAAATTGGTCATTTCTTTTTTGAGCCCAAAGGTTTTGATGAAGTCAATCAAGCTACACATGAATACAAAGAAGAAATCAAAGTAGGCTACAACTTACAACGCAAAATTGTGTTGTTAACCATTTGCGGTTTGATTCCTGTCGTTGCTTACTTTATGCCACAGTATTTAACTTGGGCGGTTCCCGAAGCTTATGAGGACACACCCATTCGCATGACGGGGATGGCATGGTTATTTTTAGGTCTTGCGGGACTCGTCTTTCGTGTTTTGCAATTGTGGGTCAAAGAAAATTTACAAGCGGGCTTGGCCTGGGGATTCAAGATCATGACCGATCCATTCCATGACATCAAGTTGTATTACAAGTCGCCCGTCTATTTGTTACGTGGTGAGTTGATTGACCCCATGGGTCATATCAAATCACATTGAATTCAACTGAATTTTTCTTTCAAAACTTCACGAAATATGAGTTTTCTGATTTTTTGATTAGTTTGACCTTGCGGTGTCCACCACCATTGATCGTTAGCCATTTGGTGGCCCGCAAGAACAAATTGATTCATGAATTGTTCAAAATCTTGATCCGAGAAATTCAAACTAAAGATCATGCGACCCGTACCCACCCAACTCAGTGCAATACCTTGGTCGCGCAAATAATATTGAAACATCCAGTTGTAACGACTGGGCACTTCATACAATATAGTCCATACAGTCGACATACCCGTTACTTGGAGCGGCAATTTTTCATCTCTCAATCGTTGGTTCATTTGTTTGAGTCGACGCTCCCAAGTCGCATCCAGAGTTTCGTAAAGAGCGCTGATCTGAGGTTTATAGATTTGCTTCAAAAACACATTCATGCTGCCCATCACATAAGGGTTGGCATTGAAGGTACCTCTTGCAAAACAGATTTGTCCAGGCTTGCTGTCATCAAAGCGTTTCATCCATTTAGATTTTCCGCAAATTACGCCAACGGCCAAGCCGCCGCCCAATGTTTTTCCGTAGGTAACCAAATCGGCATCGATATTGAAATAGGCTTGAGCACCGCCCCTGGCCAATCGAAAGCCCATGAAGACTTCATCAAAAATCAATGCAATGTTTTTTCTTGTGCATACTTCTCTGAGTTGTTCAAGCCATTGGGTGTAAGCTATTCTGTCAAAGTGTGCGTGACGTTTTGCATCGACCAATGTGGAGTCAGTGGGTGCTGCTTGATTGGGATGCATGCCTTGCAAGGGGTTGATCAATACACAAGCAATATCACTTCGATGATTCAATACACGCAAAGTGGACTCGTGCATTTCGCGCAGAGTCAGTGTATGGTCGGATGGGGGCATGGGATTCCCAGGCCCTGGTTGCACATCATCCCACCAACCGTGATAAGCGCCTGCAAACCTGACCAATTTTTTCTTACCCGTATGGTAGCGAGCGAGCCTCACTGCTTGCATCACCGCTTCAGTGCCGGACATGTGAAACGAAACTTCGTCCTTGTTAGAAATTTTACAAAGCGCTTGAACATTTTCCAAAACGCAAGGGTGGTAAGAGCCCAGCACAGGCCCCAAATTTTTAACCAAATCGATGCCTTCTTGCATACAGGCTTTGTAAAAATCTTGACCCATCAAATTAACGCCATAAGAACCCGTCACGTCGATGTACTTGTTGCCATCCAGGTCAATCAGATGAACGCCTTCGCTGCTTGCCCAGAAGCTTCCCATTTGAACTTGTTGAGTGAGCACTTCGCGAAATTGAAAAGGGATTCTGTATTGGCTGATAAATTGCAAATCAGAAATCATCGGCTTTACAGCTTGTGTTTGTGCCAATGTCAATGGACTTTTGTTGCGAAGTCGTTCACCCAAATCATGAAGCGCTCTTTGTCGTTTTGTAGAAACGTCAGCAGGCGCATCATCAACACTGAACCACGTATTGTGCGGATACGAATATCCAGGCAACCAACCCGCTATTCTTTTAGCCCATCGCAAGTGTCCGCTCAAGCCTGGTTGTTTGGCGAGCGACAACTCAATCCTTTGCTTGATCCGAAGGATCAGCAACGTAGCCATCAAAAGACTCAAAATCGCAAAAGACGATGCAGAAATGGTTTCAAACATATAACAAGTTCTCCTTAAGCCCCATTTGTATGACTATTGGATGAAGAAATGATGACAGTTCAAAAATTTGTGCGAAAAATATTTAGTCAAGAAGATCTCAACTTCTTATTAACCAACCGAATACCTCGGATCACGCTCACCCATTTCATGGGTTGGTTCAGCAAGATTCGTACCCCTTGGATTAAAAATGTCTCAATTGCCGTGTGGAAGTTGTTTACCGATATTGATCTGGATGAGGCTAAAAAGACAAACTTTGTTAGTTTGCATGACTTGTTTGTCCGAGAATTGAAGCCCCATGCACGCCCTATTGATGTCGATGAAAAAATAATGGTGAGTCCGTGTGACGGTATTGTGGGTGCTTTGGGCACGGTGGTGGACGGATTGGTCTATCAAGCCAAAGGGTTTCCTTACACATTAGAAGATTTGTTGGGCATCGAGGAGCCTATTGAGCAATGGCGCAACGGCATGTTTATGACGATTAGGATCACTTCAGCGATGTATCACCGTTTTCACGCACCCGCTGATGGATCGATTCAGCACATTCGATATTTCAGTGGGGACACTTGGAATGTCAATCCAATTGCATTAAATCGCATTAAAAAACTTTTTTGCAAAAACGAAAGAGCCTATTTAAAGATGACGACTGCTAGAGGAAAGCATCTCATTGGGTTGGTTCCTGTGGCCGCCGTGCTCGTTGCGAGCATTCGCATACACGGTATTGATACTGTATTTCATACCCGTTACCAAGGTAAAACTGAAATTGCTTGTGATATTAATTTTGGCAAAGGCGAAGAGCTGGGATGGTTTGAACATGGATCCACAATCCTCATGTTCGTACCACAAGGGTTCAAGTTTGCATCAGGTATTGAGGAGGGATTAAGGCTCAAGATGGGTCAGGCTTTGTTTGAGATGCCTCAATAGAGATAAATAATTCGCGCATGACTGACAAAAAAATGACACAAATTGTTCACATCACTTTCACACAGTCAATGAATACTCTCAACTAACAAACGCTGTGTTTGTTATTTTTACAGAGGAATTCAAATGAAAGTTACAGTGATTGGAACAGGGTATGTCGGATTAGTAACGGGTACTTGTTTGGCAGAATTGGGTAATCATGTGATTTGTTTAGATATCGCAACAGAAAAAATACGCAGCTTGAATAGTGGTATTGTGCCTATTTATGAACCTGGCTTAGATGAGATGATCCACCGCAATCGGTTGGATGGAAGGATTGAATTTACCAGTGATACTTCTAAAGCCATCGAACATGGCGAGATTATTTTTATAGCGGTTGGTACGCCACCAGCGAGCGATGGAAGTGCCGACTTAACTTATGTTTTAAGTGTTGCAAAAGATATCGGCCATTGGATGAAAAATGATAAGGTGGTTGTTAATAAGTCAACCGTTCCTGTTGGAACTGCCGAAAAAGTTACAAATGTGATTAATCAAGAATTGAATGAGCGTGGCATGCTTCAAGCATCAGAAAAAAATAATGACGCTGCTTATAAATTTTCAATCATTTCAAACCCAGAGTTTTTAAAAGAAGGTGCTGCGATTGAAGATTTTATGAGGCCGGACCGAGTTGTTCTAGGTTATTCTCAAGACGAGATGGGTGCCGTAGCGTTGTCAAAAATGCGTCAACTCTACGCGCCATTCAATCGACATCACGACAGAACATTGGTGATGTCTAATCGTGCGGCAGAAATGACAAAATATGCAGCCAATGCGATGCTGGCTACGCGTATATCATTTATGAATGAACTGGCTAATTTGGCTGAAGTGCTTGACGTCGATATCGAGTCCGTTCGAATGGGAATAGGATCGGATCCACGAATTGGATACAGTTTTTTATATGCAGGTGCGGGTTATGGCGGCTCTTGCTTCCCTAAAGATGTGCAGGCACTGCAGCAAGTCGCCCATGACAATGGACAGGTGCTCTCATTGTTGCAAAGCGTTGAACATATCAATTTTCAACAAAAAAATAGAATTTTACAAAAGATGATATTGCAGTATGGTGAGGATATGCGTGGGCTTACCTTTGCGGTTTGGGGACTTGCGTTTAAACCGGAAACTGACGATATGCGCGAGGCTCCTAGTCGGGTATTGATTAAGGGATTACTCGAGCGAGGCGCAAAAGTGAAGGCATTTGATCCAGTGTCCACTGAAAACGCACAGGAAGCCATCCAAGATGATTTGTCCCAAGCTCCAGAGTTATGGGCTCATATTGAATTCTGTAGCGACGCATACCATGCGACCGAAGATGCTGATGCGTTGGTCATCATGACGGAATGGAAATCATTTCGCAGCCCCAACTTTGACGTCCTTGCCAAGCAACTCTCGCAATCGATTATTTTTGACGGCAGAAATCTGTACGATCCTGTTGCTCTACAGAACCTTGGTTTTGAATATTTTGGAATTGGTCGCCAATCGATGCCTAAGCAAAATCAACAACATGCACAGGCCAATCGATACACCCAAAATCACGATCATTTGATCGATCGACAGTTGCAGGTATAAAAGTAAACTGTAGATTCCCATCATCGTTAACACGCTGGCATTTTCATTAAAATTTTGAATGGCAATAGATTTACCAGCGCTGAGCAAAGTAACGCCTCTGTGTTGAAGTAAGGCGTTCATGGGAACAATAAAGTACCCACAGATAGCTCCGACAAAAATTGTTGTGGCAACTGCTATTTTGATGCTCGAAATATAGTTGAGCAACGGAAGAACCGCTCCTAACAAAACGCCTAGCCATAATAAACTGCTTGCGCGTTCTAATGAAATACATTGGGCCGCCATCCAAGCGCCAACTACTACCC
Organism: Betaproteobacteria bacterium; assembly: GCA_009921265.1. Lineage (GTDB taxonomy): Bacteria > Pseudomonadota > Gammaproteobacteria > Burkholderiales > Burkholderiaceae_C > Limnohabitans. The sequence continues at coordinate 11,755 of RFYV01000023.1, read as the reverse complement.
CTAAGGCCGTGCATCCTTGTAGATAGGCGCCTTGGTCCATTCCAAGCCCTAATATTTGTTGGGCCCAGGATAAAATCAATAGTTGCATTACAGCGCCAATACCCCAAAATAAAGTGGTTACCGATAGAGAAATGCTGGCTTCAAAATCGTTCCAAAGACGTAATTGATCCATAAAAAATTGTTGAAGTGCTTTTTTTAATTCCAATGAAAGGTGAGCATATTTTTTAAGGCTTGGAGGTATATAAAAATTAAGTGCCAGGGTGGTGATGTAAAGCGTCGCAATCATTGCGAGTTGTATCAAAAAACTATGGCTTGATTGAAGTGTCTCTTTGAAGAGGACAACCCATTGCAAATGCGTGAATGAATCACTAATGAGTAAACCGCCCAGCGTAATGCCAAAGATGGCAGCACTCACAGTGCTAACTTCAATCCACCCATTGGCGCGCACCAGTCGATCGGGCGGTTCTACTTCTGTGATCCATCCGTATTTGGCGGGCGAGTACAAGGCCGCACCCAATCCAACAACAGAAAAGCACACGATCACGTTGAGCCCAAGGATCATGCCAATGCACCCTCCAAGCTTGATGAGGTTGGCGATCAGCATCACGCGGTGCTTGGGCCATCGATCAGACATTAAACCCATCCAAGGCGCTAAGAATACATACGATAGGGTAAACATGGCTTTGAGTAAGGGGATCCACCAACTGGCCTCACCCCATTCAACGAGGATCGCAATGGCAATCAATAACAATGCGTTATCTGCCAATGCAGATATAAATTGAGCCGCTATGAGCGTGTAAAAGCCTTTAGACATATTAAAAAGGATTCATTTATCTGACTAGAACAAATATCAATGACACTTTCGTGAAATTCCGATGTCAAATTAGTGTCACATTAAGTGGTTAATCTATCAAGATGATTAAACGTACTTCTCTTATTAGGTTTTTAGTTCTCTATGCAATTTTTTTCAGTGCTCGCGCCAGTGATTTGGGCTATCAGCCTATTTCATTTAACCAGTTTTTTGAAATGCCAGTGGGGGCTAAGGGTCTCAAATTCAATAAAGATGTTTTATCAGTTCATAACCAAAAAGTGCAACTCACGGGTTACATGGTTCAAAGTGAGGGCCCTAATGTTGGTCAATTTTGGTTGTCACCTAGACCCATTCAAATGAGTGAACACGCAGATGGTACAGCCAATGATATGCCCGCTTCAACCACATTGGTTGTATTGGATCAAAGCCAAAAAAATTGGGTGATTCCGCACGTGAGTGGGGCCATTACGGTGCAGGGCAAGATTTTTGCTGAACGTTACGAATTACAAGATGGATCGGTTGCATGGATACGCATTCATGTGGATCCTCAATCCATTCAAGAAATTTCTTCTACATCTCAAAACCACCGTCATCAACATTGAATGTTTAAAACGACCATGAAAAAACCTATCTCTTACCAACAATCGCTCCTTAAATCTTTATTTCTTACATGTGGACTTGGTATTTTGGGCGTTGCATCGGCAGCACCCACTGTTTCACGTTTAACACCACCGAGTGAATTATTTTCTACGGGCCAGTCAGCCCCCATCGTTGCGAGGTTCTTGCCTGACCAACGATTTGATTTGCAAGCGACGATTAGGCCCGATGATGCAGCGCAATCCATTACACAAGCCTCGTTTTATGTCAACGGCATACGGATTGAACATACAGTTGCATTAAAAAGTTGTCAAACAGGATGTACCGCATTAACTCCTAAAAACGCGAGCATTGCAACGATTCGCTCTTTTTCAATGTCCAGAGCGGGCGTGCACACTTTTGAAGTGAGAGCTCAGCAAACGGATGGTCAACAAGTGACGGCTAAAGGTCAATTTGAAGTGGTGGTCTTACATGCAGGCGGCCAAAAGGTAAAGAACATCATCATCATGCTAGGTGATGGTATGGGCGCGGCACAGCGCACAGCTGCTCGTATTGTGTCGGGTGGCTACGCACAAGGGCATGCCATTAAGCCCTTGGCTATGGATCAATTCCCCATATCTGGTCAAGTCAAAACCTCATCCCTTAATTCCTTGATTACTGACTCAGCGCCAGGTATGGCGGCATATGTGTCGGGTAACAAAGGAAATAACAACGAAGAGGGTGTTTTCCCTGACGACACAACGAACGCATTTGACAATCCACGAATTGAGTATTTAAGCGAATACTTGCATCGCACACAAGGTAAAGCTTTAGGCTTGGTGACAACATCCGATGTTTTTGACGCGACACCTGCGGCCAACGCGATTCATACAAGCAATCGCGGTGCAGGTACTGGCATTGTGGATCAATTTTTTGATGACAGAAAACTCACCGGTCTCTCCGTTTTAATGGGCGGTGGTCGCAAATGGTTTTTGCCAGCCTCAACGCCTGGGTCTGCACGAAGCGACAGCAATGACTATGCTTTTTCCGATTCCGAATTACATACCTCTGAAATTGTAAAAAAGTGGGGCGCATCTGCAGGAAAGCTTGATAAGGAACGTGATTTAATCGGTGACTTTCAAGCGTCAGGCTTTAAATATGTATCCGACAAAACCTCTTTAGACGCCATTGATATCAGCAAGACCAATCAGCTGCTGGGTCTTTTTTCATACTCAAACATGAACGTGGCATTAGACAAGATTGACGGCAGAAGAAACATTGCAAAAGGTATCAAGGGTCGCGTTGTTGATGATTTTGGTTTTCCCGATCAACCCATGCTCGATGAGATGACACAAAAGGCACTGGCTGTTTTAGAAAAAAATAAAAAAGGATTTGTGTTGATGGTTGAAGGCGCATCGATTGATAAACAAGCGCACAACATGGATACCGAAAGATGGATTTTAGATACCATCGAATTTGATAGGGCCATTGCTGTGGTCCAAGAGTTTGCAAAAAAGAATGGCGAAACTTTGGTCATCGTGACCGCCGACCACGAGTGTTCGGGCGTCGCTTTGATCGGGGCATCCACTGTGAGCGATGCCAAACTTCAAGATCTTATTAAAGCAGGTGGCGTTTCCAACGTGCGCGATCAAGTCGTTGGTGTTTATGAAAAGGCAGGTTTTCCTAAATACAAAATCGGTGCGGATGGATATCCACAGAGTACAGATATCGACTACCGTTTGTTAGTGGGGTACGGTGGAAATTCAGACCGCACCGAAGATTGGAGAACCAACCCCTTGCCATTGCAAGACAGCCAGCAACCTCTTATTAAATCTCAACCCTTATCGGCTTATCCAGTCGATCCAATGGCGCGTGATGCGCAAGGTGGATTTACTGTGACAGGACAGGTCCCTGGTAACAGCGGGGTGCATACTGCATCTGACATTCCTCTATCAGCGATGGGACCAGGAGCTTGGGCATTTACGGGTGTTCAAGATAACACCGATATCTTCTTTGCTATTGGACAAGCGGTGATCAAGGGCGTATTGCCGCCCAAGACCTTTTCTAAGAATAAATGAAACTCTCCGACATTCGTGTTGTTTATAAAGCAATACGTGTCGGTTGTTCGGTGGTGTGGTTTTATGGGCGATGCAGATTTTATTTGCATCGCAAACCCATAGAGTATCGATTGGAGCAATCGAGTCGATGGGCAAAAACCTTGCTTCATCATTTATCGATCCATTTAAACATTCAACCCAACGATCAATCGATAGATTCAATAGGTCCTGGTTTGTACGTTGCAAACCATCTATCTTGGGTTGATATATTGGTGATTCATGCATACAGGCCAAGTATTTTTATATCCAAGAGTGAAGTATTGGAGTGGCCCGTATTTGGTAAAATTGCACACACCTGTGGTGTTATTTTTGTGAACCGAGAGTCAAAAAAATCGATGCTCAATTCGATTGAAAGGGCCTCACAATATCTTCGTCAGGGAATGAGTGTGGCGGTGTTTCCTGAAGGCACGAGTACCGATGGAACGCAACCCATCCAATTTAAATCTAATTTTTTTACGTCAGCCATTGCAAGTGATTCAAAAGTATTTCCGTTAGCACTTCAATATATAGATCAACATTCAAAAGAACGCAGCAAAGATATTCTTTATTTTGCAGATCAGACTTTTATTAACTCGTTAATCGATATTTTAAAATTAAACGCTGTAATTGCCAAATTGCATAAGCTAGAACACATGCATTCTGTCGGCCTAAATAGAAAAACCTTAGCCCAAGTTATTCAACTGCGGATACAACTCGATCTTGATCGATCTTTGCCTGCTTCGCCATAATGGGAGCTAGCAGCGCTAGGCTTTCAACTTTAGCCTGAGTCATGGCAACATCAAAGGCTGGCATAGGCAAGGGCAGCGGGATGTCTTCTAGATCCTGATCCCAATAGATCAATTCCAGTTTGCCGTCGACGTGTTCCACCAGTGCAGATCGGCTTTCAACCCAATCGCCATCGTTACAATACAAAATACCTTCAATCTCACGCATTTCGGCTTTATGAATATGACCGCAGACCACGCCGTCAAAGCCACGTTTTTTAGCCTCATGCGCGACTGCATTTTCAAAGTCAGTAATAAAGTTAAGCGCTTTTTTGACTTTATTCTTTAAATAGGCCGATAAGGACCAATAGCGCATCCCCAACCGCGCACGAACGCGATTGAAGTGACGATTCATCCGCAGGGTGAATTCATACAGGTAGTCGCCGACAATCGCCAGCCATTTGGCATATTGAACTACCGCATCAAAATAGTCGCCATGAACCAACCAAAGCTTTCTACCGTCGAGCAATGTGTGTGAAGCGTGATCAAGTACTTCTATGCCGCCAAAATGATGATCGACAAATTCACGCGCAAACTCGTCATGATTACCTGGAACAAATATGACCTTTGTTCCTTTGCGTGCGCGCTTAAGTAATTTTTGAACCACATCGTTGTGCGCCTGCGGCCAATACCATTTTCGTCTTAACTGCCATCCGTCAATGATGTCGCCAATTAAGTAAAGGTTGTCGCTTGAGTTTTCTTTTAAAAAATCGAGCAAGGCGTCGGCTTGGCATCCAGGCGTTCCTAAATGCAGATCAGATATAAATATGGCTCTGTAATGCATTATTCACCTAAAAAGTGTTTTCTGTAACGAGATGGCATGTCATCCAATCGCATCATCATGGGAAGATCGGCTGTATTGAAATCTGGATCCCATGCGGGTGGGCCGAGTAGTTTGGCGCCAATACGTAAGTAACCCTTAATCAGAGGAGGCGGGTCAATACTTAGATTGGATTGAAAACGATCCAATGGCAGCGCATAACGTGGTGTTACTTGTAAATCAATCGGTGCTAAATATTTTTGTTTGAGTTTGTTCCAGATACTTGTTGCATAGTCACCATTAAAAATACCTTGGTGAATCATCGGAATACTTGCACACCCAATCATGATGTCCAATTGGTTTCTAACCATAAATTCAGCAAGTGCGCCCCACAACGCCATGATGACGCTGCCTTGGCGATAGTTGGGATGAACACAGCTGCGGCCTAATTCAACCATGCGTGATCGAATATTTCTCAGTCGAATCAAATCAAATTCTGTGTCGGTGTAGGTGCTTCCAATGCGATTAGCCTGAGAGGGCGTCAACAAGCGATAAGTACCAACAACTTCTTGCGTGTTGGAATCCCTAACGATTAAGTGTTCACAAAAATTATCGAAGATATCGATGTCGTGCTTTGCAATTGAGGATTGAATGCGTGCGCCCATTTCTTGAGAAAACACATCGTAACGCAAGCGTTGTGCTTGTCTGACTTCATCAAGATGCTTGGCCCATGTGACGTCAAGTGATAAAGGAGCTGGCTTTTGTATGCCACCAATTGTTGGCCTTATGTGTAGCGGATGGTGGTGTCTAATCGGAGAAGATAGTTCAATATATTGATGCTCAACTGCTTCTGCCACGATTGCCATATACACTCCATTTTTAATGTTGTATGGAGAGTGTGCCCTTGCAAAATGTCAGCGGTATGAAACTCTTGTTATATTTTTGTGACAATAAAAAAAGCCCAAGGCTTTTAAACCTTGAGCCTTGCAAGCACTTATTTGGCGTTTAAAAATTCGGTGACTTCTAAAAGAATAAATTCATTGTCATCGGCTTTGTTAGGCTCTCTGCTCGATGAGAATGGAAGATTATTGTCGTTCCCAACAACAATGTGCTTTTCGTCATACACATCGACATTTTCAATGGTGAAGAATGGAAATGTGAGAACCCCGTTGTTCAAAGGTTTTTTAGCTACGCGCTTGGGGTCAGCGATGTTCATTAGATCGATGTAAGCTACTTTTTTGACGGGTCCGCCCACATTGCTTTCGCTGAGTTCAATCTTATAGACGCGTTTGTACTTTGCAATGTCATGAAAGCAGTCGGCTCTCTTTTGACCTTCAGGACAGGCTTTGTCCGCAGTTCCTTCGCCGTTATCTCGCTCAATGATTAATCCGCTTGTTGTATCGATCATATTGAAATCACCAATAGCGTGGTGGTTGGCATCGAGTACATATTTCCAATGACGGCCGGTCCACTTGTCCATTTTGACGTCAAACTCAACAATGCGCAGGTACTGCTTTCCATCGACCATTTCATAGCTTTTGGTGTTTTCGTCCCACAACGCGCCTTCAAGCAACGCGTACAACTTGCTGCCATCTTTGGATGAAGCCATGCCTTCATAGCCCTTTGAGCGGCGCAGTTGAAACTTCACCAAATCAGTGGGCGCACCAGGAGTTGTGACTGTGTAGTGATCTGGCGATTTGATGAGTTGACCATCAACCAGAGTTTCAAACACAGCGATTACTTTTCCTTTGAGATCTGCTTTGATGAGGTAGGGACCAAATTCATCACCGATCCATAAATAGCCGCCTGCAAATTGGAATGACTCGGTATCGAAATCTGATCCTGTTAGATAGCGCTTAGTCGTACCTTCGTGAACGATGCGAAATGGCACTTTGCGATCAGGGTCGTGTAAAAAAACAGTTTGAAGCCTGTTAATTTGTCCGCTTTTGAAGTCAATCTTGTACTGATTCAAATACAGCATAAAGTCTGGCGAGTTTGCTTTCGATCCCGCTCCGTTATCTGTCAATACCCAATAGGTGCCATCGGGCATTTTTTTGATACCTGAGTGACCTTGAATGGGTTGCCCTTTGAATGGAACGCTAATACCCGTGGGGCGTCCTGCAGATAAGCCTTCGATTGTTTGAGGCGTTTCAACGCGTTTACCCGTTGTGTACTTGCCACTGAGTTGCAAATCTGGCGATGCGTCCTTTGGCGCGGGTATATAGGTGGCCGCTGGAATGATGACATGGCCCGCCAAAGTTGCAGGCATGGCTGTTTGCGCATTAGAGGACTGCACGGCGCCAATTGCACCCATGATGAGAAATAAACTTTTAATGACCTTCATTTGTACTTCCTTGTTGAATGAATTGCTGATCAGCGATGCTGATTGAATTAACTTAACGATTCAATGTGAACGTGTTGTTACACAACGGTGAATATTTGATGAATATGGGTATAGATAAACAATTAAGTGTTAAAGCATGTCTGGCGATTGAATATTCACTAGGCTTGTTTCTATTTTGTCATCTTTAGCTCGAGCTCTGAGCCACCAGACGCTACATTTTTTAATAGAAATTTTCTCTTCCTTGATCCCTAAAATTTTGGATATCACTTGGCTAATCAAAGGTTGGTGAGTAACGATCAAAACAGAATTTTTGTTATAAGGCCATTGGGCCAATTCAAGTAAATGGGTGACATTACCGCAAGGAGATAATTCATCCCTGACTTTGTATTTTCTTCCTAAAGCTAAAACGGTTTGTTCTGCACGAACTGCAGGGCTTGACCATATTTTGACGGTATCGGGAAGCTGTCGTTCTAACCAAACAGACATTCTTTGAGCTTGTTTTTCTCCGCGCACAGTTAAAACGCGACTTAAATCGTCCTCGTCATCTTCAATTTCATTGGCTTCGGCGTGGCGCCACAGTATGAGATCCATTAATCCATTATCGTTACTCTTCGTTTCATATTTGTGACATATGCAAATTTCGTCTATATTACTACCCCCGTTCATGTAATCAAGGCTGGGGTTACCTAGGGGTATGCATATGTCAAACGAAGTCTTTGTCTGGTGGTTTCTACTGTGCGTGGTGAGTGCCTTTAATGTAATGGCACTTACTTACTCAGCGCGCATGTTGTGGAAAAAGCAGGGCGTGATGCCAGCCGATATATTTGCATCACGCCGCTTGCAACTGGTCTTGTCAACAGGCTACGTACTAGGCTGCGCCTATCGCTCCGTTCTACCGGTTTTTGATGTGCCACGCATTTGCCTGTTTGATTCATGGCTCTCCAGCGTAATTGTGGGTCGCTCAGTTGCTACTGTGGCAGAGCTTTGCTTTGTGGCTCAGTGGGCATTACTCATGCACGAAATTTCAATAGTCACCCAGAGCCGATCAAGAAGATGGGCGGCATTTTCTGTCGTACCTATGATCGCCTTAGCTGAGACCTTTTCTTGGTACTCTGTTCTCACCACCTCTAATTTTGGACATGTGATTGAGGAAACATTATGGGGAGTGGCTTCAGCTCTACTCGTTGCCAGCTTATTAACGTTATGGCCACGTGCAAGTGCCAAACTACGCCCTTTGTTGCTTGCTATGTGCCTGACTGGAATTGCTTATGTGATTTTTATGTTCATGGTGGATGTGCCGATGTATTGGTCACGTTGGATGGCCGATGAGGCGATTGGGCGCCATTATTTGACCGTGAGTCAGGGGATACTAGATACATCAAGCCGTTGGAAGGTGTCTCAAGAGTGGCATGTCTGGAAAGACGAAGTGTTATGGATGACCATGTACTTTAGTGTGGCTGTTTGGCTCAGTATTGCAAGTATTCATGTACCCGTATTAATGCGTCAAAAAAATGGCGATATCATTCTTCATGAATTAAATACTTGAAACTGAGCTTGGATACTTTATCAAACTCCTTAAAAATTGCTTTGATCACAGGAGCCAATATTGGTATTGGCCGTATCACTGCTATTGAATTGGCTCGGCAAGGTTACAAACTTTTTTTAGCATGTCGATCGCCTGAAAGAACACAACCAGTCATTGATGAGATAAAAGAAATCACTGGGAAAATTGATTCTGTAACTTTTTTGCATCTCGAACTGAGTGATTTAGTCTCTGTAAAAAAGTGTGCTGATGCATTTCTGTCTTATAACTTGCCGCTGCACTTGCTCATCAATAATGCAGGTTTGGCTGGTGCAAAAGGAATCACTAGTCAAGGTTTTGAGTTGGCATTTGGCGTTAATCACATCGGACATTTTTTGTTAACAAAGTTATTGATTGAAAGATTAAAAGCAAGCGAGCCTGCTCGAGTTGTCACTGTTGCGAGTCGTGCGCATCGATTGGCTACTAATGGAATTTCTTGGCAGACGTTGCAACTTCCAACTCAGTCATTCACTGGTACGCAAGAATATGCGCAATCAAAATTAGCCAATATTCTCTTTAGCTCGCAATTGTCAAAAAATTTAATAAATACGGGTGTCACCACTTATTCGTTGCACCCAGGTGTCGTTGATACCGAAGTATGGCGAAAGGTGCCGCAATTTTTACGTCCTATTTTGCGATTGCGAAAAATGTTGACCCCAGAGCAGGGCGCCCAAACTACTTTGTTTTGTGCTTTAAATGCACCATCTCATGAAACGGGTCTTTACTACGATCTATCTCAGATTAAAGTCCCAACATCACATGCTTTGGACGAGACGCAGGCTATTAAACTTTGGGAGCATTCCATGCAGTGGACCGCTCCCTTTCAATAAATCTTTAGTATTTTTCTGGCACGATCATTTCGCTGGGTACTGGATGTCGCAGATAGTCAGGATTTCGAACGCGAGCAGGTAATGCAACTTCTGGGTGTTCAGTTTCGTGATAATTAAATTGACTGAGTAAATGATCAATGCAGTTGAGGCGCGCGCGCTTTTTGTCAACTGCTTGTACAACCCACCAAGGCGCTTCTGGAATATGTGTTCGCTCAATCATGGTTTCTTTGGCTCGGGTGTAATCTTCCCAGAGCCGACGACTTTCCAAGTCCATTGGGCTGAGTTTCCATTGCTTTAATGGGTCGTGAATACGACCTAAAAATCTTGCATGCTGCTCGTCATCGGTGATTGAGAACCAATATTTTAATAAAACAATACCACTGCGCAAAAGCATTTTTTCAAATTCTGGAACAGTTCTAAAAAACTCTTCGTACTCATCCTCGGTACAAAATCCCATGACGCGCTCCACGCCAGCACGGTTGTACCAGCTTCTGTCAAACAGAACAATTTCACCTGCTGCGGGTAAATGCGTTACATAGCGTTGAAAATACCATTGCGTGCGTTCACGATCGTTTGGCGCGGGTAATGCGGTTACTCTACAGACTCGGGGATTAAGTCGCTGGGTGATGCGTTTGATAACGCCACCTTTGCCAGCTGCATCTCGACCTTCAAACAGAATAACGACCTTTTGTTTGGTCGCAACAACCCAATCTTGAAGCTTTACAAGTTCACCTTGTAGGCGAAGGAGTTCACGAAAATAATTAGCACGCGCTTTTTTTTCTTCGTTGGATGCTGTTGAGTTATTTTCATTGAAACCATCGTCAAATGCTAGTTCCAATTCTTCATCAATGGAGTCAAGCAGGTCTTCGCGTAACTTTAAAAGATGCATTGCATCAATGGATGATTTTTCTTGCATGATTGATCCCTTAAATAACCAATGATGATGCGGTTTTATGGCATAGACATGACTAGTTTAATAATTAATTTAAATTTAATAGATTTACTCAAATTGATGGCAAGTAATTTCAATTTATTGAAGAGCATTTGTAATTGCAGTAATAAAAGTTTCACAATCGCGGATCAAAATGGCTGGTGTTAACCCTTATATGATTTGATCTTTTCTATCGGACGGGTTTTACAAAGGCAAATTCAAAAATTTTTCAAAAGGTAATATGTGATGTCATACGTTTACAACTTCTTGCAGCAGTTTGTTCAAGTCTTGCAAGAAATTAGATCAAGTTATATTAACCGACCAAGAATTGGAATTGGTTCTTGATTTTTTACTTATTTTTTTACGTTAGTTTTTAGCATAGCTATAACGTATTAATCTTAATGTGGGGTCGACTATTTTTTGATCTGAATTTGGACTTCCTCCACAACCGATCATTTACATTCTTTTTGAGTATGAGATGGTCATTTCTCCAGGACACGATGTATTAACCAAGGATAACTTATTTGCCTCTAAAGTCTTTTAGTCGAATGTTTGCTATGTGTCGTGCTTTTTAGCAAAGATTAATCTTTGCTTGTTTTGATTGCTTTTTAGTTCTGGTGCTTAATCTTTTGGCCTTTCGATGAAAAACGTTCAGTTGCTGTACGTTGCGTAAGCGCTGCCTAGACCAAACACATTACCTTGTGGGTTGACCTGGTCGGTATTAGTGTCTAAGGTGTTCTTCAGCCTCATACAATTAAAATTTGCAATATAAATTAGTAAATGCTAACTGCAAACACCAGCCTGACCAGCCACGCTATTTTCCCCAAGCGCCCCCAGCTTCTTTGCGAGTTCCCCCGCTCCCACAAACCTTACGATACAAAAAAAACAAACGAGGCGCTGTCAGCGATAGTTGATCTCAACCAAATGGTGATGAACGCGAAGGAGATCTCACAAAACTTTTCTCGAATGCAAGACTTGATGCTGCGCTCTGTAACCCTCAGTGGCGAGGAGTCGGACCGGTTGATGCGCTACCAGACAAC
>RFYV01000220.1 GCA_009921265.1 Betaproteobacteria bacterium | reverse complement strand
AAGTAACAGAGGGAAAAACTTCTCCTTCGTTATTACCAGACAGGTAATTTTTGGGTTTTGATCAGTCTTAATTTTGGGGAAACATCATGTCAGTCATCAATACCAATGTGAGTTCGCTCTTTGCACAAGCTTCTATCAAAGTCAATGCGCGTCAAATGCAACAAGCGATGAGCAGTTTGTCAACCGGTAAGCGCATTAACTCGGCTGTTGACGATGCCGCCGGTTCAGGCATTGCCTCAACCATGACCGCTGATATTCGCGGCTTGGCCCAGGCGGTGCGTAACTCCAACGACGCCATCAGCCTGCTGCAAACCGCAGATGGCGCCTTGATCGAAACCACCAACATGCTCCAGCGTATGCGTGAACTCGCAGTGCAAGCAACCTCTGGAACTTACTCGACCAAACAACTCAGTTACAACGACAAAGAGTACCAAGCCTTGTTGTTGCAAATTGGTTCCATGGTGACTACAGAGGCCTTGGGGACAACGGCAGTAGGCCTGGTTGATGCAGCGCTAGATATCGTCAACACCCAACGTGCGGTGCTTGGCGCAGGTGTCAACCAACTGACCTACGCCGGCGACAATATGCAGAACATTGCGACCAACACAGCCGCATCACGCAGCCGGATCGAAGACACCGACTATGCCGTGGCAACCACCACCCTGGCTAAAACCCAGATCATCCAGCAAGCCGCCACGGCCATGCTCGCCCAGGCCAACCAACAACCCCAAAGCGTGCTGGCCAGGCAGAGCTGTATAAAAGCAAAACACTTCTGCTTGCATTTTCTCATCATAGAAAACCCCTGTAATGTCATCAGTTACAGGGGTTTTTTTATTGCTTCTATCACTCGAGTCATATGCGCAATCAGCCAGACAAGAGTAATTATTTTGCATAATGGATTCAACGAATTAAAAATGTAGCTAAAGTAAAAATCGTAACTGCCGAATCAGAAAGTAACAGAGGGAAAAACTTCTCCTTCGTTATTACCAGACAGGTAATTTTTTAGGTTTTGATCAGTCTAAATTTTGGGGAAATATCATGTCAGTTATCAATACCAATGTGAGTTCGCTCTTTGCACAAGCCTCCATCAAAGTCAATGCGCGTGAAATGCAACATGCGATGAGCAGTTTGTCAACCGGTAAGCGTATTAACTCGGCTGTCGACGATGCCGCTGGTTCAGGCATTGCCTCAACCATGACCGCTGATATTCGTGGTTTGGCCCAAGCGGTGCGCAATTCCAACGATGCCATCAGCCTGCTGCAAACCGCAGATGGTGCCTTGATCGAAACCACCAATATGCTCCAGCGGATGCGTGAACTCGCAGTGCAAGCAACCTCTGGAACTTACTCGACCAAACAACTCAGTTACAACGACAAAGAGTACCAAGCCTTGTTGTTGCAAATTGGT
>RFYV01000219.1 GCA_009921265.1 Betaproteobacteria bacterium | reverse complement strand
TTCGTCAGCAAAACCCCTCGGGGGCCCGGAACTGGACCCGTGATGAACTGTACGAGGGCTGATGGATGCTGCTCTCGGAAGATTTCCACAGTGGCTTCACCTGGCGAGGCGTCACAGTGGTCAACCCGTTTGCCGAACCACGCGCCCCGTTGCTGACAGGGTTGCTGCGCACACCGAATATCACTTAGTTTGCGATCTCTTAAATAGCTTTCTGATTGACTCTTTTAGAGAGCGCTTCAGCTGACTCTTTACGCTCACTGTAGCGATCAACTAGGTATGGCGCGATATCACGGGTCAGGAGTGTAAACTTGACTAACTCCCTCCATCACATCGACCATCCTGTCGTAATAAGCCGATGGCTTCATGCGGCCATCTTCCTCAGTTTTCATTGATAAAAATATCACCCGCCGTCTTCTTTTGTGATTGCACCGCGCTGTGGATGAACCATCATGAAGATCAATCACTATGGTGGTGCTCAGACTTCAAAAGCAAATGAAGTATCAATCCAAGGAATCCGCCAACGATCTGCGCAACCACAAAGGCAGGTACGTCAGCAGGCGAGATACCTGCAAATGTATTTGTAAACATGCGCCCAAAAGCAGCTGCAGGGTTTGCAAAAGAAGTACTTGTACTTGCAGTGAACCAATAGGCCGCACCAATATAGCAAGCCACTATAGAAGAAGCCTTGTTTTCTGGAGAACGCAGAATCACAAACAAAAGGCCACCTGTGGCTACCGCTTCAGCAAACCATTGTGATGAGCCTGTTCTCACTTTTGTGGACCATTGCAATATTTCAAGATCAAACATGGCATGCGCAGCCCAAGCACCCAGTGCAGCCCCGATGAGTTGAGCGATCACATAGCCAGGCAAATGATGACGCGCTAAAACTTTACGAAACGCCATCACGATGGATACCACTGGATTGAAGTGCGCCCCACTAATAGGCCCTAGAGTTTCAATCAATACATACAGGGCGAAGACTGTGGCAAGCGTGTTGGCTAGCAGAGCAAGGGCAGTGTTTCCATTAGCCAATTGTTCCGCCATGATTCCCGAACCGATCACGGCACACAACAACGCGGCTGTGCCCACCAGCTCTGAAAAATATTTTTTCCAATGGATCATTTTTTCGCAAGTTCTCGCGCAGTTTTTTCCAAAGCCATCTTGCTGAGGCTTGTTAAGGGTAGGCTCATGAAAATATCAAGACGCCTTTTGATTTGATGCAAGGTTTGCTTAAAGGCTTCGAGTTTTTCTGCATCAGTTCCGCCTGCCTCTGAAGGATCTGCATAGCCCCAGTGCGCTGTGGCTGGCTGACCTGGCCAATATGGACAAACTTCGCCTGCTGCGTTGTCGCAAACAGTGATCACTAAGTCCATATGTGGCGCATCAGGTGTTGCAAAAACATCCCAGCT
>RFYV01000218.1 GCA_009921265.1 Betaproteobacteria bacterium | reverse complement strand
ATTTTGTGACTTGAAGAGAGAGACAGTAAAACTCAAATCATCAATCTTTGTTATTGAGACAACGTTGGCGAAACCAGCGACTGCTACACCAAGTGTCCACAGGTTGGTTGCTGGTGGTACGTACTTTGCACCACGGAAGTAGTTCAAGTTTTCGATAGCTGAATCAGCATTGAAGGCTTGCCCGTTTGTGTAGGAAATTCCCGAACGCAACGTGATGGTCCATGTTTTGAAGTCAGGAGTTGAAGTTGCACCACTTGCAAGTAATCCAATCGGATCACCGTTCTTTGCCTTGAGGAAAAGCGATTCAAAAATCGTGCTCATCCCATTGAGTGCGGTACCAGCAACAAGTGCCGTGTAACAAAATCCGGCAAAGGTTTCGTTGATTGCAACGGTGGCTTCGCCGCCAGTTTTTGCAGTTGCAGCTGATGGTCGCGTTGCAGCGCTTGTGCTAGTTGCCGCCACAGCCGAGACTGCGAGCGACAGTGCAACAGTGGCTGCTACTGAACGAAAAATGTGCCGTTGGCCCATTGTCGTGTGTTTCATAAGGGACTCCCATTTCGGTCGCATCGAGCGATGTGACTTAGAGCACTATAACGGGATTATAGAATATTGTCAAGATAGAGAAATTGAGCTACTCCTGAAGCCCCATCAGCAAAATAATGCTCTGGCGTAAGGCCTCACGGGGAAAGACGCTGTCGGGGAACGGCCCGAATTGCGCCAGTTTCGCGCCTATTCCGCGACCGGCTGACGTGATGTAATACGCCAGTGATTCAGGGGTGACCCCGCCAACTATGGGACTTTTGCCCATGGTGGCGTTAATCCACTGAATAATCTGTTTGTGACGATCGAGGTCCAATTCGACTCCCCATTTGTGCCATTCGGCATCAAAATCAATTTCAATTTGGTACAGCAAATTCAAGACCGGGGTCAAACGGTGGTTATCCCATTGAGTCTGCTCCTCAATGATTTGGTTGAGCCCGCCAATTCCTGGTTTCAATGGCGCTACATCGCCGCCTGATTGCCAAGCGCGCTCCGCAACAGCAAACAGCAGGCCTTGTTTATTCTGGAAATGCCACGGAATTGATCCGTAACTAATGCCAGCTAATTTGCCCACGTCCACAAGCGTGGTTCGGTCGTACCCCTTCTCTAAGAAAAGTGTTTCAGCGGCATCAAGAATTCGTGTTCGGCTTTCGTCACCAATCTCAGACATTCGTCTCTTTGGTGGCTGGTCTGACATTCCATAAGTATTACCAGATAAACCTTGACGAGGTTCAGGAGTAGACAGAAAACTCACAAATCTAAATAGAAGTATCATCCCAGCATGGAAAATGTGGTGCTACTTCCGTCGTTAGGACGACCAGCTTCAGATTTTGATGTGTTGTGTGAGTCGCTTCAGGCGGCTGGATTTAA
>RFYV01000217.1 GCA_009921265.1 Betaproteobacteria bacterium | reverse complement strand
GATACAGGAATCAAACGATTGAGTTTGGAAACTGGTTCACCTGATGCATTCGCAGCAGCTAGAGCAATGTATTTGAGGAATGGGTTTGAAATCTGTGAACCGTTTGGAGACTACAAACTTGATCCTCAACTTGTTTTTATGAAAAAGCACCTTTGAAGACTCTAAACTTTTTACAAAAGTTTCTTGAATCTGTTGCCGAGATTACTCAGTCTCCAAGGCTAAAAGACGCTTACTTGTACATAAAAAAACCAGTGTCATACTTACCTGAACTTATGAATTTCTAATCAGGCTCATCATGATGAATTACACATTTCTGTCGGCAACCATTTTGCTACTGCTTATCACCGACCCAATTGGCAATATTCCTGTTTTCGCAAACGCTCTGAAACATGTACCCCCCGAACGCCGACCCAAAGTGATACTTCGCGAGATTTTGATTGCGTTTGGCTTGCTACTTACCTTCATGTTTGTGGGCGAGGGCTTTCTGCGAGTGATGAATCTGAGTGAACTTTCCCTGCAAATTGGTGGCGGTGTGATTTTGTTTCTGATTGCATTGCGAATGGTGTTTCCATCTCATGGTGTTGAAGTAGACGATATCCTGACTGAACCCTTGATCGTTCCCCTAGCAATACCCGCCTTAGCTGGTCCTTCGGCTTTGGCAACCGTGCTGCTTTTGGTATCTCAGCAGCCCGACAAACGCTTGGAGTGGATTGGTGCGCTCTGCGTCACAATGATAATTAGCGCAGTGGTGCTGGTGTCTGCCGAGCGCATTCAACGCATGTTTGGCACGCGCTTGGTGGTGGCAGTAGAGCGGCTAATGGGCTTGGTGCTAGTTTCTGTAGCAATTGAAATGATGCTGCGAGGCGCCAAAACATTCGCTCTTCAGTTAATGCATACCTAAATCTTTGCAAATCTCCGCTTCCGAAGAACACAATCACCACCAACTGTCGTGTTAAACGACACCTGATCGCCACGAGAAGCCGATAGCACGGCTCCCCCGCAGAAACCCGACCTGACAGAACGATTCATACGCAGGGGGTAAAAATGAAGGGAAGCTTATAAGACACCAAACTTTATTCAAAAGTTCTAACAACAACACCAACTGTCTTGTAACACAACACCAGATGACCACATCAAGGGTATTCACTACTTTTGAATCAACAAGTGCCTGCACATTGGGTAATATCATTTATGTTTTAAAAATGATAGTTTGAGTTTAGTAGTCTTAACAATTACGAAATGGAATTCATATGTCTAACATCACTGCAACAGCTCAAAGTTTTTTTGATGCTTGTGAAACTGGAAAAGCTTGGGCTGGGTGCCAGCAATACTGCACGCCAAACGCTACGTTTTCATCACAAGCCAATCCTCTGATCAATATAACTTCCCTTTCAGCCTATTGCGATTGGATGCGAGATGTGCTGACAGGTTTGACTGATG
>RFYV01000216.1 GCA_009921265.1 Betaproteobacteria bacterium | reverse complement strand
TACCCAGCGCCAATGAACTGTTCGTTTCATGTTGGATCAGAGGACTGGCAGAGCAATCCAGCAAACGTCACTAAGTTTGCAAGCTTGCTTGGGTTGCCAGTTACTGTGGTACCACGCGCAGGGCATCAATTGCCGAAAGACTACGTTTCGTCGTTACTGGACAATTTTTAACAGAGACGTTGTTCGAGCTTTTTAGCGTACTGTCAGAGCCCCTGCAGAGGTGTTTCAACAGTCGTTATCCCGTGTTGCCCTTCGTGCTTGAAGCCGCCAAACCTAGAATGCCCGTAGAATTTCGTCAGACATTTTTTTTAAAACACATGAAATATTTCAAAAACTTGCTTGTGTGGATTTTTGCGGCAGCAACGTTTTCTGTTTTTGCTCAGTCAGTTGCGATCGAGGCTAATCAGTGCAGGCCGGAGGCAATCAAGCGCCCAACCGTTGTTGGTATGGCGGTCAATGGGGAGTTGTCAGGCTTTGATCCCTGCCACCCAAGTGTGTCTTTCAAAATCCCCGCATCCCTTGCTAATTCAAAAAAACCACCGTTGGTCATCGCCGTGCATGGCGGTGGCGGGCGGGCTGATGCTGAGACCATAACCAATGCATTTTTTGAAAACGGAATGGCTACTTTGATTTTTGATGCCTACAAACACAACGGGGTTCCACCGCGTACGGGAAACGCTTACAGGCAAATGATGCTTTACAAAGTCGCGCTGCAAGCCTACCAATGGGCATTGACGCGGCAAGATGTTGATGTCCAAAGAATCTATCTGTACGGCATTTCTAATGGTGCATCCGTGGTGATCAATATGGCTTCTGTCGTGGATCCAAAGCATGTGCAGGGCGTTTTCTCGGAGGCACCTACACCTGTTGGAATTGGTTATCCCTGGGAAATCCAAGTACCAGTGCTCATTGCATTTGGTAAGGAAGATGATCTTGCCGCTCGCGTGGGGCAGCGTCGTTGGATGATTTCTGACCCTTGCAGATTCACTGTAAAAAGTGCAGACGCACCGAGCGGTACGGCTGACAACTGCAGCCAATCAAATCCCTCTGGAACTATGCTGACTACGCTTCAATGGGCTGAAAAAGTGAAGGTAAAACACAATGCCAAACTAGAAATTAAGTACTTTGACGATGTGGCGCATGGCGCTTTCCTCGGCCCCTTAAAAGTTCAAACCGCCCAGCAATTTGCTGCCAGTAGGGGTTTTCAGATGCCGGCGGATATGGGTTGGAGTGAGGGTGGAACGCCTGCGGGCCAACAAGCCATCTTGCGTACTGCATTGCAATTTTTCGGAGTTGCGCAGTAACCATATCAGGCGGTAAGGTAGCAGACTGACGTTCTTCGATGTTCTTTTTTTGGCATCTTGGCTGCTTCATTGAGCATTCAGTGAGTGGTTGATGGCCAGCGTGTGAGTTCAAAATGCCCAAGCGTAAAGAGTCTTT
>RFYV01000215.1 GCA_009921265.1 Betaproteobacteria bacterium | reverse complement strand
CGCAGTGGTGATGTGAACTTTGACCGTGCCAGCAGAACTTTTGAATTGATAGGAAACATCGACTCTGGGCAGATGTTCACGCTCGTTAACAATTAAATTCACCTTATGTTTGCCAATGTCTTGCAGGCGAGGGTTTAAGCCCCAAGCGCCTGCAATTTGGGCTTTGTAGTCAGAGATGGCTTGCCTGACCACAGCCATGGTGCCAGCAGGTCCAACTTTGGCAATGATGGGTAACTCCACGCTGAGGTCCTCTTTCTTCACAAGCCTCAACTTGATGCGCTCGTAGAAAGACACTGCCAGAATTGCTTCTTTCATTTTGGCAATGGCGTCTTCTGAGTAGCGCTCAAAGTATTGGGTGAGGAGGGTGCTCATGGGTATTGGCTAATATTCAACTCGGCGCAGGGTAGTGACCTTGCCAGTGACTTCGCTCTCTATGACATGGCGCAGTAATTGTGGAGAAACCTTCCAGCGTTGCCCATCATCGGTGAGTACGACCACGGTCTTGGGGTTGAATTTAATCAGCACACCGGTACGCATGCGCCCATCTGGATCAAAACTCACTCGATGCCCGACCTCAAACTTGATCATGGAGTTCAAGGTGTTGTGCTGTTCAAGTAATTTGAGTCGTGCGATTACCCGGCGATTAAGTGCCAGCAACTCGTCTTGGGTCATGTTGTCAATATTGATATGCATAGTGTTTTCTCAGTGCAGGGTGCTGGGAGGGGTGTCGCCTTGGCGCCAAGCCTCAGCAGTGCTCACGATAATGGTGTTGATTTCTTTTTGGGCGATGTCTGCGACCTTTTTTTGCTCTTGCATCAAGCGCACGATTTCAGCTTCACTCTCGTGTGACTTTTTGGGAATAGCAACAACACCAGCGAACATGCCAACCAAGTCCTCCAGCACGTCCAGACTCTCGCCAATCTCGGGGGGCAATTTGATTTTGTCTTCACCTTGAAAGAAGCCCGCTATAAATGACTCAATTTCAACGCGTTTGACTTGTGCAAAGCGCCTGAGTTCCACGTCTGTGTTGATGCCACTGAATGCTGTGAGTTCAAAGGGATGTTCTGGATCGCTGTGAGCGGACAACTGATTCCATAAACCCATGGCAAAAACTTGCAAGAGTTCATTGACAGCGGTGATGTTCTTCATAGGGGGCATCTGGCCATTCCAAAGATTTTTTATCTCCTCCACTGGACTCACAGAGTCCATGGGACTGGCAATGGCGCCCATGAACTGCGCTCTGACTTGGTGCAACTCATATTCGCACTTGTACTTTTTGAGCAAGCGACGCACATCAGCATGCAGTGCATTCATGGGAGTGGTGGGCTTGGGTACTAATTTCATTTCGATTAATTTTATTGCTCGATGTGGTGATGGTTCAGCCGTGAGGTCAGGTGTGTGGGTTGTTTATTTCAAATGGGGTGGGGTGGTTTTAAGCCAACTGTTTGCGCTTGGCTTTGAGGCGACGCTCAAAGTCGTCGGTTA
>RFYV01000214.1 GCA_009921265.1 Betaproteobacteria bacterium | reverse complement strand
GCGGGTGGAATGTTTGTTCCGCCCCCACAAAGCGGCGCGACAACAATTGAGCTTGATCAATTTGGCCAATCACAAAATTGTGTTTCGATTCCTGGATTGTGGACGCTACAAAAAAGAAACACGCTAACAAAAACATTCGCCGTCAATCTATCACCCGCGGCGGCATCCATTCGACCACTTTCAGCCGGAGCGGTGAAATCATGGTTTGCAACCGTGAAACCAATTCTGTTTCAAGATGAAAAACAAGAATCAAATCTAGACAATTCATGGAGTGTCGTGGATCCCGCGATTAGTGGAACACTTTTTCTTTTAGCCCTTGCTTGCGCGGTGATTGAATGTCTTCTTTCACGCAAGGGTTCACCAAAACCTTCGCAGCAAACCATAACGGCGGGCGCGTGATGGAATGGATTTTAAATCAACTCGGAGCACCCGCCACTCAACAAGGACAGCCCTGGCAGTTTGTATTTGAAAAACCAGCGCCAACATGGTTGTGGTTTGTTGGTCTGATCGTCATATTCTCCATGCCGATTTTTTCGTATGCAAATATCAGGGGCGGGCGCGGGTTTAGAATTATTTTGGCTTCTCTTCGAACGATTGTCCTTTTATTTATTGCCGCCATGGCAATGGAACCAGCCATTGAATGGCCGCAAGAAAGAACAGAACCAGATTTTGTTGAGGTGCTTGTCGATCGTAGTTCAAGTTTGCAGGTGCGCGACACCGCGGATGATCAAGGAAAAGCTATTTCACGCGACGAGGTTGTAAATAACATCTTGAAAAAAAACACTTGGGATAAAATTGCCCAAGAACATAAAATTGATTGGGTTTCTGTAACAGGAACCGCGACAGTGGTCCAAGACAAGCAATCACTACCAGGGGCGCTCGGCAACAGAACGCTTCTTGCTTCCGCGCTCAACGAAACACTTCAAAGAAATTTAGGCCGTCCACTTTCTGCGATTGTGGTCTTATCTGATGGACGAAGCCAAGACGCCTTAAACACCACAACGCTTCGCCAAATTCAGTCAATGGGCGTGCCGGTATTCACAATTCCTCTTGGTGACCCCAACGGCATGAATGATCATGCGGTTGTTTCTGTGGAAGCGCCACAAACAGGATTTTTGCTCGATCAAATTCCGGTTCAGGCCCAGGTGTCGACAAGAAAACCAAATGAGAAAATTCACGTGGTGTTACGCGAGAAGGACACGCTTAAAAAAATAGATGAACAAGATGTGGTTTCGGGTTCGGACGGAAAAGCCAACATAACGCTCATCGGTCAAGGTTCCAAACCTGGAAGCGTTGTTTGGGAGGTTGCAATTGACGGATCACCAGACATTGATCAATCAAATGACATACAGCGTGTCGACATTTCCTTTATTGATCGACCGATTCGTGTTTTGTATTTAGATGGTTGGCCACGGTGGGAATTTAGATACATCAAAAATATTTTATTGCGAGAAAAAGGAATTGAAAGCTCAATCATGCTTCTTTCCGCCGACCGTGAT
>RFYV01000213.1 GCA_009921265.1 Betaproteobacteria bacterium | reverse complement strand
GCAAATGCAACAGCTGGCACGGTTGCGTCCGGCACGCTAACTTCCACTGATGTCGATAATGGCGCTAATTTTACTGCAGTGAGTAGTGCCGCGACTTCTGCGCTTGGTTACGGTAACTACACGATAAGCTCTTTGGGTGTATGGAATTACACCGTTGATAACAATAACACCACGGTTCAAGCGCTCAATGCGGGTGGTACATTGACTGATACGTTTGTTGTGACTTCTGTTGATGGCACTTCTAAAACAGTCACAGTCACGATCAATGGCGCCAATGATGCGGCTGTGATTGGCGGTCAAAAAACGGGTGCTGCCACTGAGTCAGGCGGTTTTAATAACGCTATAGCGGGTACTAATGCAACGGGTACATTAACTGCTGTAGATATTGATAACACCGCAAATTTATTTGCTGCTTCTTCAGGAACCAGAACTTACGGCTCTTACACAATCAATACGTCGGGTCTATGGAGCTACACCGTTGATAATGCCAACACCAATGTTCAAAAACTCAATGTTGGCCAGTCGCTTGCAGATAGCTTTACTGTGACCTCCGCTGATGGCACCTCTCAAGTGGTTAATGTCGCCATCAATGGTGCTAATGACGCGCCCGTATTTGCTGCAACAAGTGCAACTTTACTTGTTCGTCAAGGCCAAGCAGAAACTGTGTTTACACCTGTAACGGCTAGTGATATGGATGCTGTTTCTGGTGGAGCCATTACCTATCGATTCAAAGAGGGGTACAACGGAGACGCGTTAACAAGCGGCGCATCTTCTACCAATTACTTCTCTATTGATTCGGCTACGGGTGCTATTAAATTTTTAGCACCCGCTGCAATTGACTCTGCGGTTAACTTAACAGGCACAGGCCTTAAGTCTGGCGTCTATACCCTTCACGTTGTTGCAAGTGACGGCACCAACGAGGGTAATGTGCTTGAGGTCAAGGTGAATGTGGATATGGCTGTCAATGGCATACATGCCGTGCTTCCTGGCTCTATTACTGATTGGAGTTTCAAGCCCATTGCCACTATTGATGCAAACTCTCATTTGATTGGTGACGGTTTTTTGATGACGAATTTGAGTGATTCTCGAATAAGTATCCAATTGCCTAGTGCAGTGAGTGACGTTAAATTTACTGAAAATACCAACCTCATTTATACCCTTAGTAATGACGGCACCAAGGGCGAGATTGTGGACAAAAGTGGTGCAAATCACACCATCAATATCTCAACTGGTACTGTTGAGTCCATGGTTGTTGATTTGTTGGCAACTGGCGCTCAGTCTGTGGTGGGTACATCAGACTCATCTTTTAGTGACTTGGGGGACAGTATTAACTTTAGAGAAGATGTGGTGCACATCGACGCCAATTTGGCAGCTGCAACTTTTAATTCAAACGCCAGTGGTACTCAAGTATTGGTTAAGCTCAACAACAACGCTGCAAATATAAAAACATTGAGCGACGTTGAAGTTGTTCAGTTTAATGATGCCATTGTTCGACTCAT
>RFYV01000212.1 GCA_009921265.1 Betaproteobacteria bacterium | reverse complement strand
GGTTATTAAGCGTTGCGGAATTCCTGTTTATTCAGGTGATGACATTCTTAATTTTATTAACCTTTTAGCCTATCAAAGTTAAAGGCGAGTGTCAAGAATTAGCTCATCTCACGAATGAGTTTAAACAAAATATATTCAGCACCATTGGGATAAATGATTGTCGCCTTGTCAAAAAGAAATTTGTAATGCCAAACCACCGCTCAATATTTGTATTCAAGCCCTAGCCAGTTGAAGGCTGCGGTTGAGTTGGTTTGATGAGTTACTAGAACTTCAGTACAAGAAGTACAACAACGATTGTGTTTACAGTCAAATCAGTTAGACTAAAAATTCTAACTGAGACCGGATCAACATTTAACTCAGGTCAAACTCGCTCAAGGACAATCACTGATGCCAATCAATCCAAAAGCCGATAAGCGCTTATTCATGCAATCGAGCCTTTGCGCTTTGTCTGCGTTAATGGGCTTGCCCGCGGCTCATGCAGATGACTATCCCACCCGTCCCATTAAATTAGTTGTTCCGTTTCCACCCGGAGGTTCAACCGATGTCACAGGCCGAGCCATAGGCACCAAATTGGCTTTGCGCCTGAACCAAGCAGTTGTTGTTGAAAACAAGCCAGGCGGCAATGCAACCATAGGTGCTCGCGCGGTATTGAATTCATCAGCAGATGGTTACACACTTTTTTATTCAGGCGGCACCAGTATTACAACTATCTTCAACCCACCCGCTTCAGCCATAGACCTGATGAGAGACTTCATGCCGGTTGCACCCCTCATGCAAGGGGGCTTTGGTCTCTTCATCAATGCATCATTACCTGTTTCAAATCTGAGAGAGCTGATTGCTCACGTCAAAGCAAATCCAAATCAATTGAACTATGGCATGGCCAATCCACCCACAACACTGGCCATGGAGTCTTTCAGAGCGCGTGTTGGTCTACCGATGGTGGGTATTCCATACAAAGGATCCAACCCCAGCACACTGGCGCTGCTGAGCAATGAAATTCAGGTGGTTATGGACAATCCAATTTCCATGGTTGCTCACGTCAAATCGGGGAAAATAAAAGCGCTTGCAGTTGGTTCAACTAAACGCATGCAGGCACTTCCTGAAGTACCTCTTTTTTCAGATGTTGTTCCTGGTTTTACAACCCTTTGGAATACGGGCGTTTGGGCTCGTACCGGCACCCCTGCTGCAGTCATTGAAAAACTGAACAAGGAACTCAACGCGATATTACCCATACAAGATATTCAAGACCTGATTGTTGCTGCAGGCGGCTATTCAACAGGTGGAACCCCTGAGGATTTTCGTAGGATGGCTCAAGCTGAGCTAGATTTCCTCTCAACATCTGCTCGAGCTATCGATTTCAAACCCGAATGAATATTGAAGCAACAAACCCAAATATTTAATTATTAAATTCTGTTAAAAAAATAGCCTTTATTGTTGCAAGCTTATTATCTATTAATTAAGTTTATTTAAGCTTTGCGCAGAGCAAGAGAAAAATGTCAT
>RFYV01000211.1 GCA_009921265.1 Betaproteobacteria bacterium | reverse complement strand
GGAGGAACAAAAAGCACTCTTGGACAAGTTGGTTATATCTCGTATTCTGGTATTTTATTCGGTCGTATGAAAATCACGCCCTGTTTCCTAATCTTTTAGAAGCCGTAAAATAGTTTTTGCGTCCAAAATAACTCGAAAGCATTCCAGTCAGCGGAATAATGATCACATTGGAAATGGCATAAGCGGTTACCACCCAGGCAATTTCCGTCGTCGTCGCACCAATGCTCCCACTGATTTCCCGCAGAGAAACGTTTACAACCGTGGCGTCGATCAATTCAATTATTTTGACCATGAATCGGACCCTGTGGGAGAGTTTGACGAGCAAGCGGTCGCTCAACACAAATTAGTCATTGACAGGCAACTGGCAATTCTTTACGCTGGAGCTAAAAAGAAAAAATTACTTGAAGAAACACCCTGAGATTTACAACATCAAAATGAAACAAGGAGACAACTATGAAAAGACGTGATTTCACTACTCTCGTGGCAGCCAGTGCAATCGGTGGCGCAAGTATTGCGCAAGAAACGATTCGTATTCGGTTGGCGCATTCACTATCAACCAGTGAACCTGCGCATTTAGCCGCAGAATTTTTTGCAAAAAATGTGGCGCAACGCTCCAACAATCGCGTTCAAATTCAAGTTTTTCCTGGTGAGCAATTAGGCTCGGGTAAGGACGTCAACGAGATGATCCGTCAAGGCGCCAATGTGATGAACATCACAGATCCTGGATATCTGTCTGATTTTGTTCCTGATATCGGCGTTCTCAATGGACCCTACTTAATAAATGATCCAAAGGACTACAACAAATTATTAGCCTCTGATTGGTACAAGGGCACAGAAAAAAAATTAGAGACTGCAGGATTTCGATTGGTGATGGCCAATGGATTTTTTGGGCAGCGTCACTTGATTTCGACAAAAGCCGTGCGTAAGCCCGAGGATATGAACGGCATGACAGTTCGCGTCCCACCCAACACCATGTGGATTGAAACATTCAAAGCTATGGGCGCGCGCCCCACAACGGTTCAATGGTCTGAGGTCTACAACGCCCTGCAACAAAACGTCGTGGTGGGCGCTGAAGCACCACTGGGATCTTTATGGGGATCCAAACTTCATGAAGTTAGAAAGTTTATTTCTATGACAGGGCACTTCACTGCATTTGTGATGTGGCCAATCAATGCCAATTACTTCAATAAACTGCCCGCTGATGTTCAAAAACTTCTTTTAGAAGAAGGCAAACGCGCAGGTGACGAAATGACACGACTGACTTTAGATCTGCAAAATGATTACATGAGTAAATTCAAAGCTGCAGGCGTGCAATTTGTAACCGATGTAGATATCAACGCATTTCAAAAGGCCACAAACTCTGTTTACAGCGCATTTCCAAAATGGACGCCTGGTTTACACGACACCGTCCTAGCGGCGATTCGCAAATAACACCCACCCACGCCCCTTTTAAGGGGCTTTTTAATTGCATCAAAGTACCCTCATGAATTCACAAAAACAA
>RFYV01000022.1 GCA_009921265.1 Betaproteobacteria bacterium | reverse complement strand
TCGGCTTTGTGGTGGTTGCCATGGGCGTTTTTGGTTATGGCGAAATCATTACCAACTTGGGTCAGCCCGAAGAAAACCGTGAAGTCTTTACTGCCAAGGTGCAAGGTTTATTCCCAACGGGCGAAGACTTCCGCAACATGATTCCTGCGATTTTGCGTGGAACAGCACTGGGTTCTATCTTGGGCGTATTGCCTGGTGGTGGCGCTTTATTGGCTGCCTTCGCTGCATACACCGTTGAGAAAAAAACCAAACTACGTCCTGGCGAAGTTCCATTTGGTCAAGGCAATATCCGCGGTGTTGCTGCTCCTGAGTCTGCCAACAATGCGGGTGCTCAAACCTCCTTCATTCCGTTGCTCACATTAGGTATTCCTCCTAATGCGGTGATGGCGTTGATGGTGGGTGCGATGACGATTCACAACATTCAACCTGGCCCACAGGTGATGACCAGCAATCCAGAACTCTTTTGGGGTTTGATTGCGTCCATGTGGATTGGCAACTTTATGTTGGTGGTTCTTAACCTGCCATTGATTGGTATGTGGATCAAACTTTTGGCTGTTCCTTATCGCTTTCTCTTTCCAGCAATTGTGATGTTCTGTGCGATTGGTGTTTATTCCACCAACAACAACACATTCGATATTTGGATGGTGGCCGCATTTGGTTTTATTGGATATGTATTCGCCAAGTTGGGTTGTGAGCCTGCACCGTTGTTGCTCGGCTTTATCTTGGGCCCGATGATGGAAGAAAACTTGCGTCGCGCATTGTTGCTGTCTCGTGGTGATTGGTCGGTCTTTATTACAAGACCTCTTTCAGGTTCTCTGTTAGCAGCAGCCGTTGTCATGTTGGTGATTGTTTTGCTTCCTTCAATCAAGGCAAAACGTCAAGAGGCTTTTGTGGAAGAATAAATACTTCTGTACAAGTCTTAACAAGGCGCCTTCGGGCGCCTTTTTTATTGTGCTTTGAATTGTTAATTTCAAAATTAACTTGCATAATTGATTTATTAAATTCTGAGCTCATCTGCCATCTAAAAATTCAGTTTGTTAGGTTTTTTATGAATTTCAATTTTTCTAATCCCTACACATCAACACGCTTGCCCGTCTTTGCAAGAAATGTGGTCTCTACATCTCATCCATTGGCCGCACAAGCGGGATTAAAAATCATGTGGGCGGGAGGAAATGCGGTGGACGCAGCCATTGCTGCAGCGGCAACTATTGCGATTACTGAGCCCGTGAGCAATGGACTGGGTTCCGATTCATTTTGTATCTTGTGGGACGGTAAAAAACTGCACGGACTCAATGCATCAGGACATGCGCCACGTTCGTGGACGCCCGAATATTTTCATCGCAAATATGGGGCGCAATCATCCAATCCCCCCAAGCGAGGCTTTGACTCCATCACCATTCCAGGTGCGGTTGCAAGTTGGGTTGCATTAAGCGAAAAATTTGGAAAACTCCCCTTTGAAGATTTATTGCAACCCGCCATTGAAGTGGCAGAGCGAGGTTATCTGTTGCCCGTTGTTGTTCAACAAAAATGGGCAGCAGCCACTCCAGAGTTGAAAAATCTCCCAGGCTTTGCACAAAGTTTTTTACCATGGGGGCGTGCGCCCAATGTGGGTGAGTTGTTTCAATTTTCTGCCGCCGCCAATGGCTTGCGTGCAATTGCAAAAACCAAGGGCCAAGCCTTGTATGGAGGCGAAATCGCGCACGCTATCGAAAATTTTTCTGCGCAACATGGCGGAACACTGACGGCACAAGATTTTGCAGATTACAAACCGCAATGGGTCACACCGATTGAAAAAAATTATCGCGGATATACCTTGCATGAAATACCACCCAACGGACAAGGCATTGCCGCATTGATTGCATTAGGTATTCTGGAAAATTTTGATATTCAAAAACTTGCAGTCGATGGTATTGATTCGCAACACTTGCAAATCGAAGCGATGAAGTTGGCATTTGCAGACGTCTATCGCTATGTGGCGGAACCGTCGAGCATGGAAGTCACTCCCGAACAAATGCTCGACAGCGCTTATCTTGCCAGTCGCGCCAAATTAATTGACATGAAAAAAGCACAAAACTTTGGTGCTGGAAATCCTGTCAAAGGCGGCACTATTTATTTGAGTGCTGCTGATGAAAACGGCATGATGATTAGTTTTATTCAAAGCAATTACATGGGTTTTGGGTCGGGTTGTGTGGAGCCCACATTCGGAATCAGTTTGCAAAATCGGGGGCATGGTTTTTCAACTAACTCCAATGCACTCAATCCCGCTAATTTAGTTGCGCCTGGCAAGCGACCCTTTCACACCATCATCCCAGCCTTTCTCACCAAGGACGGTCGTCCTGTCATGAGTTATGGCGTGATGGGTGCCAATATGCAACCGCAAGGACACATGCAAACATTGGTGCGCATGCTCGACTACCATCAAAATCCGCAAGCAGCATGCGACGCGCCCAGATGGCGCTACAACGAAGGCTTTTCCATCAACGTGGAAGCCGCGATGGACGCGCAAACGGTGCAAGGTTTATCCGCGCGAGGTCATCAAATGGACGTCATCAACGACAGCTATCAAGATTTTGGATCAGGCCAATTCATTTGGTTGGCAGGAGATCCCAAAAAAGAAGGGTATGTGATTGCCAGTGATTCGCGCAGAGACGGATTAGCCGCTGGTTTTTAAATAATTTTGATACCAAGCTTTTGCAGTTTCAATATCTTGTGCAATCCCTTTTTTTAATTCTTCAAGACCATTGTATTTTTTTTCATCGTGTAGCTTATGCAATAAATCAACGCGAATAATTTTTCCGTAACCGTGATACATATTCCAATCTTGTGGCCAATCTAAGCAATGGGTTTCAAGCAATACACGACCTGCATTGATGTCGCTTGCATCAAGTGTGGGTCTCACTCCTAAGTTGGCGACACCAATCAAGGGCTTGCTGTCTAAATCATGAACTTGAACAACAAAAATTCCACTGGCCGCTGGATTCCAATGACCCATTCGTATATTTAAAGTGGGAAATTGCAATTCGCGACCCAACTTGCGACCGTGCACCACGTGGCCCGATAAGGTGTAGGGTCGCCCCAGCAGTTGAGTCACCTCGTTGAGTTCGCCACGTTTTAATGCATCGCGCACGGCAGAACTCGAAACGCGAATCGTGTCTTGTGGGTCAGTTGCTTTGGATTGCAATTGGGGGCTGGGTATTTCGTAGCTGTTCATGCGCGCTACATCAAATTCCAATTTTTGGCCATATTGGGTCAGCATGTTGTAATCGCCTGCGCGTTGGGCACCAAAGCGAAAATCATCGCCCACCAAAATATATTTGGCACCTAATCCGCTTATCAAAATATCCTCCACAAAAGAGGGTGCAGACAGACTGGCCAAGGTATGGTTAAACGGCAAAATCACACATTGATCAATGCCACAGGCTTGGAGTTCGGCTAATTTATCTCGCAAAGTGGCGATGCGAGTTGGAGCGCTCGACGCGGGCAAACCTTTTTGGGAAAGAAAAAAATCTCTTGGATGCGGCTCAAAAGTCATGACACAACTGGGCAGCCGACGGTGCCTGGCCTCCGAGCGCAACAAAGCCAACATGGCCTGATGTCCCCGATGAACCCCATCGAAGTTGCCAATGGTCAGGGCGCACGCTGGCGCCAGATCTTTGTGATGAAATCCTCTAAAAATTCTCATGAGAAGTCGTTAATGGCCAAAGCTGTCATCAAAACAGGTTATATTGTCCCTGATTGTCTCTGATTGATTTTTGGAGGTCCATGTTGAAGGTTTTGAAATTATCAGCCCAAGGGCTTCCACAGTCTTGGATCTCTTTAGAACAAGCGGTTATTCACTACGCTGCTGAAGATGTGCGTTGGGAAGCAGGCGCAGAAATCGCTATATTTCATGGCGGACACAATGCCATCACAGGTTTGCAATCACTCATCACAGTCAATAGCATCATCGGTACCAAGGGTGTGCCCAATATCAATCCCTTTGATTTAAAGCCAGGCCTCACCAACAGCAAACTCTTTGCACGAGACCGCAATATTTGTGCATACTGTGGCGATCATTTTCATGAAACAGAATTAACGCGTGAGCACATCATTCCGTTTGGCCAACATGGACTCGATACTTGGATGAATGTAGTGACGGCGTGCCGTGGCTGTAACCATCGCAAAGCCAATCGCACACCCGAACAGGCTCGCATGCCATTGCTGTACACACCTTATGTGCCAAGTTTGTGGGAAGACTTTATTTTGCGCAACAGAAAAATAATGTCTGATCAAATGGAATTTTTAACGGCACATTTACCTAGACATTCGCGCTTGGCCGCTTGATCAAGAGTTCAACAGCGCGTGAATAAATGAGGTGTTCTTGTGTGAGAACTCTCGCCGCCAGTGATTGCCATGTATCGCTTGGCAATACAGGTACGACGGCTTGAGCCAATATAGGACCGTGATCGAGTTCAGCCGTTACCTTGTGAACCGTTGCGCCTGCAAATTGACATCCTGCTTCTATGGCTCTTTGGTGCGTATGCAGGCCTGCAAATGCGGGCAACAAAGATGGATGAATATTAATTAAGCGATCTTGGTAATGCGCCACAAATTCAGGAGTCAAAATTCGCATAAAACCTGCAAGCAAAACGAATGAAGGCTCATACACATCAATGCATTGTTGTAATGCTTGATCAAATGCACGGCGAGGCTCTGTTTGCGATAAAAAATCTTTGTGATTGACGACCTGCGTATTGAGCCCTTGGTCATTGGCCCAAGACAAGCCCTTTGCGTCAGGATTGTTAGAGATGACCGCACAAATGCGTGCTTGGTAACGATCAGTCCAATTGTTTTTTTTGGCAGCAGTAACCAACGCCATCATGTTGGAACCACCACCCGAAATCAAAACCACAATATTTTGCATGGGCTCAATTATCCTTTGCCTCACCCACAAAAAATACAATCCGCCAGAAATAAGGCAAAATCGCACGAGCGTGCTAAATCATAAAAGGTAAAACCACATGGACTTGTCATTTACGCCCGAAGAACAATCGTTCAGAGAAGAAATTCGAGCATGGGTGGGCGCTCATTTGCCCGCTTCTATTTCTCACAAAGTACACAACGCCTCGCGCTTGTCGCGAGAAGACATGCAGACATGGGCCAAAATTTTGGGCCAAAAAGGATGGTTGGGTTATGGTTGGCCCAAACAATTTGGTGGCCCTGGTTGGAATGCCATTCAAAAACATTTGTTTGAAGAAGAGTGCGCACTTGCGGGAGCGCCTCGCATTGTGCCCTTTGGTCCTGTGATGGTGGCGCCTGTCATCATGGCTTTTGGCAATGTGCAACAACAACAAAGATTTCTGCCAGGTATTGCCAGTGGAGATGTGTGGTGGAGTCAGGGTTATAGCGAACCCGGTTCGGGATCTGATTTGGCCTCTTTACAAACGCGCGCCGAACGCGTGGGCAAACAATATGTAGTCAACGGTCAAAAAACATGGACGACGTTGGGTCAATATGGCGAGTGGATTTTTTGTTTAGTGAGAACCAGCACAGAAGGTAAACCGCAAACAGGCATTTCGTTTTTATTGATTGATATGAAGTCGCCTGGTGTGACGGTGAGACCCATACGTTTGCTAGATGGCGAATGCGAAGTCAACGAAGTATGGTTTGACAATGTCAAAGTGCCTGCAGAAAATTTAATTGGCGAAGAAAACAAAGGTTGGAATTACGCAAAGTTTTTATTGGCGCACGAGCGTACCAACATTGCCGACGTCAATCGCGCCAAGCGCGAATTGGAGCGATTAAAACGCATTGCAAAAGATGAGGGTGTTTATACCGATACCCGCTTCAAAGATGAAATCGCCAAATTAGAAGTGGATATCGTCGCTTTAGAGATGATGGTGCTGCGTGTGCTGAGCGCAGAAAAATCAGGCAAACAATCGCTCGATATTGCTGGCTTGCTCAAAATTCGCGGTAGCGAAATTCAACAGCGTTATTCAGAATTGATGATGCTGGCCGCTGGCCCCTACAGTTGGCCTTTTATTCAAGAAGCGATGGAGGCGGGTTGGCAGGGCGATCATGTGGGCGCTGCGCATTGTGCGCCCTTGGCGTCAACTTATTTCAACATGCGCAAAACAACCATTTATGGTGGAAGCAACGAAGTGCAACGCAACATCGTTGCACAAACCGTTTTGGGTTGAACCCCTTGTCGCATTATTTTTTAGATTTACTATCAAGGCTGATACACCATGGATTTTGATTTTTCATCTGAACAAGAGCAATTGCGCGATGCAGTCAACAAATGGGTCGAAAAAGCCTACACGTTTGAGCGCAGAACAAGCATTGTGCGCGAGGGTGGTTTTTCACCCGAGGTTTACCAAGAATTAAGCGATTTGGGTTTTGCGGGTTTATACATTGCCAGCGAGCACGGCGGTATGGATATGGGCCCCGTTGAAGGCATGGTCACCATGGAAGAGTTGGGTAGGGGCTTGGTGATGGAACCGTTGGTGCACACTTGGATTGCAAGTGCATTGCTTCAACATTTTGCAACGCCTGCCTTGCAAAAAAATTGGTTGCCACGCATGGCAACGGGTGAAGCGTTGGTGGTCTTGGCGCATCAAGAAAGAGCGTCTCGCTATCAATGGCAAGTGTGTCAAGCACAGGCCATTCAAACAGGGCAAGAATGGTCTGTTACTGGACACAAAAGTGTAGTTCCCGCAGGTGACAAGGCACAAGCCTTTTTGGTGCCCGCCATGCATCAACAACAAATGGCATTGTTTTGTGTGTCAGCCAATGCAAAGGGCCTTCAATGCCGTGCTTATCTTGCGCAAGATGGTTCGCGCATGGCCGAAGTTGAATTTAAAAACGCCAGTGCGAGTTTGATCACAACAGATGGAGCAACTGCTCTTTCATTGGCCGTCGATATGGGGATTGCTTCAATGTGTGCTCAGGCCATTGGTGCCATGGAAAAAACATTAGCATTAACGGTGGAGTACATGAACACCCGCAAACAGTTTGGCGTTGCTATTGCAAGTTTTCAAGCATTGCGGCATCGCGTTGCTGATATGAAAATGCAATTGGAGTTGGGCCGATCAATGAGTTATTACGCCACTCTCAAATTGCAAGTGCCTGAGATTGAACGCCGTCGAGCGATGGCGCGCGCCAAATACCAACTGTGTCAATCCATGCGTTATGTGGGGCAACAAGCGGTGCAATTGCACGGCGGTATTGGAGTTACCGATGAATACATGGTGAGCCATTACTTCAAGGCCCTCACTCAAATGGAGATGATGTGGGGCGATGGTTTGTACCAACTAGGACAGGTATCGGACGCGATGCAGGATACGGCGGGGGTGTTTGCCTGATTTAATCCAGTACCTATCCAATTGAAACGCAATTGAGTGGGACAATAGTCCTATGCACCCTAATACCCTGTTAGAGGCCAGCGCCGAGCTGATTCGCCTTTGTTTACGCTTTGAACATCCTGCCGACGCGGTGGTTTCCAAATTCTTCAGAGACAACCGACGCATCCATGCCTTTGGACCGCGTGAGCGCGCCATCATGGCAGAGACGGTTTACAACGTGTTGCGATTCAAATTGCGATACGAACATTTGGCGCCTTCGGGCTCAGGTCCACGCGAGCGGCGTTTGGCTATTTTGGGATGGGCATCGTATTTAGACGATCAAGCCAAGCAAACGTCTGCAGACGCGGGACTTGGAGACCGTAATTTTTTAAAGTCTGCGCTCAATGAGAATGAAAGAAATTGGCTGGATCAATGCGATGGCATTCAAACCAGCGATTTATTGGAGCGACATCAACACAATTTGCCCGAATGGATTTTGTTGGCGCTCAAAGAGCAACTCGGCGATCAGTTTTGGCCATTGGCGCAAAGCCTGCAACGCACAGCCACTTTAGATTTGCGCGTCAACACGCTCAACGATAAACGTGATGTGGTTCAAAAAGAATTAAAAAAAATAAATATTGCGTCCACACCTACTCCGTATTCGCCATGGGGTTTGCGAATTCAAAACAAACCCGCTCTCAACAAGCTTGAAATTTTTGAGCGAGGCGCCATCGAAGTGCAGGATGAAGGCTCTCAACTTTTGGCTTTGTTGGTGGATGCCAAGCGCGGTGAGATGGTGGTTGATTTTTGCGCTGGCGCAGGTGGCAAAACATTGGCCTTGGGCGCATCCATGCGCAGCACGGGTCGTTTGTATGCATTTGATGTGTCGGCGCATCGTTTAGAGGCGCTCAAACCCAGGCTGGCGCGCAGTGGTCTATCTAATGTGCATCCCGTGGCTATCGCGCACGAGCGCGACGAGCGTGTCAAACGTTTGTCAGGAAAAATTGATCGTGTTTTAGTGGATGCGCCTTGCTCGGGATTGGGAACGCTCAGACGCAATCCTGATTTGAAATGGCGACAAACCCCCGAATCAGTCAAGGAACTTGTTATTAAGCAAACATTGATTCTGAATAGTGCGGCTCGCTTGC
Source organism: Betaproteobacteria bacterium (assembly GCA_009921265.1). Taxonomy (GTDB): domain Bacteria; phylum Pseudomonadota; class Gammaproteobacteria; order Burkholderiales; family Burkholderiaceae_C; genus Limnohabitans. The sequence continues at coordinate 36,899 of RFYV01000022.1, read as the reverse complement.
TTAAACCTGGCGGTCGATTGATTTATGCAACCTGCTCGGTGTTGCCCCAAGAAAATGAAGAAATCGCACAGGCATTCAGTTTTGCGCACCCTGATTTCAAGCCTTTAGCGGTTTCAGATGTTTTATTGCTGTTAGGCGTGGCACAAGCCGGTGATTTATGCACCGCTGATGGTATGTTTTTAAGATTGTGGCCCCATATGCACAACACGGACGGTTTTTTTGCCGCTTGCTGGGTGGCTGGGTAAAATAAAGCCTTTGAGTTAAGTTTCATTTTTTAGGGATAGGTATCCCGCTTTTGAAAGTACACCATGACTATCATGTTGAACCCAACGCTTGAGTCCTTGCTAAATTGGATGGCCTATGGCTTATTAGATTTAACTGCTTGGCAATTATTGGCTGTGACTTTGGTATTCACGCACATCACCATTGCAGCGGTCACCATTTATTTACATCGACACCAAGCACACCGCGCTTTGGATTTGCATCCGCTGCCATCGCATTTTTTTAGATTGTGGCTTTGGCTCACAACAGGTATGCAAACCAAAGAATGGGCTGCTATCCATCGCAAGCACCACGCCAAATGTGAAACTCCAGATGATCCACACAGCCCTCAGACGCGCGGCATCCAAACTGTTTTTTGGCAAGGCGCAGAGTTATACAGAACCGAAGCAAAAAATACTGAAACATTGTCCAAATATGGGCATGGAACGCCAGATGATTGGATAGAAAAAAATATTTACACCCGCTACCAGTGGCAAGGCGTTGGTCTCATGCTCGTAGTTAACTTGTTGTTGTTTGGTTTTGCTGGCTTGGCCATTTGGGCCGTTCAAATGATGTGGATTCCAATCACTGCGGCAGGCATCATCAATGGTGTCGGTCACTATTGGGGTTATCGAAATTTTGAAACCCATGATGCAAGCACCAATATTTCTCCTTGGGGTATTTTGATTGGCGGAGAAGAGTTACACAATAACCATCACACCTATCCAACTTCTGCCAAGTTGTCGGTAAAGCCCTATGAGTTTGATATTGGGTGGCTCTATATCCGAGTGCTCGAAACGTTAGGCATGGCACACGCCAAAAAGACGCCGCCCAAATTACATTTTGGAGAAATAGCACCTGTTGCAGATGAAAAAACACTTGAAGCACTCATTGCCAACCGCTATGAAGTGATGGCTGGTTTTGCCAGACAAATGAAGCGGACGATTCGTCAAGAAATCGCCAATCTCCCATCACAAAACGCCAGAGGATGGGCGCAAGCGGCGCGCGTTTGGATGCACCGTGATGCAGAAAAGATTCCTTTCAATGTGTTGCCACAATTGACTCAAGCGAGAGCTTTTTTGCCCAATGCAGATACCATGTTGCGCATGCGCGAAGAGTTGCGACAAATGTGGTTAGCAACCCATCGCAGTCGTGATCAATTGGCGCTGGATTTGCAGACTTGGTGTAAAAATGCAGAAGCCAGTGGCATTCAAGCACTACAAGAGTTTTCTATTCGATTGCGAGCTGCAAAAGCTTAATTACTGAAGGCATAAAAAAACCCACTTGACAGCGGGTTTTTTTTGAGGCGAAGAAGTGTTTATTTCAACTTGGTTTCTTTGTACTCAACATGCTTGCGAGCTTTGGGATCAAATTTCATGATCGTCATTTTTTCGGGCATGGTTTTTTTGTTTTTGCTTGTTGTGTAGAAATGACCTGTTCCAGCTGATGATTCCAGCTTGATTTTTTCGCGTCCGCCTTTTGAAGCCATGATGTTTTCCTTTGGGTAGAAGTGTTTGGATGATTAGGCTTGACCGCGCGCGCGCATGTCAGCCAATACGACGTCAATACCTTTTTTGTCGATCAGACGCAAGGCGGCGCTGGAAACGCGCAAGCGAACCCAACGGTTTTCGTTTTCTACCCAAAAACGACGATATTGCAGGTTTGGTAAAAACCGGCGCTTGGTTTTGTTGTTGGCGTGGGAAACATTGTTTCCAACCATGGGGCCTTTGCCCGTTACTTCACATACGCGTGCCATTTGGACACTCCATTTAAAACGGCCCTTGCCAGTGGCTTAGGCCTGACCTCGCCAAAAAGGGGGCGGCATCCCTCAAATTCCCCTGCATAGCTAGACTATTGCAGGCGGAAAAGCCTTTAATTATAGCAGAAATCCTATAAATCCTTGAATTGAAGTTAGTTCACAAATTGGCTGTGATAAGGATGAGCGGTTTTCTTATCAAAATCCGATACGGCCAAATTCGTCACGGGTTTAAAGCGCGACTTAATTCCGGTATCGCCACTTGCTTCACTGATGATGGTGATGCCTTTGATACGATCCAAACTAATTTTGGAAGGAGTGCCGAGATGCTTTTGTGGGGGCAAGGCTTCATAAAGTGACAGGCGTGGATCTCCGCTGACACGAAACGTATCTTTTTCCATTGCTTCAATTTCATTTGAATACTTCTCGTTTTGTAACAAACTGCCTCTAATCATGGTTCCTGCAACAGTTTCAGATGTACTGATGAGGTTGGAGATCATCAAATTACCATAAGCATGATTTTTCATACAGGTGCTTCCGTTTTCTACACCCAAAGAGATCATGCCACCCGCCTTGATTAACTGTTCGGGACTTTTTGAATCAACTCTATACACTGTGCGCTGAGTGATGCGGCGACTGTCATCAAAACCTATTTGGGTGACGTTCGTTTCTTTCTTAAACAAACCTTTGCCCTCTGCTGCTGCTTCCTCGGAGCCAACAAACCCATACTCTTTTACAATTGCATGAGTAATATGGGGGTTAACAAATAACTTTTTCTTGGCTGTTAATTTTAAATTTTCAATAAAGTTTTCAGCGTCAGCGCCTAAGTCACGTTGTGCTAATTGGGTTAGTTGGCGATTGACCGCACCATCGAACATATCTAGATGATGGATAACTTTTTTTCGTCAGTGATTGCATGCTGTTTCCTTTTTGAGATGAAAAAACGACTAAGAATAAAAATTCAAAAGGAACCTCCGTATCTCAATCGATATACATCAATCTATTAAAAAATTTATGTGAAATATTAGGCGTGAGTGAATCTGAAAAAGTGATTCAGCATGGCTATCTGTTAATCAATGGCAAGGTGGTGGGCGTTGATTTACGCGGATAAAGATGGGCATAAAGAACCCAAAAGCCTGCACGTTTATTTCAATATAGGAGAAGTTTTGCCACGAGATGCATTGGGGTGCTATCTACGAATGCTTAATGCCAACTTCAAGCCAAGTTGGAAGTCGTCGCGCATTTATTCGATTCGCCCGCAAACTTGCAATGGGTTGAGTTTTCTGCGATTGGATATGAACATCGATCCCTTGGTATTGGCTCGATTGATCGTCGATGAAATTGAAGTAGGTATTCAAGAATTCATCGAGCGCCCAAGCAATTGCTTATGGCGGCATCCGTCTGATTTTTATTTTTCCAAAAAACGTTGTGCATCCAATGCGGCCATACAACCCGTGCCTGCGCTTGTAATCGCTTGGCGATAAATATGGTCTTGTACATCGCCAGCGGCAAATACACCAGGAACGCTCGTCATTGTGGCGAGTCCTTGTAAACCACTTTGTGTAATGATGTAGCCGTCTTTCATATTCAATTGACCTTTGAATATATCGGTGTTGGGGTGGTGGCCGATTGCAATAAAGCAACCTTGAATCTTTAAATCTGAAGTGGCTTGCGTATTGACGTTTTTAATTCGAACGCCAGTAACGCCTGAGGCGTCGCCCAACACTTCATCAAGAACGCTGTGAAGTTGAAGCACAATTTTCCCCGATGCAACTTTTTCGATGAGCTTGTCGATCATGATGGCTTCAGCTTTGAATTTGTCACGTCGGTGAATCAGATGCACAACTGACGCGATATTGGATAAATAAAGTGCTTCTTCAACGGCTGTGTTGCCGCCACCCACCACGCACACGGATTGTTCGCGGTAGAAAAAACCATCGCATGTGGCGCAACCCGAAACGCCACGACCCATAAAAGCAGTTTCAGAAGCAAGCCCCAAATATTTGGCGGACGCGCCTGTGGAAATGATGAGTGCGTCGCAGGTGTAGACACCGCTGTCTCCTGTGAGAGTAAAAGGGCGTTTGCTGAGATCGACTTGGTTGATGTGATCAAAAATGATTTCTGTGTTGAAACGTTGTGCGTGTTCTAAAAAACGTTGCATCAAGTCGGGGCCTTGCACGCCATGAACGTCTGCGGGCCAGTTATCTACCTCGGTGGTGGTCATCAGTTGTCCGCCTTGAGCCATACCCGTGATGAGCATGGGTTTGAGGTTGGCGCGGGCGGCATAAACAGCCGCTGTGTAGCCAGCAGGGCCTGAACCCAAAATAAGAACTTGTGCGTGTTTGTTGGTTGACATGTAGGATCCGAAAAAGCAGTATTTGATACTAAAAAAGGAAGATTCAGCCCCCTATTGTAAGAACCCAATCTGAACGCCTGCTTTTAGTAGGCTCAATAGGGCAATCTGTGGGTGACAATAGAGGGAATTTTAAAAATCACGCAAGACCTCGGTTTAGCTTGCCAACACATGACCTATTTGCTCAAGACACTCAATTCGAAATCCAATCCAGAACCCGAAATGACGGGATGGAGGCGCTTTGCACAAGAAATCGCCCTCACGGTTGGATTTATTTTTTTGGTTTTTTGGTTGCTCGCACTACTCACGCACTCAGCCACTGATCCTGCATGGACTACATCGGGTGTTCAAGGATCGATCAAAAATTGGGGCGGTCGATTGGGCGCATGGTTGGGTGATTTGAGCTTCTTTTTATTTGGATACTCTGTGCTCTGGTTTTATTTGGCGGGCTTGGTGAGTTGGGCGCGTAGCTTGGCCGATCGATTTCGCATGACAGACGAAGAAGATGAACAAGAGTCGCCAGTCAAAGGGTGGATACATACGCCTTGGGCATTTTGGAGTGGCTTGGTATTGCTGATGCTCTCGAGTACAGGTTTGGAGTGGACACGACTGTATCGATTTGAAGATCGATTACCAGGTCATCATGGTGGTGGTGTATTGGGATATTTGATGGGACAATTCGGTCATCAATGGTTGGGCTTCAATGGTTCGGGCATCATATTTATTGTCTTCATGATTGTGAGCTTGTCGTGGGTGTTTCGTTTTTCTTGGCTTCATTTTGCAGAAAATATTGGCGCAGGTCTAGACGCTTGGATTCAAGAGCGACGTGAAAAACGCGAAAGAGCAGAAGACATGGCCTTGGGGCTAGCGGCTGCGCGCGCGCGCGAAGAGCTGATGACAGAAGATCGCGATGAGCTCATTCAACAGCCTGTAGCACCTGTTCGCATCGTGATTGAACCTGAAGTGATTCAAGCACCCAAAAGTGATCGAGTAGCACGTGAGCGACAAAAACCGTTATTCAGTGATATGCCCGATTCAAGGTTACCGCAAGTCGATTTACTCGATGGCTCTACAACTAAACAAGAAACGGTTGATCCGCAATCATTAGAAGCAACCAGCCGAATGATTGAGCGTCGACTCAAAGACTTTGGTGTTGAAGCGCATGTGGTCGCCGCGTTTCCAGGTCCAGTAGTCACACGTTATGAAATCGAACCAGCAACAGGCGTGAAGGGTTCACAAATTGTGAACTTGGCCAAAGATTTAGCAAGGTCTTTGAGTTTGATTTCCATTCGAGTGGTGGAGACCATACCTGGTAAAAATTACATGGCTTTAGAGTTGCCTAATGCCAAGCGACAGTCGATTCGTTTGTCAGAAATTTTGGGCTCTAATGTTTACAACGAAGCCAAATCTTTTTTAACCATGGGTTTGGGCAAAGACATTGTGGGCAATCCTGTGGTGGCCGATTTAGCCAAGATGCCGCACGTATTGGTTGCAGGCACAACGGGTTCTGGAAAATCCGTGGGTATCAACGCGATGATTTTGAGTTTACTCTACAAAGCTGAAGCGCGTGATGTTCGTTTGCTGATGATTGACCCCAAAATGTTGGAGATGTCGGTATATGAAGGTATTCCGCATTTATTGGCGCCAGTGGTTACCGATATGCGCAAAGCCGCTCACGGACTTAACTGGTGTGTGGGTGAGATGGAACGACGCTATAAGTTGATGAGTAAATTGGGCGTTCGCAATTTGGCGGGTTACAACCACAAAATTGATGAAGCCAAAGAAAAAGGTAACTCCATACCCAATCCATTTAGTTTGTCTGAAGACAATCCAGAGCCCTTAGAGCGTTTGCCGCATATCGTTGTGGTGATTGATGAGTTGGCCGATTTGATGATGGTGGTGGGCAAAAAAATTGAAGAACTCATTGCACGCTTGGCGCAAAAGGCTCGTGCCGCTGGTATTCATTTGATATTGGCCACACAAAGACCGAGTGTGGATGTGATCACGGGTTTGATCAAAGCCAATATTCCAACGCGCATTGCGTTTCAAGTGAGTAGCAAAATTGACAGTCGTACCATCTTAGATCAAATGGGTGCAGAAGCCTTGCTCGGTATGGGCGACATGTTGTATATGCCAAGTGGTACGGGTTTTCCCATTCGTGTGCACGGTGCGTTTGTAAGCGACGAAGAAGTGCACCGTGTGGTGAGTTATCTTAAAACACAAGGCGAGCCTGATTACATTGAAGGCGTCTTAGAAGGCGGCACAGTCGATGCAGACGGCAACTCACCCGATTTATTTGGCGAAGTTATGGGTGAAAAAGACCCCATGTATGACCAAGCAGTTGAAATTGTTTTGAAGCATCGAAAAGCCAGTATTTCTTTGGTGCAGCGACATCTCAAGATCGGTTACAACCGTGCCGCTCGATTGGTTGAGGATATGGAGAAAGCTGGGATGGTCAGTGCGATGGCTTCCAATGGTCAGCGTGAAATTTTGGTCCCATTGCCCGCACAATGAAAAAAATCTTTTTATTTCCTTTTGCCTTCTTCTTGATCATATCAAATGCAAAGGCTGATGCTTTGCAAGATTTGCAAAAATTTTTACAAACGACACAATCAGGTCGTGCGCAATTCATACAAGCAGTTACATCGCCCGCTAAAGAATTACGGCCTGCGCGAACCAAAACATCGTCGGGTATTTTTGCATTTGTTAGGCCCAACCAATTTCGATTTGAATATGTCAAGCCCTTTCCACAAATGATTGTGGCTGATGGTCAAACGCTTTGGTTGCACGACGTTGATATGAACCAAGTGACTGCAAAACCGCAATCTGTAGCTCTTGGCAATTCACCCATTGCACTCATCACGACTGCCGTTGATTTGGCTGGCCTACAAAAAGATTTTGTATTGCAATCGGATCCAGATGCGAATGGATTGAGCTGGGTTAAGGCAACGCCCAAATCACGCGATGCGATGTTGCAATCGATTCGCATTGGTTTATTGGACAAAGATGCAATGATTCAATTGTCAAAGCTTGAAATCCATGATGCATTCGGTCAGGTTTCGTTGATTTCATTTGAAAAATTTGAAGTCAATTCGATTAAGCGAGATTCCAATTTGTTTCAATTTGTTCCACCCGCACAGGCGCAGGTAATTCGACCCTAGCAATGGCCCATTCCGACGCACATATTCCTTTGGCAGAAAAACTACGACCAAGGCAGTTGTCGGATGTAATTGGGCAGCAGCACATACTTGGCGAGGGCATGGCCTTGCGAGTGGCCTTTGAATCAGGACAACCGCACAGTTGTATTTTTTGGGGCCCGCCTGGTGTTGGCAAAACCACCATCGCACGCTTAATGGCTGAGGCATTTGACGCGCAATTCATCTCCATCAGTGCAGTGCTTGGAGGCGTCAAAGAAATTCGTGAAGCCGTTGAGATGGCGCAAAATGCCAGACAAGGATTGCAAGAATATAGAACACTGGTTTTTGTTGATGAAGTGCATCGATTCAACAAAAGTCAACAAGATGCTTTTTTGCCGCATGTAGAGTCGGGTCTGTTTACATTCATTGGTGCGACCACCGAGAACCCTTCCTTTGAAGTCAATTCAGCTTTGTTGTCGCGTGCTGCTGTGTATGTTTTGCAAGCCCTAAGCGCTGAAGACTTGTTACAGATTATTCAAAAAGCACAACGTATACAAGCCATTGTGCCTGTCGCAAAAGACGCTGAGAGAAAAACGACAAACGGTTGATGACGATTGGTTGCTGAAGGTCTTGGGTGAACGCATGCGTCGCTATGACAAAGGTGGTGAACAGTTTTACGACACCATTAGCGCATTGCACAAATCGGTGCGTGGTTCCGACCCTGATGCATCGCTGTATTGGTTGGTGCGCATGCTCGATGGTGGTGCTGATCCGCGATACATGGCGCGACGAATGGTTCAAATGGCGAGTGAAGATATTGGCTTGGCAGATCCACGTGCCTTGCGTTTGGCATTGGATGCGTCTGAAGTTTATGAAAGATTGGGCTCACCTGAAGGTGAGTTGGCCTTGGCTCAGTGTGTTGTGTATTTGGCGATGGCTCCCAAATCCAATGCGGTTTACAAAGCTTACAACGACATGAAAAAATTTATCAAAGGACAAAGCACGCATTCTGTTCCTTTACATTTACGAAATGCGCCCACTGCATTGATGAAAGGTCTCGATTACGGTAAAGCCTATCGTTATGCCCATGACGAACCCGACGCGTTTGCCGCTGGTGAAAATTATTGGCCCAAAGGGATGACGCCACCGCAGTTTTATCAGCCTGTGAATCGAGGTTTAGAAATAAAAATATCGGAAAAATTGAGTCAGTTGCGCGAAATAAATATCAAAGCCCGTAAAAAAAATCTGTAATAAACATTTACAAACTGTTATAAACAGGACTTGGGACATTAACTCGGCTACAGAATGGATTACATGGAAATATTTTTTCAACAAATTGTTAATGGCTTGGTGTTGGGCAGCATGTATGCCTTAGTCGCACTCGGCTACACCATGGTGTATGGAATTATTAATTTAATTAACTTTGCGCATGGCGAGGTGTTGATGTTTGGCGCTCTCACCAGTTGGACCGTGATTGGCCTGCTTCAAGAATGCGCGCCATGGATGCCCGCCGCAGTGATGCTTTTCTTCGCATTCATATCTGCATGCGTGGTTGCATGCGTTCTCAATTTTTCAATCGAAAAAATTGCATATCGACCCTTGCGTTATGCTCCTAAATTAGCGCCACTCATTACCGCCATTGGCATGTCGATTTTGTTGCAAACATTTGCAATGATTATTTGGAAACCCAATCACAAGGCTTATCCCACGTTGCTGCCTAATGTGCCGTTCGAATTTTATGGCGTGGTGATCACGCCTATACAAATTCTAATTTTGGTGCTTACAGCGATTTCATTGGCACTGTTGATGTGGTTGGTCAATGGCACGCAGTTGGGCCGCGCGATGCGAGCAACAGCAGAAAATCCTCGCGTGGCGAGTTTGATGGGCGTCAAACCTGATACCGTGATATCGGCAACATTTATTATTGGCGCCATTTTGGCCGCATTGGCAGGTGTGATGTGGGCATCCAATTACGGAACCGTTCAACACACCATGGGCTTTTTGCCAGGCCTCAAAGCATTCACGGCTGCAGTTTTTGGTGGGATCGGCAATTTGGCTGGCGCAGTTGTGGGTGGCGTTTTATTGGGTCTGATTGAATCCATTGGTTCTGGATATATCGGCGAGTTAACAGGCGGCGTGCTTGGCAGTCACTATTCAGATATTTTTGCATTTGTTGTTTTAATCATCATGCTCACACTCAGGCCATCTGGATTGTTGGGCGAGCGCGTTGCTGATAGGGCTTAGACAATGAATTTACCCATCAAAAAATCGACTCAGTTATTGATCGCGGTGTTGCTGTTATTGCTTCCTCTTGTTTTGCAATTGTTTGGCAATGCATGGGTCCGAATTGCCGATATGGCTTTGCTTTATGTGTTGTTGGCCTTGGGTCTTAATATTGTTGTAGGTTATGCAGGCTTGCTTGATTTGGGATATGTTGCTTTTTTTGCAGTTGGCTCTTATTTATTTGCGTTGCTCGCGTCGCCGCATTTAACCGATACATTTCCTGCAATAGCAGCGATGTTTCCCAACGGTTTGCATATGCCGTTGTGGGTAGTGATTCCATTAGCGGCATTTTTAGCAGGTTTTTTTGGTGTGGTGTTGGGTGCACCAACGCTAAAATTAAGAGGTGATTATTTAGCGATTGTTACTCTGGGCTTTGGTGAAATCATTCGTGTATTTTTAAATAATTTAGACCAACCTTACAATATCACCAATGGTCCCAAAGGTTTAGGACAAATCGATTCGGTGACGGTGTTCGGTCACCCTTTGTCTAAACGATTAGATTGGGGGTGGATTGAATTTCCATCGGTCACACTCTATTACTATTTGTTTTTATCGTTGGTGTTGGTCAGCATACTCATCTGCTATCGCTTAGAAAAATCACGCATGGGTCGCGCGTGGATGGCTATTCGCGAAGATGAAATCGCTGCCAAAGCCATGGGCATTCACACCCGCAACATGAAGTTGTTAGCGTTTGGTATGGGTGCTACTTTTGGCGGCGTCTCAGGCGCCATGTTTGCTTCATTTCAAGGGTTCGTATCTCCTGAATCTTTTAGCTTGATGGAATCGGTGATGATTGTTGCAATGGTGGTGCTCGGCGGCTTGGGATATTTGCCAGGCGTTGTATTGGGTGCTGTACTTTTAGCTGCATTGCCCGAGGTGTTGCGGTACGTGGCGGGTCCTCTACAAAGCATCACAGATGGACGTTTAGACGCTTCTATTTTGAGACAACTGCTGATTGCAACTGCCATGATCACCATTATGTTGATGAAGCCGCGAGGTCTGTGGCCTTCCCCCGAACACGGTAAAGAAATTAAGCCGTCTACACAGGAAGATTGATCATGAGTGCCGATCGTGTTTTGCGTGTATCGGGTGTCTCCAAAAAATTTGGTGGATTACAAGCATTAAGTGACGTTGATTTATCGATTCATCGTGGTGAGGTCTATGGTTTGATTGGACCCAATGGCGCTGGTAAAACCACTTTTTTTAATGTCATCACGGGCTTGTATACCCCAGATACGGGTCAATTTGAGTTGGCTGGAAAAAACTATCAACCCACGGCGGTTCACGAAGTCGCGCAAATGGGTATTGCACGCACATTTCAAAACATCCGACTCTTTTCTGAAATGACTGCGCTTGAAAATGTGATGGTAGGGCGTCACGTCAGAACCCATTCGGGTTTATTAGGTGCTATTTTTAAAACACGTGGATTTTTAAAAGAAGAGCAAGAGATAGAAGCACGCGCGCGTGAACTTCTGGCTTATGTGGGAATTGCACACTATGCGGACTACAGAGCTCGCACTCTGAGTTATGGCGATCAACGTCGATTAGAAATTGCACGCGCTTTGGCAACAGATCCTCAATTGATTGCCCTCGATGAGCCTGCTGCAGGGATGAATGCAACAGAAAAAGTTCAATTGCGCGAATTGATTGATCGAATTCGAAAAGACAATCGAACAGTTTTACTGATTGAGCACGATGTCAAATTGGTGATGGGTTTGTGTGATCGCGTTACCGTATTAGATTACGGTAAAAAAATTGCAGATGGAACACCTGCGCAAGTTCAAAAAGATGAAAAAGTCATCAGCGCCTATCTAGGCACAGGAGCCCATTGACATGCAAGCCTTGTTAACAGTGAATGATTTGTGCGTGTCTTATGGTGGCATCGAAGCGGTCAAGGGAATCAGTTTTGAGGTTCACGAAGGCGAGTTGGTCTCATTGATTGGATCGAACGGTGCGGGTAAAACCACAACCATGAAAGCCATCACTGCAACATTACCCATGGGCAATGGAAACGTTGTGTATGCGGGCCAATCGATTCAAGGGCAGGGCCCCTGGGATTTGGTCAAGCAAGGCCTTGCCATGGTGCCTGAGGGTCGAGGTATTTTTACGCGCATGAGTATTTTTGAAAATTTACAAATGGGCGCGTATACAAGAAGCAATCGAGCAGAGATTGATTTCGATATGGATCGCGTCTTCACTATTTTTAGTCGACTCAAAGAGCGACGGGATCAATTGGCGGGTACTTTGTCGGGCGGTGAGCAACAAATGTTGGCAATGGGCCGTGCATTGATGAGCCGTCCCAAGTTGTTATTAATGGATGAGCCCTCGATGGGATTGTCTCCCTTAATGGTGGATAAAATTTTTGAAGTGATTCGCGATGTGTCCGCGCAAGACGTCACTATTTTGTTGGTAGAACAAAACGCGAGCAGGGCATTACAAATTGCTCAGCGTGCTTATGTGATGGAGTCTGGATTAATTACGATGTCGGGCAATGCCAAAGATTTATTGCACGACCCTAAAGTGCGAGCTGCTTATTTGGGGGAGTGATTTTTCAATCCACCCTTGCACCACTGGCCTTCACCACCGATTCATATTTAGCTAATTCCGATTTCATGAAGTTGCCAAATTCTTGCGGCGAAGAGGGCACGGGTTCAGCCATCAATGTTGCAAACTTTATTTTTGATTCAGCCGATTGCAATGCAAGTACAAAAGCTTGATTGAGTTTTTCAATGATGGCAGTGGGTGTATTGGCAGGTGCGACCAAGCCCCACCAAGTATCAACAGAAAAATCTTTCAGTATTTCTGAAACCGCTGGCACGTCGGGCAACACGGCGCTTCTTTGTGGCGTGGTTACGGCCAAGGCGATCAGTTTTCCGCTTTTGATATTGGGCGAGGCTGTCGCCAAATTGTCGAAATTAAAATCGACTTGCCCCGATAGCAAAGCCATTTGTGCAGGGTTACCGCCGTTGTATGGAATATGAACTGCAAAAATACCCGCTTTGGATTTGAATAGCTCACCTGCTAAATGTCCTGCGCTGCCATTACCGCCAGAACCATAGTTGAGTTTGGCAGGATTGGCTTTTGCATAGGCCACAAATTCTTTGAGTGAATGAATGTTGAGTCTCTTGGCTGTTTCTGCATTCATCACCAACACATTGGGCACTCGCAATATTTGTGTGATCGGTGAAAAATCGTTGGAGGCGTCATAGGGTATTTTTTTGTACAGCCATGGATTGACCGCATGGGTGGCTGTCGCCGATATACCGATGGTGTAACCATCGGGGGTGGCTTTGGCAATGGCGTCAGCGCCAATGTTGCCGCCTGCGCCTGGTCTATTTTCAATGACAACGGTACCTAACGTGTCTTTGACTCTATCTGCAAGCAAGCGAGCGGTGAAGTCAATGGGGCCACCAGGGGCGTAAGGAACGATGAGACGAATGGGTTTTGAAGTTGAGAGTGTTTGTGCTTGCAAGCTTATGCAAAAACAAACCGACAATAATGAACCCAACAAGATGTGCAATTTTTTTTTGAATATATGTATCAACATCGTTGTCTTTCAGTTAATCAATGCGCGCGCCCGAGCGTTGAATGATTGGCGCCCATTTCGCAGATTCGCTTTGAATCAGTTGTGTGAATTGTTCAGGCGTTCCACCCACAGGGTCAAGCCCAGCAGACTTGATGCGTTCTCTCACTTGCGGATCAGACAAAGCAGCGTTGAGTGCTGAATTGATTTTGTCAACAACAGCGCGCGGCGTTCCTGATTTAATCAACACGCCATTCCAAGCGATCGCTTCAAAATTTTTAAGACTTGCAATGCCGCTTTCTGCAACAGTGGGTACATCGGGCATGAGTGCGTAGCGTGTGAGGCCAGTGACTGCAATTGCTTTGAGTTTGCTATTTTTGACTTGTGGTTGAATCACAGTTGGCACTGTTGCCAAAATTTGTGTTTCGCCACTGATGGTGGCTAGCAATGCAGGAGGTCCCCCATTGAATGGAATATGCACAGCAAAGGATTGCGTTAATGCTTTCACATATTCCATGGTAAGGTGCGAAGAACTCCCATTGCCCACCGATGCATAGTTGTACTTGCCAGGATTAGATTGCAGGAGTTTGATCAATTCACTCACGGTGTTGACAGGTAATGATGCGCTCACTGCAATCACATTGGGTTGCGAGGTGGTGATCATCACGGGTTGCAAATCTCGTAAAGGTTGATAGGGCAGTTTAGGATAGAGGTGAGGGCCAAATGCCAATGGACCGTTGTAAGACATCACCCATGTGTAACCATCGGGCGCCGACTGCGCCACTTCTGCAGTACCAACCGTGCCTCCCGCTTGCGGCTTGTTTTCAATGACAACGCTTTGTCCCAATTGATCACGCAATTTGTCTTGCATGGCGCGCGCAATCACATCCAGTGACGAGCCAGCAGGCGCAACAATCACCCAACGAATCGGTTTGCTCGGAAAATTTTGCGCCTGTGCGCTTATTAAAAAACTAAGGGCAAAAATAAGCCCCGCGCCTATTTTTTTGAATAAATATTTTTGAATGGTGCGCACGTCTGTCTCCTTAAGCTTTCGCTTTGTCGGCCTCTGTGGTAAATGAATCTGCAAAAAACTCATCTTCTGGTAAAGCACCAAGACTTGTGAAATCTTTTTTGGCTGAATCAATCACGATGGGTGCACCACAGGCATACACTTGATACGCAGATAAATGAGGATGATCTTGCAAAACAGCCAAATGCACAAAACCTGTTCGACCTGACCAAGCATCTTCTGCGGTTGCATCAGAAATAATAGGCACATAAGTGATATTGCTCATTTGAGCGCATTGTTTAATCAACCAATCGTTCATGTACAAATCTTCAGGCCTGCGACCTCCCCAATACACGGTGGTTTTGCGTTGAATGTTGGCGTGTTGCATGTGTTCGATCAGCGCTTTGATTGGTGCAAAGCCAGTGCCTGAAGCCAGAAATACCATGGGTTTGTCGCTGTCTTCACGCAAGAAAAAACTTCCCTGCGGGCCTTCGATGCGCAAAATTTCTTTTTCTTTCATCGCTCCAAATACATGATCTGTAAATTTACCACCTGGCATGTGACGGATGTGTAAATCAATGGTTGGACTGCCAGCCACCAAGGTGTGAGGTGCATTAGCCATCGAGTAACTTCTGCGTGAACCGTCACGTAATAAAAAATCAACATACTGACCCGCATGAAATTGCATCACGTCACTGGCGGGCAACTGCAATTTTACCAACATCACATCGGAAGATTTTTTTTCTAATGACACAACGCGAACAGGCATTTTTTTGATGGGGAATGCGCCTGCTTGCACCACTTGCCTGGATTCGAGGACCAGGTCTGATTGCGCTGTAGAGCAACAGGTGAGGATCATGCCTTGCTCGGCCTCTTGTTCGCTCAATGCCTTGCTTTGATGCGCCCCCATGCTGACTTGTCCGCTGATTTTTTTGCATTTGCAAGATCCGCATGCGCCATCTTTGCAGCCATAAGGCAGGCCAATGCCTTGACGCATCCCTGCTGACAAAATAGTTTCATCGGATGTGGCTTCAAAAATACGGCCACTGGGCTCAACGGTGATCTGAAAAGACATTCTTGGTTATCCTTAAGGGGTCTTGTAACTACAATCCTCCATTTTGCCTTCAATTCAGTCACCCTTGGGCGCACTGCCTGCACGCTTTCGGCGCGAGCGACTTCTCATCGTTGGATGCGGTGACGTGGGCTTGCGGGTGGTCAAACTTGCAAAGCCCAATGTGCGTGTGATGGCGATCACCTCACAAGAGACGCGGATTCCACAATTAAGAAGCTTAGGCGTTACGCCTTTAAGGGGTAATTTGGACCAGCCCCACACTTTGCGGCGCCTCGGTGGACTGGCCACTCGAATTGTGCATTTGGCGCCACCGCCATTGAGTGGAGGGACAGATCCACGCACTGCATCATTGGTTCAAGCCATGCGTTTAAGAGCGCCTGCTGTGTCAGTGGTTTATGGATCAACCACAGGGGTTTATGGCGACTGTCAAGGTGCATGGGTCACTGAAACAAGAGCAACCCATGCGCACACGGATAGAGCACAGCGTCGCCTCAATGCAGAACAATGGATTCGCCTCTGGGGTGCGTCAGGAGTTTTGCGCGCTTCTATTTTGCGCGTACCGGGTATCTATGCGCTCGATCGCGAAGGTGGAACACCGCGTGAACGCTTGATGCGTCAAACACCTGTTTTATGTCCTGAGGACGATGTGTATACCAACCACATTCATGCAGATGATTTGGCGCTGGCGTTTTGGCTTTCCGTTTGGCGAAACAAACCGCAACGTGTTTTGAATGTAAACGATGACACGCAAATGACCATGGGAGCTTATGTTGAATGGGCGGCTGATTTATGGGGCTTGCCAAAACCCAAACGCATCACACGCGAAGAAGCCAAAGTGCAACTATCAACTATGTTGATGAGTTTTATGAGCGAATCGCGTCGCATGGACAACACGCGTATGAAAATAGAATTGAAATTAAAATTGCGCTATCCAACGATCAAAGAAGGCTTGAGTGGATAGATCAGTAATTAAAAATCAGCGCATACCAATTTTGACATTGCCGAAAATACTTTGTGCTTCGCGTGGCAAACAACGCCAGTATTGTGAAGTAGCTTGCACAACGCCACCCAAGGCAGTTGCAGCCTCCCAACCCCATCTGGGTTTGTATAAAAAAGCCCTTGCCAATGCAACCAAATCTGCGTCGCCATCGACCAAAACCTTTTCTGCTTGGCGTGGATCGGTGATCAAACCCACTGCGATGGTGGGCAGTCCTGTTTTTTGACGAATCATTTTTGCAAATGGCAATTGGTAGCCAGGGCCGATTGGAATTTTTTGTTGGGGGGACACGCCACCTGAAGAGACGTGAACAAAATCAGCGCCTGCAGCTTTGAGTCTGAGAGATAAATCTGCACACTCTTCGGGCGTCCATCCCCCATCCACCCAATCGGTCGCTGATAGGCGCATACCCAACACACCTTTATAAGCTTGACGCACCGCTTGAAAAACTTCTAATGGAAATTTAATGCGAGCTTCAAAGTTGCCACCGTATGCATCTTGGCGTTGATTAGAGATGGGAGACAAAAATTCATGCAATAAATAACCGTGCGCACCGTGCAACTCAATCATGTCAATGCCCATGTCGTTGGCATAGACAGACGCTTGCACAAATCCACGCAAAATATCTTGCATGTCTTTCGTTGTTAATTCGTGAGGTGGGGGCTCGCCAGCCAATTGAGCAATGGCCGATGGGCCTGAGGGTTTCCAACCATCAGGGCTGCTCTCGGCAATGAGCATGCCGCCGTCCCATGGTCTGGCACTGGAACCTTTGCGACCTGCATGCGCCAATTGAATAGCGACGGGCACATGAGGTGCTAGACGACGTGCGCGTTTGAGGTTGTCATCAAGTGCGTGTGCAGTTGTGTCGTCCCAAAGACCCAAACAATTGGGCGTGATGCGTCCCTTTTTGGTTACTGCAGTGGCTTCAATAATAAACAAACCTGCACCGCTATTAAGTAGATTGCCCCAATGCATCAAATGCCAATCGTTGGCCAAACCGTCTGTGCTTGCGTACTGGCACATCGGTGCTACCACGATTCGGTTGGGTAGTACCAAGGGGCCATTAGGAGAGGAAAGTGTGTAGCGGGTAAAGAGTAGGCTCATTATGTGATGCAATAGAAAATGTCTGACAAAAGCAATATGCAGATCAATAAAAAACCACAGATTGAAAAACTGTGGTGCCGGAAGCCGGAATCGAACCGGCACGGTGTTTTGCACCGGCAGATTTTGAATCTGCTGCGTCTACCAATTTCGCCACTCCGGCAGGAGAAGGAAAAGAATATTATGGCATATTAAGGGGATGAAATATCCAACAATCGAAGACGCCATTGGTAAAACCCCATTAGTAGCATTGCAACGCATTGGCTTTGCAGACAACTCCACTCGAAACAATGTGATTTTGGGTAAGTTAGAGGGCAATAATCCCGCAGGATCTGTTAAAGATCGACCCGCTCTGTCCATGATTCAACGCGCACAAGAGCGCGGCGATATAAAACCTGGAGACACGCTGATTGAAGCCACATCGGGCAACACCGGCATTGCATTAGCCATGGCCGCGGCCATTAAAGGATATCGCATGGTGCTCATCATGCCCGAAGATTTATCCATCGAGCGTGCACAAACCATGAAAGCATTTGGTGCTGAATTAATCCTCACACCCAAAGCAGGCGGTATGGAGAGTGCCCGCGATTTGGCTGAGCGCATGCAAAAAGAGGGCAAAGGTTTAGTGCTCGATCAATTTTCCAATGAAGATAATCCACGCATTCATTACGAAACCACAGGCCCAGAAATTTGGCAAGACACAAAGGGCGAGATCACGCATTTTGTGAGCGCCATGGGAACCACAGGTACCATCACGGGTGTATCGCGGTTTTTAAAAGAAAAAAATCCAAAGATTCAAATCATTGGTGCTCAACCCAGCGAAGGCTCGCGCATTCCAGGCATTCGTAAGTGGCCGCAAGAATATTTACCCAAAATATATGACGCGAGCACCGTCGATGAGTTGGTGTATGTGAGCCAAAAAGATGCCGAGGACATGTGCCGAAACATGGCGCGTGAAGAAGGTATTTTTGCAGGTGTGTCTGCCGCAGGTGCTTGCTGGGTGGCGCAACAAATTGCCAAGCGTGAACGCAATGCAACCATTGTTTTCATTGTGTGTGACCGAGGTGATCGTTACCTCTCAACTGGTGTATTTCCCGCATGAACAACTTTAATTTTTGCCCCAATTGCGCAACGCCCTTGCAAATGATTGCCATGGATGAGGACGGCGGCCCCAAAGAACGCTTGCGATGCGTCGCTTGCAATTGGACGCATTGGAACAATCCAACGCCAGTGTTGGCAGGCATTGTTCAATACAACGGAAAAATTTTGCTCGCGCGTAATGCGGCTTGGCAAGGTAAACGCTATGCACTCATCACTGGCTTTATGGAGGCGGGCGAAACACCGCAAGAAGGTATCAGTCGAGAAATTGCAGAAGAGACCAATTTAAAAACACTGTCCCTCACTTTAGTAGGGGTGTATGACTTTCAACGCATGAACCAAGTGATCATTGCTTATCATGCGGTTGCTGAAGGTGAAATTAAACTATCTCCAGAATTGGTCGAATACAAGTTGTATGCGCCGCAAGATGTGATTTGTTGGCCAGCAGGAACGGGTTACGCCGTGGGAGACTGGTTACAAACACAAGGAATAGAGCCTCGCTTCATGGAGTGGGCGCAAATTGAACAACTCAATCAGGACAAGTAATCAAATGCAAGTAGATCAAGAGTTGGATACGCGTGGATTGAACTGCCCGTTACCCATATTAAAAGCAAAAAAAGCACTCACCGCCATGCAAAGCGGTCAGTTGCTCAAAGTGGTGGCAACCGACGCGGGTTCGATGAGAGACTTTGCTGCATTTGCCAAACAAACGGGCAATGAATTGGTGGAGCAACAAAGCGCAGGCAATGAGTTTGTTCACATCCTGCGTCGACGCTAATTTTAATTGCCCAGTCGCTTGCTTTGACCTTCTAATTTAATCACCGTCGCATCAAAATCAGCCAAGCGTTTGCGCTCTTGCTCAATCACGGCAGGCGGGGCTTTAGTCACAAAAGCTTCATTGGATAATTTGCCATTGGCTTTTTGTATTTCTGTCTTGATGCGTGTGATTTCTTTGTCGAGACGAATTTTTTCTGCGGCTACATCCACCTCAATCAATAAACATAATCGTATGTCCCCAACTGCTGTCGATGGTGACGATTGAGTGGCAGTAGACCAAGCAGCCTCATCATCAAAAACTTTGACTTCGCTTAATTTGGCCAATGCTTGCAACACAGGCGCGTTGTCTCGCATGAACGTTGCATTACCAACGACGAGTAAAGGTGCTTTGGTAGCGGGTGACACGCCCATTTCGCCGCGCAAATTGCGGCACGCATCCACCAATGATTTGAGTTGTGCCACATGCGCAATCGCAAGCGGATCAATTTTTTCGAGCTGCGCTTCGGGATAACGCGCAATGCTGACCGATTCGCCTACAAGCCCTGCAACGGGTGCGACTTTTTGCCACAATTCTTCGGTGATGAATGGAATGATGGGATGCGCTAAACGTACAATCGTTTCGAGTACGCGAATCAACGTTCTGCGAGTTGCGCGCTGTTGTGAATCGCTTCCCGTTTGTAACTGCACTTTGGCAATTTCAAGATACCAATCGCAGTATTCATTCCAAACAAATTCATAAATGGATTGAGCCACGTTGTCTAAACGGTATTGTGCAAAACCTTTGGCCACATCGGCTTCGGTTTGTTGCAAGACCGATGTGATCCATCGATCGGCTTGGCTGAATTGCATGTAACCATAAAAAGGACCAGCTGCAATAGCTTGTCCCGATGTATCAACGCGCGCGGGTTGGCATTGCTCTTTGGTGTGCTCGGCCAATCCGCAATCATGGCCTTCACAATTCATGAGAACAAAACGTGTGGCATTCCATAATTTGTTACAAAAATTGCGATAGCCTTCACAACGTTTACTGTCAAAGTTGATGCTGCGACCCAACGAGGCAAGTGCTGCAAAAGTAAATCGCAATGCGTCAGCACCATAAGCAGGAATACCATCAGGAAATTCTTTTTGTGTATTTTTTCTAACTTGTGGCGCGGTTTCTGGTTTACGCAAACCTTGCGAGCGTTTGTCTAGTAACGGTTCAAGTTCAATACCATCGATCAAATCAACGGGATCCAATACATTGCCTTCGGACTTGCTCATTTTTTTGCCTTGCGCATCACGTACCAAGCCATGTATATACACATGTTTAAATGGAACTCGACCCGTGAAATGCGTGGTCATCATGATCATGCGCGCAACCCAAAAGAAAATAATGTCATAGCCCGTAACTAATACATCGCTTGGCAAATACAAATCGTAATCGGATGTAGCTTTATGGGTTTGCGCGGCCTCTGGCCAACCCATGGTTGAAAACGGCACCAAGGCCGATGAGTACCACGTATCTAAAACATCTTCATCGCGACGTAAGTTTTTGCCCGGCGCCAGTGCTTGCGCTTCTTGCAGATTACGCGCCACGTATACGCGACCGTCCTCGTCATACCAAGCGGGAATTTGATGGCCCCACCACAACTGGCGTGAAATACACCAGTCTTGAATGTTGTTCATCCATTGGTTGTAGGTGTTGACCCAATTTTCTGGAACAAAACTCACCTCACCTGAGGCAACGACGTCGATGGCTTTTTGTGCAATGCTTTTGCCTGTGGGGTCTTGCTCACTGACCTTTTGCATAGCGATGAACCATTGATCGGTGAGCATGGGTTCAATAATTTGCCCTGTACGCGCACAACGCGGCACCATGAGTTTGTGTTTTTTAATTTCAATCATCAATTCTTGCGCTTGCAAATCTTTGACGATTTGTTTGCGTGCTACAAAACGATCCATGTCGCGATAAGCAACGGGCGCGTTGTCGTTGATAGTGGCATTGAGATGAAGCACGCCAATGATGGGCAACTGGTGTCGTTGACCCACAGCGTAGTCGTTGGCGTCGTGCGCAGGCGTTACTTTGACAACACCCGTTCCAAATTCGCGATCCACATAGGTGTCTGCAATGATTGGAATCTCGCGATCGCACAAAGGGAGTTTGACGCTTTGTCCAATCAATGATTGATAGCGAGTATCGTCGGGGTGGACCATCACAGCAACGTCACCCAACATGGTTTCGGGTCGTGTGGTTGCAACAACCAAGCCCTTGGATAAAACACCATCGACGAGTTGCTCACCCTTGGAAAACGGATAGAGGATGTGCCACAGATGACCGTCTTCTTCTTCGCTCTCTACTTCTAAATCAGATACGGCGGTATTGAGTTCGGGGTCCCAACTCACCAAACGTTTGCCTCGGTAGATGAGGCCTTGTTGATGCAACTTCACAAACGTTTCGGTGACAACATGCGAGAGTTTGTCATCCATGGTGAAGTATTCACGTGACCAATCAACACTGTCTCCCATGCGTCGCATTTGCGAAGTAATGGTGTTGCCCGATTTTTCTTTCCACTCCCACACTTTGGAGACGAAATTTTTTCGCGCTTCTGCAGGAGAGGTCCCCATATCGTGACGACTGATACCTTTTTCTTGCAGTTGCCGTTCCACCACAATTTGTGTGGCAATGCCTGCATGATCGGTGCCAGGCACCCAAAGCGTGTTGAAACCTTTCATGCGGTGATAGCGCGTGAGGCTATCCATGATGGTTTGATTGAACGCATGACCCATGTGCAAAGTGCCCGTTACATTAGGTGGCGGCAATTGAATCGCAAAAGCTTCTTGTCCCACTTTAGCTTGGCCTTGACCTCTGAATCCTGCAACGCCGTAGCCGCGTTTTTCCCACTCGGACCCCCAATGCGCTTCTAAGGCGGCGGGTTCAAAAGATTTGGACAGACTCTCTAAACTCGGTTGTGCGGGTGGGTTACTCATGCGTGAATCTCTTTGGCAATTTCTTGAAGCGCTTGCTCAAAAACTTCGATGGGTTGTCCACCTGAAATCAAATGACACTCATTGATGATGATGGCGGGTACCGAATGAATACCCGCATTTAAATAAAACTGTTCGCGCGCACGAACCTCGGCGGCATACATATCTGATTTTAAAATTCGCTCGGCTTCTTGCACATCGAGTTGCGCATCTTTCACAGCAGACAACAACACCTCGTGCGATTCAATGGATTCAGCGCGACCTTGGTAGGCATTTAAAAAAGATTTTTTGAGATGATGCTGTGCATCCATAGGTAAGTCGACACCCGCCCAATGAAGCAATCGATGCGCATCAAAGGTGTTGTAAACACGACCACGACCATCGGGATTGAATGTGAAGCCCACTTCTTGGCCGCGCGCTGTGATGTTTTCTCTGATCTGCGCTTGTCGCTCTGGTGTCGAGCCGTATTTTTCGGTGAGATGCTCGCTTAAATCTTGTCCACCCGCTGGCATGTTGGGGTTGAGTTCAAACGGTTGAAAGTGGAGCTCAGCCTGTACTTTTCCATCTAAGCGTTTTAATGCCTGTTCAAGAGCGCCGAGACCGACAGCGCACCAAGGGCAGGCGATGTCAGATACAAAATCAATTCGAAGTGTGGTGGACATAGGAATGTGCTAAATGCAAATGCGAAAACCTAGATTATCGGGGTAGAAAGCCTTGGGGGTGCGCTCAGGGCTAATAGGCTAAGGCGCGTTGTGCGGCCAGAGTCAAGCGCGCATCTACACCCGTTCCATGGGCCGCCAAATAGTTGTCGGGTCGAATCAATGCCCATTGGTGGTCTTTCAAGTGACTGGCGGTTTTTAAATGACCTTGGTTATCAACCACGTGTTCAATTGATTGAGCATACGCGTTGGGTGTAACAACTTGAACCACGCGAACAGGCCATTGTTGGCTCAGTTGCTGAAGGTTTTGTATGTCGCCTTTTGAGATTGAACCAAATATTAAAAGAAGCAAGCGGCCATCGGCCCAACGAATCAAATCATTTAGTTGCCCGTAATGTGAATCATACCATTGGAATGAAACGTTTTGAACCGATACGCCACCGGTGTCTGTGCATATGCTCGATCGTGTGTATCGATTGGCCACTGCCATGCGTCCTGTATTGATCAATACGCGCGCGAATGCATGTTTTTTTGCCAAACCAATCACTGCACTACGCATGAGTTTTTCAATGCCTTGTGGCGCGCGCAAAAATCGTGCGGTACGTCGGGTGATCATCACATTTTGCTGCGCAGCCTCTAAGCGTTCATCGTTGTAACTTTGTAAAAGTTGTGCGGGCGCCTTGCCTTTGAGAACATTTGCGAGTTTCCAAGCCAAATTGTCTGCGTCTGCAATGCCCGTGTTGCCACCTCTCGCGCCAAAGGGGCTCACAACTTTTGCCGTATCCCCCGCAAAATAAACACGATCTTTTTGGAGTTGATACAGGCATTGACTTTTATAAGCATACGGGCCGACCCACACAATTTCACAAGAAAGGTTGTCGCCAAATTGACGCTTCAATCGTTCACGCACCACGTCTTCACGACTCACATAAGCAGGGTCTGCATCAGGCGCCATTTGATAATCGATACGCCACACGGCGTCGCCCATTAAGTGTTGCCACACGGCACGGTTTTCATTGAAGGGCGCTTCAATCCAGGTATGTCGTTCGGTAGGTGGCGTGTCTTTGAATTTCACATCGGCGATGCACCATCGATCGTCCCCACGTTTGGAATCCATACTCATGTTGCACCACTCATGAAAGGGCGTGTGTGAACCCGTTGCATCAATCACATGCGAGGCTTGTAGTTTGTAGTTGCCTTTGGATGTTTGCACTTCAAGTTCAGCATATTCTGTGTTTTGTGAAAAATTAACTACACGTGACATCCACCGCAAATCAATGAGTGGTTTTTGTTCATTGATCGCCATGATGCGCTCGACCAAGTAGCCTTCGATATAAAACTGTTGAATATTGATGAAAGGGGGTTGTTCACTCAAATTAAAATGACTTTGCTGGCGCAAATCGAATGCAAAAACCTCGTCGTGACCCGCAAATGTTCGACCTACACTCCATTGAACGCCTTTGTCATTGATGGTCTCATAAATGCCCAAACGTATAAAAATTTCTAAGGATTTTTGTGTGTAACAAATACCGCGTGACGATGCGCCTTTCACGCCCACAGTGTTGTCTTCGTCTAATAAAATTGCGCTGACGCCCCAGTTGGCTAAACTGCACGCCAAAGTGAGACCCGTAATGCCACCACCCACAATCACAATGTCGTATCGATGCGTAGCACCTGTTTTTAACTCGGTTGGTTCTATAAAAGGATATTGCGGTAACTCGTAGCCGCGTCCTTGCGTGTGTTCATAGCCATTGGTAAAAATGGGCGCACGATAAGGATTGTTTGACATTTTTAAATCAATTATTTTTTCTTTGTTCACGCATGTGTGCTTTGCGTTCGTTCCATTCTTTCAAGGATGCTTGTGCTGTTTTGCTTTCTTCTAGCATTTGAAATGCATCCGCTACTTGTGCAGACAACTCTAAGCGAATGCCATTGGGATCAAAGAAATAAATACTTTTAAAAATTCTGTGATCGGTGATGCCAATCACGTCAATGCCGTTGGCTTGAAGTCGGGTCATGGTGGTTTCTAACTCTGGCACTGTATTTACTCTGAATGCTATATGGTTCACCCACGCAGGTGTATTGGCCGAGGGCTCTGCTGCTTCATCATCACCCAAATCAAAAAACGCAATTTATGAGCCGTCGATCAATTGGAAAAAAATATGTGTGTAGGGGCAATACTCTCCCGTACTCGGCACATGGTCACTTTGAATGATGTGGTAAAGCGGTAGACCCAAAATATCTTCATAAAAATGGCGCGTTTATTCGGCGTCTCGACATCGATAAGCGTAATGATGCAGTTGTTGAATCCGTGCGGGCGCAGGCAAAGGCTGTGTGGACGATTGCATGGTCTTCCTTGGTAGAGCCAGTCATAAAGATTGACTTTAACTGAAAGAATTTGGTGAGGGGGAGATAAATTTGATTTGTGGATTTTGATGGGGATCGACTCGCCCAATGCAGGGTGTGCTCACTGGAGGGGAAGCAAAACCTTTAATTTGGCAATCACTTCAGCCACCACAGCCTCAGCGGCACGTCCTGCGATTGTTGCTTGGCGCACCTCCCAATCCATGCTTCTCAATTGATCGGAAAGCACCACGCTCTTCAGTCCTTTTGATCCAGTTAGCGCAACTTCAAATGGATAGCCCTTTATTTGAGTTGTTACTGGACAACACAACATCAGGCCACTCGCAGAGTTATAAGCTTTGGGGGACAGAACAAGTGCAGGCCTATGACCTGCTTGCTCGTGTCCCGCTTGTGGATTGTGATCAAGCCAAACCACGTCACCCAGATCAGGCGCAGAGGCGTTTTTGCGCGTCACCATACTTCACGGCCAACCGGCGTACCCCAATCAACGAACTCATGTCGATTTTGATCATTGATTTGGGCAAGCATGTCCTTCAAGTGATAAATCTTTGCGGTCGGTTTGAGTACCTGGGCTCCTTCGACAGCTTCCAGTTCCATTCGGACACCTAGTGCGATTTTCAAATTTTTCATTGCAGCAGCTGGCAAGCGCACGGCGCAACTATTTTCCTATTTAACGATTTCTATTTGCTTCACGCGCCCTTTGAAAGTAGATACTTTGTATATACATTCTCAATGTAATTTATGCTATTAGCTGGAGCCGACGATAGATTTAATCTATCTTGAGAATAGAAACATCCCATTAGACGAGGGTGTTCCATTGCGGGTACGCTATGCAAGTCTTTGGCAATTCATTTGTTAAGGCTTTTCATCAACACTTAGGAGATTTCTATGGCAGCACTCAAAGGCTCCAAAACGGAAGAAAACCTGAAAGCCGCTTTTGCTGGCGAGTCACAGGCTAATCGCCGTTATTTGTATTTCGCAAACAAGGCCGACATCGAAGGACAAAATGACGTTGCAGCGTTGTTCCGTTCCACCGCTGAAGGTGAAACAGGACACGCTCACGGTCACCTCGAGTGGCTCGAGCAATGCGGTGATCCAGCAACGGGTCTGCCCATTGGCGCAACACGTGACAACCTCAAAGCAGCAGTGGCTGGCGAAACGCACGAGTACACCGACATGTACCCCGGTATGGCCAAAACTGCACGCGACGAAGGTCACGATGAAATCGCTGACTGGTTTGAAACGCTGGCAAAGGCTGAGCGTTCACACGCCAACCGTTATGCCAAGGCATTGGCCGAATTAGTGGATTGATCCCACCCGGACATTGAGTGTTGGGCGTTGTGCTGACAAGGCGCAGCGCCTCTCACTGAGTGACGGTTTATTTACTTTTTTACCCCCCAACTGAGGACATAACATGGCACGCGAAGGCAGCCTTGAGGCCCCCACACGTCACCCCCTTGATTGGAAAAACCCAGAGTTTTACAACGAAGAGGCTTGTCTCACCGAGATGGAACGTATCTTTGATATCTGTCATGGATGTCGTCGATGTGTGAGTTTGTGCGGATCATTTCCAACACTATTTGATTTGGTTGACGAAAGCCCCACCTTAGAGTTGGATGGCGTTGATAAAAAAGATTATTGGAAGGTCGTTGATCAATGTTACTTGTGCGATTTGTGTTATCTCACCAAATGTCCTTATGTGCCACCGCACGAATGGAATTTAGACTTTCCACACACCATGTTGCGCGCCAAGGCGATTAAATTTCAAAAAGGCGAAGTCACAATAGGCGAAATTTTTTTAGCTTCCACCGATGTGCATGGACAATTTGCGGGCATCCCCATTGTCGTTCAAGCCGTTAACGCCATCAACAAAACGCAAGTAGCTAGACAAGTGATGGAGAGCACATTGGGTGTTGATCAACACGCTTGGTTGCCTTCGTTGGCGACACGCAAATTTAGAAGTGCTGCGCCCAAAAGCGAAACACACAAAGTAGTCAATGGTGCAAAGACGCCAGGCAAAGTGATGATTTATGCAACCTGCTATGTGAATTACAACGAACCAGGCATAGGCATGGATTTGCTCAAAATATTGGATCACAATGCCATCCCCTACGAATTGGTGAGCAAGGAAAAATGTTGTGGCATGCCTAAATTGGAATTGGGCGATTTGCAATCGGTGGATGAGAATAAACAAATCAATATCCCCATTCTTGCCAAGTATGCGCAAGAGGGATATGCGATTTTGAGTGCAGTTCCAAGTTGCACGCTCATGTTCAAACAAGAATTGCCACTGATGTATCCCGACGATGTGCAAACGCAATTGGTCAAAGAACACATGTGGGATCCTTTTGAATACTTGATGGAGCGCAAGCGCGACGGTTTACTCAAAACAGAATTTGACAACGCATTGGGCAACATCAGCTATCAAATACCTTGTCATGGTCGTGTGCAAAACATCGGTAAAAAAACCGAAGAGATGCTCAAGATGATTCCCAACACCACAATCAACACGGTAGAGCGTTGTTCAGGACATGCAGGAACCTATGGCGTGAAAAAATCCACGCATGCGTATGCTATGAAAATTGGTAAACCGGTGGTAAAAGCCATGGCGAACATGAAAGACGGCAGCAAGCCCGACTACATCAGTTCGGATTGCCCATTGGGTGGTCATCACATCGCGCAAGGCTTTCAAGAAAATGGCCACGACGTGCCCGAACTACAACACCCCATCAGCCTCGTTGCCAAAGCCTACGGCTTATAAATTGGGGTCAGATAACAATTCTTTTTTTTGGAGAAATCATGCAGGTCACAGGAAATATTACGATTGATAGTTTGATGAGCCTCGAGGCTTATTCCAAATACCGTAAAGCTCATAAGAGCGATGTTATCGCCCATCGCAAACTCAGAACGGTTGCTTTGGGCGAGCACATCAGCGTGCAATTCGAGAGTGAGTTGAGTCTTCGCTATCAAATTCAAGAGATGTTGCGCATTGAAAAAATATTTGAAGAAGAAGGCATCATGCAAGAGATTGAGGCTTATGTGCCCTTGATGCCAGAGGGCTCTAATTGGAAAGCCACAATGATGATCGAATACCCCGATGTAAATGAGCGTAAGCGCGAACTCGCACGATTGATCGGTGTGGAAGATCGTTTGTTTATTGAAGTCGAAGGTCACGAGCGCGTTTATGCGATAGCAGATGAAGACTTAGACCGTGAGAGTGATGAAAAAACCTCAGCGGTTCATTTTGTGCGGTTTGAATTGAACGATGCGATGAAGGCCAGCGTCAAGGCCGGTGCCTTGGTTAAATTGGGATGTGATCACACGAATTACCCCGCACACGTTACTATTTCACTCGACACCATGACTTCATTGGCAGGGGATCTAAAATAGGCGACTATGCTTTATTTACTATCGCCCGCCAAAACTTTAGACTATGAAACTCCATGGTCTCATGTTGAAGCTACGGATCCTTTGTTTGTTGAACAGGCGCAGGCATTAATTGGCATTCTTCGTAAGCAATCCAAGAAAAAAATTGCTGAACTCATGGATTTGAGCGATGCACTGGCTCAATTAAATGTGGATCGTTATCGTGAATGGCAACCACAATTCACAGAAAAAAATTCAAAGCCTGCTTTGTTGGCTTTTAATGGTGACGTTTACGAGGGTTTGAATGCGCAAACACTCAAGCCTAAACAATTGGAGTGGGCTCAATCGCATGTGGCTATTTTGAGCGGCCTCTACGGCGTTCTTCGTCCATTCGACAAAATGCAAGCTTATCGATTGGAGATGGGCACATCCTTGTCTAACCCAAAAGGTCCTAATCTCTATCATTATTGGGGTTCGCAGTTGTCGCTCTATATCAATGAGCGATTAGAAAAAGAAAAAAATCCTGTCATTATTAATTTGGCTTCTCAAGAATATTTTAAAGCTGTGGATAAAAAAACGCTACTCGCCAAAGTTGTGACTTGTGAATTTCAAGACTTCAAAAATGGCCAATACAAAGTGATCAGTTTTTTTGCTAAGCGTGCCAGAGGATTGATGGCGCGTTTTGCAATTGAAAAAAGAATCAATACTCCTGCGGGCCTTCAGCAATTTAATTTTGAAGGCTATTGTTTTGACGTTAAGAGCTCAACAGTCAATCAATTGATGTTCAGAAGAAAATTGGCAGATTAGGCTTTATGAGAATCGCAGCCAATCAACTTCAGTTTGAAATCATCGACGAGGGCTTAGCGCATCAACCTGCTGTTTTGTTTATCTGTGGTATGGGAATGCAACTCATTGGGTGGCCCAAAGAATTCATCAATGGCATATCCAGTCGAGGCTATCGAGCCATTCGATATGACAACCGCGATATCGGATTGTCTGCACCGATGGATCATTTGGGCATACCAAACTTTTTATTGGGGTTTTTAAAATACAAAATTGGCATGCAAGCTTCACCGCCTTATTCCTTGCAAGATATGGCCATTGATGGATTAAAAATTTTAGAAACACTCGGTGTTCAAAAAGCGCATCTCATTGGCGTCAGCATGGGGGGGATGATTGCTCAACGCATGGCCATCACTGCGCCAGATAAAATTTTTTCACTCACCAGTTTGATGAGTAGCAGTAGTGCAGAACATTTGCCGGGTCCACAGCCAGACGTGTTGTCTGCGTTAATTGTCAAACCTGCTGCGCCAGGTTCAGAGGAAGCCAAACTCAATGCATTGAAATTTATGAATTCATTGAGGAGCCCTGGTTTTCCGTATCCACCCGGTTATTTGGAACAATTGGTTGAAGACAACATGAATCGAAGTTCACGTCCGCAAGGTGCCATGCGTCACATGCTGGCCGTGATTGCAGACACACAACGTGCGCAATTACTCGGCCAAATCAAATGCCCCACATTGATATTGCATGGCAAACAAGATCCGCTGTTGCCTTTTGCATGCGCGCAAGATACAGCCAGTCGCATTACACATTCAAAACTCGTTGCAATAGAGGGCATGGGGCATAATTTGCCACCCGCATTGGTGCCCCATCTGTTAGCACCATTGCTTGAATTTTTAGATCAGTTTCCAAAGCAATGAACACACCCGATCAATCTCAATTAGGAAAAATTGTCCCTTACGTGGATCAGTACGACGCGGGTTTGCTTTTCCCGTTTGCCAGAGAAACCAAGAGAAAAGAAATTTATGCGGGCACACCATTGATTTTTATGGGTGCTGATTGGTGGACCATTTATGAATTGAGTTGGCTCAACCTCAAAGGAAAGCCCGTAGTTGCAATTGCGCATGTGTTGGTACCTTGTGAAAGCACGCACATCATTGAGAGTAAATCATTTAAGTTGTACGTCAACAGTTTGAGCAATTCAAAATTCAAAGATGCACAAGAAGTTGAGCAATTGATGGTCAAGGATTTGAATGAAGCGATTTGGCGTGGTGCAGCGGTCAATTCTTCAGTAAGCGTCAAACTTATCATGCCCGAAGCATTTGATTCGCAGATGATTCATGAGATGGATGGGCTTTTGCTCGATCGCTTGGATATTGAGTGTGTGCAATATCAACCCAATCCGCTATTGTTAAAGGCCAATCTTGAAGAATCGCCTGTGACTGAAACCTTGGTGAGTCATTTACTCAAAAGTAATTGTTTGGTAACAGGTCAGCCCGACTGGGGCAGTGTTCAATTCAAATACACAGGAGCGCCTATCGATCAAGAGGGCTTGCTTCAATATATTGTGAGTTATAGAAATCACAATGAGTTTCATGAGCAATGTGTCGAGCGAATTTTTATGGATGTGTGGCAACGCTGCAAACCCATCAAGCTAGAAGTGTTTGCGCGCTACACGCGCCGAGGCGGTTTGGATATCAATCCGTGGAGAACCAGTCATCCGACCCAGCCCCCAGCCAATATCAGAACAGCTAGACAATAGTCTCTTTTGTTTGCCAAATCCTGCATCGAAACGATGCATAGCACGCTGAACTAACAATCATGAGGCCACCAACCCAAGCGACCCAAGATATGGCTTCATATAAGAAAATACAAGCAATGATGGCGCCAAATAAGGGCTCATTACCCATGAGTAATGAAACTGTGTTGGGAGAACTTTTGGGTGCAATTTTATTTGTACATAAAGCAAAACTATAGTACATAAAAATATCAAATAAAAAATAGACAACCAAAATTGAGGGTTTTCGAGGTGAGGCAATTTGAATGAATCAGTATCTAAGGTGAATACAGCAAGTAATCCCGTGACCAAGGCAATAAGTCCCGATTGAATCGCTGTCGTCAATAACGCGGAATATTGTTTGTAGATATTTTGTTGGTCATTCAAACCATATTCGTGAAGGCATCGATTTAATGATTCGAATCACCAATACGCCGCCCGTTGGATTAATCGCACAACTGATGCTGAAGGTTGAACATGTCTTGTGTGCAACTCCAAAATACTTAGCAACACATCCAACCATCACCTCACCGCATGATTTACTCAAACACAGTTGTTTCTATTTGGCTGAGCAAGCAAAAGTCAATCACTGGCGACTCAGTCGTAGAATTGAACTTGTAAAAGTTTTTGTCGATGGCCGTTATGTAGCCAACCACAGTGAAATTCGTTTAGATGGTGTGTTGTCCCATTTAGGGGTTGGCTGTGTGCAAGACTTTGTTGCCAAGCAAGCCTTTGACCAAGGATTGATTACGCGCGTGTTACCAGACTGGGAATTTTTGGTAAATTAGCATGGTGGTGCCTATTTAATTTATCTACAGGGCCGATATTCAGCGCCCAAATGCCGTTCACTCATTAATTATTTAATGAAATAATTAGCTATCAAGCAACCAATCGGATTGCAAAGGCGCAGTCGTTGTTTGATAAGGTAATAAATTGCTATTTGTATGGATCAACGAGGCAACTTTGATGCCGAGTAATCGAATAGGTCTTTTTAAATCGACACGCTTGAGGCAGTTGCCTGCTGCTTGGCGAATTTCCTTGGTATCTGATGTATAAAAATCAAGCGTGATATCTCTTGTGACGCTTTTAAAATTATCGTAGCGAAGTTTGATGCCAATCGTTTTTCCTACATAAGATTTACGCTTCAAATCTGCCCCAACTTGCTCACACAGTTTTGTAAAGATGGAGCTTAATTGTTCGCGATGATTCACTGCATGAAGGTCTTTTTCAAACGTTGTTTCTCGACTCATGGACACGGGTTCGCTTTCGGTGACCAAGGGTTTGTCATCTCTGCCCCAAGAAACTTCGTGGAGCCAAGCTCCATAAGACTTGCCAAAATGTTGAGTCAACCATTGCGGTTCACTTTTCGCCAAGTCTCCAACGCTTGAAATTCCCAGTTGATTCAACTTGATTTCAGCTTTAGGACCAATGCCATTGATTTTTCGACATGACAGTGGCCAGATTTTTTTTTCTAAATCTTTTTCATACAAAATAGAAATGCCGTTAGGTTTATTCAGTTCGCTGGCCATCTTTGCAAGCAATTTATTAGGTGCGACGCCAATTGAACAAGTTAATCCTGTTGCATCGTAAATACTTTTTTGAATCAGGCGAGCCAATACTCGGCCCCCTTCACGTTGTCCACCAGGCACGTCGGTGAAGTCAATGTAGACCTCATCGATGCCACGATCTTGCATCACAGGCGCAATATCTAAAATAATCTCTTTGAATTGACGTGAGTAGTTGCGGTATTGATCAAAGTCAACAGGCAACAAAATCGCTTCAGGACATTGTTGTGCGGCCTTCATCACGCCCATGGCCGAGCCGATGCCAAAGGCTCTGGCAGCGTAGGTGGCTGTGGTGATTACGCCTCGTCCTGTGTAGCCAGAAATACGTGGAAAAAAATTCAAAGGAATTTGCGCTAAATCTTTTTGGGTCCAATGATGATCAGGACGTTCTCGGTTTAGGCGTGCAAGTAAATCATCTTCTTTGCGACGTCCACCACCAATCACAACGGGTAGGTCTTTGAGTTGTGGATAGCGGAGCAACTCAACCGAGGCATAAAATGCATCCATGTCCAAATGCGCAATGCGTCTGATTTTTTCATTTGGTGGTGTTGATTGACTGCTCATTACAAATTCAAAGCATAATCAAACTTGGTTTTAAAAAGGAGTTAACCATGCCAACCATTCGCGTAGAACTCATGGAAGGTCGCACACCTGAGCAAAAAAAAGAATTAGCCAAAGCGCTCACAGATGCAACTTGCAAAACATTGGGAAGTAAACTCGAGAGCGTAGACATCTTATTTTTTGATGTCAGAAGACACGATTGGGCAACAGGCGGTGTCTTGTGGAGTGAAAAAACATAGCCTGTTTTTGAGAATGTTTAAGTGGGAAAGGTGCTGGGCAACAAAATATCGGAGTTGACTTGCGATATTTGAGTGCGTCCACAAAATGCCATGGTCAAATCTAATTCTTTGTGAATGATTTGAAGCGCTTGATCAACGCCTTCTCGCCCATTGGCACCCAAGCCATATAAAAATGATCGGCCAATGTATGTGCCTTTGGCGCCTAGTGCAATGGCTTTGAGCACATCTTGTCCGCTGCGAATGCCGCCATCCATGTGCACTTCAATTTGTGAGCCTACTGCATTGACAATAGCGGGCAGAGCTTCGATGCTGGACTGCGCACCGTCGAGTTGTCGGCCTCCATGGTTGGAAACAATCAAGGCATCGGCCCCCGACTGAACAGCAATTTTGGCGTCTTCAACGTCTTGAATGCCTTTCAGAATAAGTTTGCCGCCCCAACGTTTTTTAATCCACTCCACATCGTTCCAATTGAGTGCTGGATCGAATTGTTTGGCGGTCCACTCAGACAGTGAGCCCATGTTTTCAATACCTTTGACATGTCCAAAAATATTTCCAAATTGATGGCGACGTGTACCAAGCATGCCCATGCACCAACGAAGTTTTGTTACAAGGTCAAGCATGGTGGGAATGGTCAATTTGGGTGGAACTGTTAAGCCATTTTTAATATCTTTATGGCGTTGTCCCAAAATTTGTAAATCCAGTGTCAACACCAACGCCGAGCAACCTGCTGCTTTGGCACGATCAATCAATCGTTCAATGAAATCGCGATCTCGCATGACATACAACTGAAACCAAAAGGGGTGGCCGTTGGTGGCTTGAGCCACATCTTCAATTGAGCAGATGCTCATCGTAGAGAGTGTGAAGGGAATACCGAATGCTTTGGCAGATAGCGCGCCCAAAATCTCGCCATCGGCGTGTTGCATGCCCGTCATACCTGTAGGTGCGATTGCAACTGGCATGGCAACCGATTGACCGAGCATGGTGCTAGCCGTTGTTCGTCCTTCCATGTTGACGGCGACGCGTTGTCTGAATTTAATTTTTTTGAAATCGGATTCGTTGGCGCGATAAGTTGATTCGGTCCAACTGCCTGTATCGGCGTAGTCATAGAACATACGTGGTACACGTTTTTTGGCCAAGATGCGCAAGTCTTCGATGCTGGTGATAGCTGACATAAAAAGTCTCCTTGTTGTTGTGCCGTTGGTCGATTGTTAAATTAATCGTTGGCGATGACGGTGAATTTGTAATAGAACTTGTTCGGGTGCGGTTCCGCCCAAGGTGTTGCGTGCGTGTAGTGAGCCTTGCAAACTCAATAAATCAAAAATATCGGATTCAATACTCGCATGAAAGCTTTGCAATGTGCTCAATGGCAATTCAGATAAATCTTTGCCTTGTGTTTGCGCGGCCTTGACTGCATGAGCAACGGTTTCGTGCGCGTCACGAAATGGCAAACCTTTTTTGACCAAATAATCTGCCAAATCGGTGGCTGTAGCGTAACCGCGCTTGGCTGCATTGGACATGGCCTTGGCGTTGACTTGAATGCCGCCACTTTTTTTACCAGTGTTTGAATCGATTTGACCGCCCATCATTTCAGTAAAAATTCGCAGCGTGTCTTTTAAGGTGTCGACCGTATCAAATAAAGGCTCTTTGTCTTCTTGGTTGTCTTTGTTATAGGCCAAGGGTTGGCCTTTCATCAAAGTTAGCAATCCCATCAAATGACCCACCACACGACCTGTTTTGCCGCGCGCCAATTCGGGCACATCTGGATTTTTTTTCTGCGGCATGATGGAGCTGCCTGTGGTGAATCGATCGGCAATTTGAATGAATTCAAAATTTTGACTCATCCAAATAATGAGCTCTTCACTCAATCGACTGAAGTGAATCATGCATAAACTAGCAGCACTGGTGAACTCAATAGCAAAATCTCGATCACTCACCGCATCCAAACTGTTTTGACAAATGTTGGCTTGACCTTGCTCGTTGACCATACCCAATGTGCGCGCCACCAACTCGCGATCGAGTGAGTAAGTGGTACCCGCCAACGCAGCGCTGCCCAAGGGTAGAAAGTTGGTGCGACGACGAGCATCTTTTATGCGATCAAAGTCGCGCGCAAACATTTCTACATAAGCAAGCAAGTGATGCCCGAAACTCACGGGTTGCGCCACTTGCAAGTGTGTGAAGCCAGGCATGATGGTGTTGACGTGCTGTTCTGCAACATCAACCAAAGCAATTTGTAATTGTTGAAGCAATAGAAGAATCGCATCGATTTCGTCACGCAACCATAAACGGATGTCGGTAGCCACTTGATCGTTACGACTGCGTCCTGTGTGAAGTCGTTTACCTGCATCGCCAACAAGCGCAGTGAGCCTTGCTTCGATGTTGAGATGCACATCTTCTAAATCGAGTTGCCAAACAAATTGTTTGTTTTCAATTTCAGTTTGAATGTGTTGCATGCCCTTTTGAATCGATGCCCAATCGGCGTCGCTTAGTATTTTTTGAGCGTGCAACATGTGGGCATGCGCCAAACTGCCACGGATATCGGCTTGCCATAGGCGTTGATCAAAAAAAACGCTGGCGGTGTAGCGCTTGACCAAATCGCTCATGGGTTCGTTGAAGAGGGCCGACCAAGCCTGGGACTTCTGGTCAAGTTGGTTTTTAGACATGGACTGATTTTATCGGGCAGTTGAGAGGCTCCGTCTTCATGGGGTTGGGGAAAGCTTCAGGCCTTATCAGGCTTGTGTACATGCTACGATCATCTTCCTCGTTTTAATCATCCAAGTCAGGATTAATTTTGAACGCAAAAGCATTCACCATCGCAACCCGTGAAAGTCGTTTAGCTTTGTGGCAAGCGCACCATGTTCAAGGCCTCTTGCAAGAGCAGGGATTTGAGATTCATATATTAGGTATGACCACACAAGGCGACCAAATACTGGACCGCAGCTTAAGCAAGGTGGGCGGCAAGGGCCTATTTGTCAAAGAACTCGAAGTGGCGCTAAATGAAGGTAAGGCAGATTTGGCGGTTCATTCTCTGAAAGACGTTCCCATGGATATGCCCTATGGTTTTTCATTGGCTTGTGTGATGGTTCGTGAAGATCCGCGAGACGCTTGGGTGTCATCGCAATATGCACGTTTAGAGGATTTGCCGCATGGCGCAGTGGTCGGGACTTCCAGCCTGCGAAGAACGATCTTATTAAGAGATTTGCGTCCCGATTTAAAAATTGAGCCTTTGCGTGGTAATTTGGATACACGTTTGCGTA
>RFYV01000210.1 GCA_009921265.1 Betaproteobacteria bacterium | reverse complement strand
GCGGTTCGGGGATATTCCTACTACGGGAAAGATGCTGAGACAGGAAGAGGGGTGGCGAAGTGAGTGCCCCTGCATCGAACGACTGACGGGTCAGAAA
This sequence comes from Betaproteobacteria bacterium, assembly GCA_009921265.1. Classification (GTDB taxonomy): domain Bacteria; phylum Pseudomonadota; class Gammaproteobacteria; order Burkholderiales; family Burkholderiaceae_C; genus Limnohabitans. The sequence continues at coordinate 1,404 of RFYV01000210.1, read as the reverse complement.
CTCCGACGGGTATCTGTGAAGGCTCATCTCCTCTGGGGAGGGCTGAGTCTGTCCACCTCTGGGTATCAAGGGATTGAGATTAAGATAGAAGTAAGGTATCTATAAGGGCCGGGCCGGGCCCATTTTTTTGTTTATTGAATCAAACTTCATGTTAGACTGAACCAATTTAATGGAGAGAAAAATGGACAAATTGGAAGAGATGCTTTACTTTTCAACACCCGTGTACGTGGTAAAAAAACCTGAGTTTTTAGAGGTTGTTCGTTCAGTATCGGGGCGGTACGAGAAGGCATCCAAAGCGCGCAAAAAGACTGCAAATTACGTGAACCTGATGACGGCCAGCTTTTCGCATGAGCCTGAGTTGAAAGACTTTTCTCAGTACATTTCACAGACCGCATGGAATATCTTGTCCTCACAGGGGTTCAAGATGGATCAGTTGGTAACGTATTTCACTGAAATGTGGACGCAAGAGCACAACCGTTTGTCGTCAATGAACTTGCACGTTCATGGAAATAATTCTCAGATCAGCGTGTTCTACTTTTTTGAGGTTCCTGAAAAAGCTTGTAAGCTGGTAATCCATGATCCACGACCCGGCAAAGTGATCATTAATTTGCCTGAAAAAAAGTCCAGCGACATTACGATGGGCTCACATCAAGTGGTTTTTACACCACAGGTGGGCGCATTGATTTTTATCAACGCATGGGTGCCTCATTCGTTAAGCAAAAACTTGAGCAACAAGTCGATGAAGTTTGTCCACATGAACTTGTCAGTGGCCATCAACCCAGACGCGCCCAAGAAAGCAGAAAAAACAGTGGAGGTGATATGAAAATCCGAGTGCGTTTCAACAAGTCGCGTGGCCAAGAGGGAAGAGGCACTGCTGAACACGCTTGGCGTGTGTTTGTGGGGAAAAAAGAGTACCTTGCAAAAAACGTGGTGTTTACCATCCCGTGCCAGAGTGAAAAAGACTGCTGTTCTGAGGACTGGAACATGATGGCCGAAGGTGAAATTGAAATTGACCGCGAAACTTCAACAATAAAAATAGTTGCAGTGCCAATCTAATTTGGTGTTAGACTCTTTTTACCACAACAAGTGGGTTAACAAGGAGAGTCTTTTGAAAAACAAACCGACCTACACGCACATGGATGTGCTGATGGCCAGCCCCACTGAGCCATTACCTCCGAAGAAGAGGCAGTACCAAATGGACTTGATGCGTAAGTCCCTCGATAACTGCAAGACAAAGTCCACGCTGATGGACATTGCAGTCTTGGCAACTGCGGTAGACCTCATGGCCACCTTGTGCGACATGGGGCACTTGCAAGACGCTGAAAAGGCCTTGGAAGACGCAATGTGTGCCTTGATGCAGGACAACTTCAACGACATCGAGGTGCGCATGTTTGAAGGCATTCT
>RFYV01000209.1 GCA_009921265.1 Betaproteobacteria bacterium | reverse complement strand
TTCTGGATTCTTCTAGCCCAGCACCTTCTGCGTTGCTCGCTACATCGCCACAAGAAATTCGTTTGGAATTTGATGAGCAAGTGGAAGCAACATTAGGTGATATCCGTTTGTATGACTCAGGTCAACATGAAGTAACAATAGAAAAGACAGTTCGATCATCGTCGAATACATCGGTGGTTACAGCGGGGGTTCCCATGCTGAAGACTGGTGTCTACGTGGTGGTGTGGCGCGTCGTAAGCGCTGATGGGCATCCGGTCACTGGTGCATTTCCCTTTGAAATTGGGACGAAATCTTCGGGGACAACTGCGGCTCTTTTGCAAAAGATTCTGAACGGTACGAAAAAAACTTCTCCAGTAGGCAATGCCATGGCGACTTTCCGCCTTCTTGGCTTTCTTGCGGTTCTCGTATTGCTCGGCAGTGTTTCACTGTTGTGGCGGTCAGAATTATTAGCTAATCGACGCGCTCGTGCGTTACTGAAAAATTCATCGCTGGGGCTCGCCGTATCGTCGCTTGGTTTGTTGTTACTTCAGGGGCCTTTTACGACAGGGAAATCATGGGGTGCACTTTTTAATTCACACGTTCTTGGAAATGTTCTTCATACACGTCTCGGGATGGCACTGTTTCTTCGAGCAATCTGTGCACTGATGTGGGCGCGTCTGGCTGTAAGCGTTTCATCAACCCCTAAAAAAGGTTGGCGTATTGCCACGATAATCACTGGCATTTCTACAGTGGCCACATTCGCATTCAGTGGCCACCAAAGTGCTGGAACCTTGCCCGGAGTGTTTATTCCATTGGACATGATTCATGTCGCAGCAATTTCAACATGGGTGGGCGCGCTTCTTGTATTGGTAGTTATGTCTCGAGACAACAATGTCGAAAACGAAGGAGAAAGATTTTCTCAGATGGCTACCTGGTCAATGCCTCTAGTTGTGGTCTCTGGAGTTGTGCAGGGGATTCATTTGATCGGAAGCATCGGATCAATAGCCCAGTCATATTTTGGAAAATTATTAGTCGTCAAAACAATTCTGGTGGGGCTCATTATTTTGTTTGGTGCCGCAGCTCGCGTTCGCTTGCGTGCCAATGGTTTTTCATCAATTAGAACAATTATTCGACGTGAATCAGTGTTGGTTGTCCTGGTGTTAACCGTTACTTCTCTGATGGTTGCGCAATCACCACGATCAGAGACATCACGATCATTGTCTTTCGACAAGGCACTCGTACAGAACAACATCCTTGCTGAATTGTCTGTGATTCCAGCTGCTGTTGGCCCAGCTGAAGTACATGTTGTCCTTACTCCACCAGGGGGTTCGTTATCTCCAGTAGTAGCGGTAACTGTGCAATTTGATTTACCGTCACGCAGCATCCCTCCTATTCCCGTGAAAATGATTGAAATTGGTCCGAATCACTGGACTGGTGTTGTGCAATTTCCGTATTCAGGTACGTGGAGTATGAAGGCTCGTGTCTCACCAGCGGCTAATCAAACACTGTTGTTTGATACCCC
>RFYV01000208.1 GCA_009921265.1 Betaproteobacteria bacterium | reverse complement strand
TGTAATTTGATTTTCAGCAGCCGTATTGGCACCTACTTGGAATATTTGTGCACCGGCATCTGAACTGATGATTTTTCGGCCATTGAAAGTGGTTGATGCAAAAACACGCTGCACCTCTTTTGCCAACTCGCCAAACTCTGTGTCTAGGGATGCTTTATCAGAAACAGAGTTTGTAGCATTGGATGACTGCACCGCAAGTTCACGCATACGCTGGAAGATTTCACCCACTTTTCCAAGTGCCCCTTCAGCTGTTTGTGCCATAGAAATACCGTCGTTGGAGTTACGAACTGCCACATTCATGCCGCGCACTTGCGAAGTCATTCTCTCTGCAATAGACAAGCCAGCCGCATCGTCTTTGGCACTGTTAACTCGCAAGCCCGAAGACAATCGCGCCATAGAAACGGCCAGCGAATTTTGAGTTGCAGACAGATTACGCTGCGCACTCATTGAAGAAATGTTGGTATTGATGACTGATGACATTTGAGACTCCATTTTGTTAAAAAAATGAACCAAATGAATTGCTCAAATAGCAACAAGACATTGTGTGTCTTTGTTGTATTTGACCAAACCATCTGCTTCTAGATTTTTTATCGGTCATCCAGTAGCAACAATTTAGGGTGCAAGAAAAATAAACAGGCAGGCCTTGTTGCTTGCCTGTTTTTTCAATCAGCTCAGTTTGAGTACATCGTGCATGGTTTCTTTCTTAAAGATTTGAAATTAACCACGAAGCAAGGCCATTACGCTTTGCGGCAATTGATTGGCCTGGGCCAACATCGCACTGCCCGCTTGCGATAAGATTTGTGAACGTGACAAATTAGAAGTTTCTTCAGCAAAGTTAGCGTCCATGATGCGGCTGCGTGCTGCAGTTTGGTTTTCAGTGCTGATTTGTAAATAGGAAATAGCCGACTCAAATCGACTTTGAGATGCACCCAAAATAGAGCGCTCGTTAGAGACCTTGCTAATTGCAACATCTATCTGGTCAATCACTGTTAATACAGCTCCAGCAGCTCCAGTGATGACAGCTCTATTTGTACCTGAGGTATCTACTCCAGCTACTGCAATCATGTCAAGTTGAGTGGTCATGTTGGTTGTTGTCAATGTAATTTGATTTTCAGCAGCCGTATTGGCCCCTACTTGAAATATTTGAGCTCCAGCATCTGTACTGATGATTTTTCGTCCATTGAAAGTGGTGTTCGAAAAAATGCGTTGTACTTCTTTCGCCAGCTCGCCGAACTCTGTGTCCATTGATGTTTTATCTGAATTTGAGTTAGATGCATTAGATGATTGAACAGCCAATTCACGCATACGCTGGAATATTTCACCCACTTTACCCAATGCACCTTCAGCCGTTTGCGCCATAGAGATACCGTCATTGGCATTGCGCACACCCACATTCATACCGCGAACTTGAGAAGTCATGCGTTCAGCAATTGCCAAACCTGCAGCATCATCTTTAGCGCTATTCACACGCAATCCTGAAGACAATCTAGCCATTGAAACAGCCAAA
>RFYV01000207.1 GCA_009921265.1 Betaproteobacteria bacterium | reverse complement strand
CCAAGGCATTGCTGTCGTTCCAATAAATCCTAAATAGGTGCCTTGTACAGGTGCAGGGTGTTTTGCAAAAATACCAGGCCTGCAGCCCGAGCTCAATCCGTGTAAATCAACCAAGATATCGATTTGATCTTCAACAATCAACTGCGCTGCATCGTGATCGCTGAGTGACTTAATGGATCGAAATTGAGTGAAGGCGTTTTTGAGGCGTTCACGCAAAGCTGTTGAGTCTTCAACGCTGTAGTCGTACGCGTATGTTTCAAAACGCGATGGGTCATGCCCTTCCATTAATTCTGGAAGTAACAAACCGACGGCATGCGTGCATAGATCACCAGAGACATAACCAATACGAATTTTTTGATGGTTATATCGTTTAACTGGGCACATTCTTTCTTCGGGAAAATTAAACGTGCGAGTTACAAATGAATAAGCTGTTAAAAGTTGTTGTACTGGATCGTCAGCATGTGCCAACATCGATAGTGGCGACGAGTACATCAACATGTCGTTGGGGTTTACGATCCCCGTTTTTTGATAGACGGGCCACATACAAGCTTTTTGCCTGATATGAACCAAATGTTGAATCGCAGAAGCTTGTTTAGGGTCAATTTGTAGACTATGTTCAAGCGCTTGTGCAGCCAATACATATCGTTTTTGATTTTCATGAACGCGGCCGATGTGATTCAAGGCTAAAACCAACATTGCTGGATCAACGCTTGCATCTTGATGCTGCTGACTAACTAATAAAGACCATTGAGCAATGGCTTGATCAATTTTTCCAAGGCTCTCATAAACCAAACCTAAATTAATATGGGCTTGTGCCAACTTTGGACATAGGGAAACGCACTCTGCATAAACCTTGTGAGCAGTTTCTAGATCGCCGCAGCTTTGTAATATGGCGCCATAGTTGTACATAGCTAAATGTTTTTGTGGGTGATGTGCCTCTTGACTCAACCACATTTGATAGAGATGACGCGCTCTTTCCCATTGGCCAGAAATCTGTAATGTGGATGCCTGTTTAAATAGGACTTCAATCGTTAAAGACTTCTTAGCATCACTTAAGATGGACGAAAGTAGCCCTTCTTCAACATTGGGTTCGTCCAAATGAAGGTTCTTGGGTTGAGTGCTTTCTAAAATTGCCATTTGCTTAAGTGTTACCCTGGAAAAGCCCAGTCCAGCGATAAAAGCAAAATTTAGGCCAGCTCAAAACCTCTATTATAGGAAGCACTAAGCATTCATTTAATTATAAATACACCTAATTTTATGAAAATAGATATGCCATTATTTTGACAATTTTTGCTAATTTACAAAAAAGGCAGTATTTTGCCGCGCCAAACGGCAAAGAAATGGCTATAAAACTAAAAACAAAACCGATGGTTGCGAGCGCTTACTTCGACGTCAATATCAGGCCACAAAACTCCCGCTCTTACCACCATGCTTCTCCATCAACTTCACATTGCTAATGGTCATGCCACGGTCTACCGCTTTGCACATGTCATAAATGGTGGCTAAGGCGGTTT
>RFYV01000206.1 GCA_009921265.1 Betaproteobacteria bacterium | reverse complement strand
GAACTGAGCAAGCGTGTTCGCTGAGAAGCCACGATGTGGATTTTTCTGATTCGTGAATAGTGCTCGTGTCGTGTCTGTCATCGTCACAGCAAGCAAGTCTTTCAACTTGAAGCGTGAGCACAGATAGCCATGAACCTCAGATTGAATCCTCTCTGACAAAATCACCGTGCGCCCCTTGCTGCCTTTCGTCTGCTCAGGCTTCAGATAGACAGATTCGCAAATTTTCCCCTCCTTCGTCAGCACATCGCACAATCTCAGTGCTGCTACCTCACCAACTCGCATCCCGCAATTCGTCGTCATCAAAAACATCGCACGGTTGCGAGTGGGATGCTTGTGTGCTGCGATGTACAGCAAAACGCGGCGCACATCTTTTTCAGTCAGAACTTTCGCTTGAGCCATTGATTTTTCCCCTTAAACAAATACTTCAGTCGTATTTATTCTGAACCCTTTAGTTCAGTATTCCTAGCCTTTTTGTCAAATTTAATTTCCTGATGGATTTCAACAACTTAGCGCAGAAATAAATACTTGTGAAGAAGTATGTATTTTCTAGTTCTCAATGACATAGCCACGAATTTACGGGATCAGGATTCACGAAGTCTTGACTAAAGCTTTTCTCAGATTAAGAGTGAACTGCGTTCACTCAGTGCTTTCGCAACTCCTCTCGCTTCGCTCGTTCGTCTGCTCAGCACTATTTTGTCTATTTGTTGTACCACAGGAGTTTGAGCAATACTATTGAAGTGCTTGAAACTCCAATGCACTACCTCCAAGTTGTCCAAATCACTAAGCTAGCAAACGACCTTCTGTACAGATGCTATGTTGAATGAATGGGGGAATAGTGCTGGCAACAATATCTAATGCATCGTTGTCTGTGTATCCCACTTCTTTTGTTATGTAACCCAACCAGCCAGAGCTATTCGTAACAGTTTTTACGCAAAGCTGCTTATTTGAAAAGTCGCAGCGTTGAAATGCTACTTGAATGTGTTGGGCTATGTTCTCTGTGTGTGTAGCTGGTATGTTGCCTATAGCCAAGTGCAGGTGTGTTAGCTTGTGAGTATTCCTTCCCTCAACTGCTGCTATGACAAGTGGGGATGCCCATTGTTGCTTGTTTTTGTGCTTTGACTTATTACCATAAAGCTCGTTTGTAAACTGAGTTGTGAAAAATCTAATTGTGCTTCTCAGCTTGTCATCGTCTAAATATTCTCTGAATTCATATATATCACTGCCGTAATTCTGAAATCTTTTAACCCGAATTAGTGCAGACTGCTTAAGTGTCAAGGTTACAGCATATTGCAGATAACACGAATACGGCTCAATGTATTGCCTATACGCCTCCTGTAGTTTTTGACCTTTAGATAGTTGATGCATAACATTATTTATGCCTAACCAAATGAAATGAATAAAAAACCAATGATATTATGGATAAAAGTAGTAGGAATTACTATGTGATGGGAGCATCATTGTGTTCTACAAACACAGATGGAGTTAAACTCAAATGGCTACTCAACTTAGTTCACTGAAGATCACAAATGT
>RFYV01000205.1 GCA_009921265.1 Betaproteobacteria bacterium | reverse complement strand
GCATAGGTACACGATTGACGAGGAACTCAAGTTGGTTGACAACGAAGTCCTGGGGCCGCAAGAAAATTTTTATGTTGAGGCCCAGCAAGGATAAAAAATGGATCTTTTTAAGTCACTCGGATTTACATGGGACCGAGCCAAAGTCCCTTCACATTTATCGACCCATGCCACAGAACGGGTCGTTTTTCGTTTTCACCGCATGCTTCCAGAGTTTGTGTGGGATGCCTCGGTGTTAGAAGGCAACCCAATGACCTTTCCTGAGGTGAAAACATTGCTAGATGGCATCACGGTCGGTGGGAGAAAAATTTCTGACCAAGAGCAGGTCTTGAATTTGGCAGAGAGTTCAAAGCATCTGCTGGCCTTGGTTAAGGCAAGAAAATTTACACTCAATAAATTGACCTTCACCGAACTTCATGCCTTGGTAGCTCGCAATGAGGCTTTGGAATGGGGTAACTTTAGAGGCGAAGGCACAGAGAGAAACTACACGCCAGATGTGGCCTTGGGTGAACAAGGTCGATACACGCCTTTACCCACTGTTGAGGGTGCGCCTGAGCTCAATCGTGTTTTTGAAGATGGTCTTGCAGCATTACAAAAAGAAGTTTTTCAACCATTTGAAAAGGCCGCTGCATTCTTTTTGTTTGGAGCCTTGCAGCAGTTTTTCTTTGATGGGAATAAGCGCACATCACGCTTCATGATGAACGGTATTTTGATGACGGCAGGCATCGATGCGATCAGTCTGCCTGCGTCCAAAGCGCAAGATTTCAACGAAAAAATGGTCCGCTTTTACAAACACAGGGACGCCACAGAAATGATGGCCTTTTTAGTGGAATGCCACCCAGAGTCTGAGCAGCAACCCAAACAAATTGAACCCTTGAAGTGAGGTCGAATATTAAATGGGACGTAATTCACGTTAAGAGGGTAGCAATTGCTCGAGTTCTGGCGCTTTGCGCGCGCTGAGCATGATGCGCGCCCCGGCCTCGCCAAGCGCGTGTGCCATTTGCAAACCCAGGCCACGCGAGCCGCCGGTAATCAGCGCAGACTTGCCGCTAAGGTCAAACAATTGCTGGATGGTGCGCGCCATGGAATCTTTCCGGTTAAAGCCCGGGATTGTGCAGGACAAACTCGCTCCGGTCTGTTCCCGCATGCAACAAGTCCGAGCGGCGCGAGCAGGCAAAGCCTGGTTGTGCCCCGGGTTTTACCTCTGCATCGCGCCAGAGGTATTGGACAGCGTTCGGCTAGATAAAACGGTTTAAAAAATACGACAGTCGCGCGCCCGCCTTGGCAGATGCATTCAGGTCAACGGGGTCAACCTCCCCGGCGAACTCTTGCTTGCTGCTTAGCCAACACCCCTGCAAAAAGCGCGTGGCAAACAGGGGGTCACTGTCAAGCTTTGCAGCCCGTATCATTGTTTACTTTTGAGGCAGTGAAGTCGCGGCATAGGTACACGATTGACGAGGAACTCAAGTTGGTTGACAACGAAGTCCTGGGGCCGCAAGAAAATTTTTATGTTGAGGCCCAGCAAGGATAAAAAAT
>RFYV01000204.1 GCA_009921265.1 Betaproteobacteria bacterium | reverse complement strand
GATCACTTGGCTTGGACCGAGCATCGCCTCAAGGAATTGGGTGAGCACCGAAGTTACCTCAATCCGCTTTGGTATGCAGGCGCATTTAGTATTGGCTATTTGGCTGCAAAAATTGGCGGCGACAAAGTGAGCTTGGGCTTTGTGGTGGAAACTGAGCGCCAAGTGGAGGCGCATTTAGAAAGCCATTTAAGCAAACTGCCTGCTAACGACGTGGCATCTAAAGCCATCGTGATGCAAATGAAGAAAGACGAAGCTCAGCACGCAATTGATGCGCAAAAAGCAGGCGCTGTTGAACTTCCAAAAATTGCGAGCGAATGTATGCGTCTAGCGGCTAAGGTGATGACAACCGTTGCGCATAGGGTTTGAGTGAGTCACTTTTTTAGCCCCACCTTTTACTTTAAATTCAGACACATTAATCGCGTCAACGCGGCCTGCATTTACATCTACCAAACCGTTCGCAATATCTGACTTTAATGAGGTGAATTTGCTAGCAGACGTATACAAGCGAGACGCATCGTGTTCTTCAATATGATTTTCAAACTCAACGGGTAACTAAACATTGGAAGACATAAGTGATTATCCCTCCAACAAATCAAAACTTGTTGTAATCGTTGCTGTTTTACCCAACATGATGCTCGCCGAGCAATATTTGTCATGACTCATAGCTATGGCTCGCTCCACCGCCTGTGCAGGAATGCCTTTGCCAGTCACAATAAAGTGCATGTGAATTTTTGTAAATACTTTTGGGTCTGTTTCAGCCCTCTCACTCGTGAGTTTGACGCTGCAACCCCGCACCTGGTGACGTCCTCTTTTAAGAATTAACACCACGTCGTAGGCGGTGCATCCACCCGTGCCCGCCAATAAGGTTTCCATAGGGCGTGGCGCCATGTTTTGTCCGCCCATTTCGGGCTTGGCGGCGTCTGGCGCACCGTCCATCATCAAAATATGACCGCTACCTGTTTCAGCTACAAACCCCATGTTGGATTTGGCGCCCGTTGCGCCCGTCCAGCTGACTGTGCATTCCATGGTGGATCCTTTTCTTAAAAATATTTGATATTAGATTGCCCTACGGCTTGCAATGCAGCCAAAAGTAGTATATAATACGCTCATGCTTTTAATAAAGCACCGTTTGTCTCCTCCACCCCTCAAAAGGTGGATTTACCCCCAGGGCCTCGGCCCTGGGGGTTTTTTTATGGGTAAACCCTAGCCCCAATGGGTCACAATCCAATAATTGTGTTCTAACCACGTTGTCATGCCAAAAAATTCCGCATCTTCCAAAAGTAAAGATCTGCAGCCCGCCGATTACCTCATCAAAATATTGACCGCCAAGGTCTACGATGTGGCAAACGAATCTGCTTTAGAAAAAGCGCGCAATCTCAGTGTTCGATTAAACAACACGGTGCTTTTAAAGCGCGAAGACCAGCAACCCATTTTTAGCTTTAAGTTGCGCGGTGCGTACAACAAGATGGCGCATTTATCTTCTGAACAACTCAAAAAAGGCGTGATTTGTGCATCAGCTGGCAATCACGCACAAGGCGTTGCATTGGCAGGCAAAAAAA
>RFYV01000203.1 GCA_009921265.1 Betaproteobacteria bacterium | reverse complement strand
CGACTGTGTCGGCTGGTTTGCCACAGTAGTTGCAGCTGGGTTTGCCTTGCAGAATGATTGTGCGGTTGCGTTTGTATTCTGGGTTGGAGTGTTCTTTACCCATTGCTACCGCGCGCTGGCGCGCTTGCTCTCATTTGTTTTGCATCAGGTTGCAAGGTGGGCTTGGGCTTTCGTTCGGTTTGTTAAGTGTATGTCATCTGTATGTGTAATTCAAGACAGTGTGATGATGCTCTACCCATCGGGCTGCCTCAATCCGATTACCTTGCACATCTAGTCGATTATGTTTACGACTCGCCCCAACGCTTAGCCCGTTGCCTTTCGTGTTGCAGGTTTGGGGCGCGCCGGTCAAACGACGTTTCCGTCGATGAGCCCCGTCACTTGCGACAGTGATACAGCCGTGCTACTTACCAATTTTCAGAGTTTTACTTCTTATCAGACCACGCCATCAAAACGGTGCATAACATTGCCAGGGCTAATGCAAGCCAAACTGTGCGACTCATTTCTTTAATCCATCTATGACGACCGAACATTGCCCAGCGGTCAAAGTCTCAACTACAATGTCATCAACTTGTAATAATCGGTGTATGTATTCAAGCAAATGCACGTCATCCCAACCTTTACCGCGTGCTAATGATTTAAGAAACCCAATTTGTTTAGGTGTTGCGCTGCCGTGACTGTCTGGTCGAGCCGGCGCACTATTCACCCTGTTCACTTTCTCCATTTCCGTAGACGACGCGCGTTCGCCTGTGTGCCCAATTGGACTATTGCTAATCATGCGGCCAATAGCGCTGGTTTCACAGTTTTCTAAGAAACTGGTTTTGTTGACTGGGCTGTTGCCAAACACCTCTTCTGCGTAACCTGTGGCAATAAGTCTGTCCTCGTTGTTGTAGCCCTCAGCACGCATGATGATTGTTGACCCGTCATAGTGGTGAATGGTCGTGATGATGCGCCCTGTCTCGTATTTAGCCCACCAGCGCTCTAAGCGTTGTGCAACTGTCTCGTATAGCGATAAATCAAAATGCGCCATTAACCACCAGCTTTGGTAAATCATTCATTCTGCCCAATAAATCTGCATCCACAACGTAAACATCTGCCTGTCTTACATTTACGCGTTTTTCCCCGTATACCGGAATATCGTCAGACCACATCCAACCCAAATATGAATAAGTTTCATAATCGGCGCAAATCTTTAACAACACAACTGGTCTAGATGGTTTTCCGTCTACATCTCTACAGTTAATCCACAGTTGATGTTTTATGTAATCGTTAACGCGCGTTTTTATTTCGTAACCAGCAACGTCACTTGTTAACAATGTCGCTTCGTTGTATGTAATTACGACTGGTCGAGCATAGTTGTTTTGGTCTGCAAACAAAATTTCGCCTAATGCGCCATCACAATTAAATTTGTACTCTATTTTTTCATCCCAAGAATTATGTGCGTTGCGCATTCGTGCTGCATCGTTACGATTTTTGCCAATCATTAACGCATAATCTTTTTGTTCTCTAGAAATCGGGAATGTCACGCCTACTCCTTATTGTCGGTATAGGTTTGACTTTAGC
>RFYV01000202.1 GCA_009921265.1 Betaproteobacteria bacterium | reverse complement strand
AAAATGGCGATCGTTTTTCTGATGGAACGCCAAGCGCGACTAATCTTCCGCTTTTGATAAAGGGAAGCACCACTGAAATTGCAGAAAAAACAGCAGGGACTTGCCCAGAGACCACATCATTGACCGCAGGTGTTGCGCCTTTATAGGGTATATGCGTGAGTTTGATTTTGGCTTGCGATGCAAGCAACTCCATGCCTATGTGAGATGCGCTGCCTGTACCAGTTGAAGCGTAATCCAACTGGCCAGGATTGACTTTGGCTTTTTCAATGAATTGGGTCATCGTTTTGGGGCTAACGTTTGGATTAACCGCCAAGGTCCATGGAATGGTTGCAACCATGGCAATGGGTTGCACACCGTTGACAGGGTCAAAATTAAGATTGGTTGCCAAATTAGCAGCAAAATTAAGAATGCTGTCACCTAATCCACCAATCAAATACCCATCAGCGGAACGATACGCAATGCCACATCTCCTGCACTTCCCACTGCCAGTGGCAACAACATGGTGATTGGGCGATTGGGAAAACTTTGCGCCTGTGCTGTTAAGGTGATAAATGACGCAAATGCGACGACCAACACCTTGGAAAATGAACTTATATGCAACCGAACCATTTTTGTCTCCAAACAGAATTGATAAGCCTCTTTCATACCAGCTTCACGAACCAACTTGCAAAGCCTGCTTAATCGGTTCGCATGATTTTCATCATATCTTCTGCAGAAGAACTCCGCACCTAAAGCACTGCAGAACTTAATTGCTTTTGAATGTCTGTTCATCCAGTGGCTTGGGCATGGGTAGAAATAGACTCGAGTTCAATGTTTTTTCAACCTTAAATTAGATTAACTAGATCAATCAACGATTTTAAAAATCTAGTTTGATCCCCAAGCCTGGCCTCAAATTTTCTCGTGCAAAATGACAGCGTTGAGTGCAAATTTGCGTGTTTTGGCTGGAAAGTTACATTATGAAACTTTTGGTGTTATTACACGAAATATTACACGTTTAATAAAAACGCCTATAAGTCATTGATTTATAAGGATTTTTGACAAGCTTGGATTTCTGTTAATCCGTAGGTCCCTGGTTCGAGCCCAGGTCGAGGAGCCAAGAAAACCCAATGAATTCAAGCGCTTAGGAGCGATCCTAGGTGCTTTTTTCTTGCACAAAATCACTACGCACCAACTACACACCAGTTGCCCTGATTTTGCCTAGGCTGTATGCTTTGCTCAAGCACCAAAAAACAGCCCTGTGTCAGCAAAAAAAACAACAACTCACACAATTATTGACAAACGTTTGCTCGTCTACAAAAGAGAGCGAAGCGACGTTTGGCAATGTCGTGTGAGCATTGAAGGAAGTTACCAAAGAGTTTCAACTGGCACATCGGATTTGGCAGAGGCTAAAGAAAAAGCGCACGAGTTGTAACTTGAAGCGCAGTTCCGCAAAAAGAACAAACTGACCCCAATCACCAGATACTTTCGCGATGTTGGCAAGCACGCCTTGGACACCATAGAAGTCCTTGGATTAAGCCCAAAAATGTGCCAATAATTCCAAAGCCTGTTAGCACGCCGGGCAAGTGCTTAAAGAACTCGCTATTGATAGGA
>RFYV01000201.1 GCA_009921265.1 Betaproteobacteria bacterium | reverse complement strand
AGACGCCATGACCGCTGGATGGAACGACGGTTTCTTTTTAGCCAGTCCCGACGGCCGCTTTAAGTTAGAAGTGGGTGGATTTATTCAGCCCGCGTTTATGTGGAGCAATATTAATCCGACTGATAAAGACAACGTAGACCAACTTGCCAATAGATATGGATTTGGGTCTGGTGGTTTCAACGAACTGATTTTCAAGGGCCATGTGTTTAGCCCCGCAATTCAGTTCATGGTAAAGACGAATTTTGTTTTTAATCAGGCGGTGGGGGTTTCGCAAAACGTTGGTTCCGTACAAAACCCTGTTCAAGGAAGTGAAAGCGGTCAACTTCAGTTACTTGATGCCTGGGCCCGTATTAATTTCAGCGATAATTGGAGCCTGCGCTTTGGTCAATATCGCTTGCCTTATGCGCGCGAACAACTTGTGGTGGATCAATATCAAATGGCGGTCAGTCGTTCAATTGTGTCGCGCAATTACGGTCTGTGGTATTCGCAAGGAATGGAATTGCAATTTCAAGGCGATGACACGCGTTGGAATTTTTCGGTTGACAATGGGGCTACAGATAATGTTGTTGGTGAAAACTTAAAGGTGGTTGGCTCGCAACCCCTCAATAGCCCTTGGTCCACGCAACAATCGTCTTTCAGCGTGAATTCCAGAATTGAATGGAAACCATTTGGTGCATGGGATGACTTTAATAGTTTCACAAGCCCGGTGGGTGAACAAGCGGGAATGCTTTTAGGGTTTGCGTATCACACACAGATGACCACACCAAGCTCTGCGTTTGATACAAACTCTACAACACAGAGTGGAAAGAATGAATGGAACAGTGCCACGGTAGATGGTCAATGGAATTTTGGTGGGGCAAGTATTTTTGCCTCCGCTTATTACAACTACATCAACTCCAATGCGTCTTATCTGGCGTCAACTCTTAGTGCTCCGTCAAATGCAAATTTGGGGTATATCAATGCATATGGATTTACAATTCAACCCGCAATGTATGTAGATCCTAAGGTTGAGATTTTTTCACGTTATGAATACGCCTGTTGGAGCACCTCAAATTCAAGTCAAAACACAGCTCTTCTTGGTCCACTGCTCAACCAGGGCCCATTAAACATTGTGACTGTGGGCTTGAATTGGTACCTAGATGGTCAAGATTTAAAATGGACCACTGATTTTGGAATGAATGTTGGATCCGATGTTGGCTCCAGTTACGTTGACACGGCATCTGGCTGGCGCGCCTCTGGTCAGGGTGAATTTGTGTTTCGCACCCGCCTGCAGTTGATTTTTTAAATCACAACCGTGCTTGTCATTCTGCTGCTCAATATTGCGGCTCTTTGTTTTATTACTGTGATAAATATGAACAAATTGACCTATGAAAAGGCTTTGTCTTAAGTCTTCTTCCCGCATCGTTACACTCGCTTTATGTCCGCCAGCCATAGCCACGCTAGCCACACCCAAACAATTCACCGCGTGGAAGTGCGCCCCAAGCCTGGTTGTGTGGATGTGCGTGGCTCGTCGCTGCTGAAGCGTGTTATTGCGGATGGTGGCGTTGATACGCGCGTGATTGACTACGCCCAGGTTTATTTAATTGAGGGCGAACTCAATCAGAACGATCTTCAGTTCA
>RFYV01000021.1 GCA_009921265.1 Betaproteobacteria bacterium | reverse complement strand
TTTCTGAGCATGTCGCGCCATCTGAAGAGGTCGCGCCCAATGTTTTCAAAACGCGCCTCAACAGCGCCCTCACATTTGACACTTTGGTTGAAGGTACGGCTAACCGAATGGCAAGGGCCGCAGCTATGCACGTGGCCAGCACCCCTGGGCAGCTTTACAACCCTTTATTTATCTATGGTGGCGTGGGCTTGGGCAAAACCCATTTGGTGCACGCGGTGGGCAATTATTTGCTTAAAGACCGCCCCGACAGCAAAGTTCTCTACATCCACGCCGAACAGTTTGTATCCGATGTGGTTAAAGCCTATCAACGTAAAACTTTTGATGAATTCAAAGAGCGCTATCACTCGCTTGATTTGTTATTAATTGACGATGTTCAGTTTTTTGCTAACAAAGACCGCACGCAAGAAGAGTTTTTCAACGCGTTTGAAGCTCTTTTAGCCAAAAAGTCTCATTTGGTAATGACCAGCGACACCTATCCCAAAGGTTTAACAGATATTCACGAGCGCTTGGTTTCTCGCTTTGACTCAGGGCTCACTGTAGCTATTGAACCGCCAGAACTCGAAATGAGGGTGGCTATTTTGATTAGCAAGGCGCGTGCAGAAAACACCGAAATAACCGAAGAGGTGGCCTTTTTTGTAGCTAAAAACGTGCGTTCCAACGTTCGCGAACTCGAAGGTGCTTTGCGCAAAATTTTGGCTTATTCGCGCTTTAATCAAAAAGAAATCTCCATTCAGTTGGCCAGAGACGCTTTACGCGATCTTTTATCCATCCAAAATCGTCAAATTTCTGTAGAAAATATCCAGAAAACCGTTGCCGACTATTACAAAATCAAAGTCGCCGACATGTATTCCAAAAAACGTCCTGCCTCGATTGCAAGGCCTCGGCAAATTGCCATGTATTTGGCCAAAGAGCTTACCCAAAAAAGTCTACCTGAAATTGGCGAGCTTTTTGGCGGACGCGATCACACTACGGTTTTACATGCAGTTCGAAAAATTGGACGCGAGCGTCAACAAATGGCCGATTTAAATCAACAACTACACGTTCTTGAGCAAACCCTTAAAGGATAATCATGAACAATCACACGCACAACCCTGTTGAGCATTTCTGGATAACTACCAAGTTATCCACAGATTTCTTCGGTTTTAAAAGTTATTCATATTTTGACCATGTATCTTGTGCTCTATTACCCACATGGTTTAAATCAAATCAAGTGCTTGAAAAAAAAGGGGAAAATTGCTTTATCCACACAAAAGTGCCCCCCTTATCTACTACTACTAATTTAAAATAAAGAATTAAAGAGGTTTCAATGAATGTCCTGAAAGCAACACAAGAAAAGGTTTTATCGGCTTTGCAATCCGTTTGCGGTATTGTTGAAAGACGACACACATTACCTATTTTGGCCAATGTGATGATTCGAAAAACAGGTGAAACATTGCAACTCACCACCAGCGATTTAGAAATTCAAATACGCACAAGTGCACAACTTGGTGGTGACGCAGGCAATTTAACAACGACTGTTGGCGCAAGAAAGCTTATCGATATTTTGCGTTCGATGCCAAGAGATCAAACCGTAACGCTTGAATCGAGTCAAAGTAAATTAATTTTTAAAAGTGGCAAATCTCGCTTCACCATGCAAACCATGCCTGCAGAAGATTTTCCATTGGTTCAAGAGTCGAGTAGTTTTGGACCGCTGTTTAGCGTTCCACAAAAAACACTCAAAGATTTGTTGCATCAGGTTTCTTTTTCAATGGCGGTTCATGATATTCGGTATTATCTCAATGGTATTTTGTTTGTCGCTGAAGGCAAGCAATTGAGTTTGGTTGCCACTGATGGTCATCGCTTGGCTTTTGCTTCTGCAACTCTAGGCTCTGAAGTCCCCAAGCAAGAAGTTATTCTGCCCAGAAAAACAGTGCTCGAGTTACAGAGATTGCTCAGCGATAAAGAAGGTGATATCGAAATGCAATTTGCTAACAATCAAGCCAAATTTATTTTTGATGGTATGGAGTTTGTTACCAAGTTGGTTGAAGGAAAATTTCCAGATTACAACCGCGTCATTCCAAAGAGTCACAAAAACTCAGTCACCATTGGACGCGATACGCTGCTTACAAGTTTGCAACGCACAGCCATCATGACCAGTGATAAATTCAAGGGCATCCGTCTCAACTTAGAGCGGGGCCTGCTCCGCGTAGCTTCAACCAACGCAGAACAAGAAGAGGCTGTGGATGAAGTTGAAATTGATTATTCCGGAGACGCGATTGAAATTGGGTTTAATGTGACTTATCTCATTGATGTTCTCACCAATTTAGACGAAGAGATGATTAACATTTCATTGGCTGATTCCAACAGCTCAGCCTTGATCACCATTCCAGAAAACGCCACGTTTAAATACGTCGTTATGCCCATGCGCATTTGATGCGTTTTTTTGTAATCGCTGCTTTTTGAGTGGCTTAGATAAGTTGATATGACAGATCAGACCGATAACTCGCTTTTACCACCACTACCCACTGGGGATGCATATGGCGAAAGCTCTATTCAAATTTTAGAGGGTCTAGAAGCTGTGCGTAAGCGCCCGGGCATGTATATCGGAGACACATCGGATGGCACAGGTTTGCATCATTTGGTGTTTGAGGTGGTTGATAACTCAATTGACGAAGCGCTTGCAGGGCATTGCGATGACATCGTCGTCACCATTCACAGTGACAACTCCATTAGTGTCACAGATAATGGACGCGGCATCCCAACGGGTGTCAAGATGAACGACAAGCATGAGCCTAAACGCAGCGCATCAGAAATTGCTCTTACCGAATTGCACGCAGGCGGTAAGTTCAATCAAAACAGTTATAAAGTATCTGGCGGTCTTCACGGAGTCGGCGTATCTTGCGTCAATGGCTTGTCCAAGTGGTTGCACCTTACTGTCAGGCGTGATGGCAAAGTACATAAGTTAGAGTTTGCGCGTGGCTTTGTTCAAAATCGAATCATTGAAATGGTCGATGGTGTAGAAACATCGCCGATGCGCATCATGGGCGACACGGAAAAACGTGGGACCGAAGTTCATTTTTTGCCTGACACCGAAATCTTCACCCAAAATCATGATTTTCACTATGAAATTTTGAGCAAGCGTTTGCGCGAACTCAGTTTTCTGAACAACGGCGTTCGAATTCGTTTGCATGATGAGCGCACAGGCAAGGAAGATGACTTTTCTGGTGCGGGTGGCGTCAAAGGTTTTGTTGACTTCATCAATACCGGCAAAAAAATATTGCACCCCAACGTGTTTCATTCAATGGGCGAGCGTCCCGCAGATTCATACGGCGGAATTCCAGGCACGCACATTGGCGTTGAAGTGGCTATGCAATGGAACGACGGCTACAACGAAAATGTTTTGTGCTTCACTAATAACATTCCTCAGCGCGATGGTGGCACGCACTTAACTGGACTCAGAGCAGCGATGACGCGTGTCATCAACAAATACATTGAAGAGCACGATTACGCCAAAAAAGCAAAAGTAGAGGTCAGTGGTGACGACATGCGCGAGGGCTTGTGTTGCGTGTTGTCAGTCAAAGTACCAGAGCCCAAGTTCAGTAGTCAAACTAAAGACAAACTGGTTTCAAGCGAGGTGCGTGCACCGCTTGAAGACATTGTGGCCAAAGCCATTACCGATTATTTGCTCGAGCGACCCAATGACGCCAAAATCATTTGCGGAAAAATTGTAGACGCCGCACGTGCACGCGAAGCAGCTCGCAAAGCGCGCGAAATGACGCGTCGCAAAGGCGTGCTCGATGGCATGGGGCTGCCTGGTAAATTGGCTGATTGCCAAGAAAAAGATCCAGCACTCTCCGAAATCTATATCGTCGAGGGAGACTCTGCGGGCGGCTCTGCCAAGCAGGGGCGTGACAGAAAGTTTCAAGCGATCTTGCCATTGCGTGGAAAAATCTTAAACGTTGAAAAAGCACGTTACGAAAAACTCCTCACCAGCAATGAAATCTTAACGCTCATCACTGCGCTCGGAACAGGCATTGGCAAAGCCAGCGTCGAATCTGGCAAGTCGAGCAACGATGACTTCAATATTGACAAATTGCGCTATCACCGCATCATCATCATGACTGACGCTGATGTTGACGGCGCACACATTCGCACTCTGTTGCTCACCTTCTTCTATCGACAAATGCCAGAATTGGTTGAGCGCGGACATATTTACATTGCGCAACCACCTTTGTATAAAGTTAAAGTTGGCAAAGAAGAGCAATATCTCAAAGATCAAATTGCACTCGATGCGTTTTTGTTGCGTATTGCGCTCAAAGACGCGGCGGTTCAAACGGGTGGCGAGAGCGCACAATTAATTTCGGGTGAAACACTTAATGAATTAGCTAGAAAACATCAATTGGCTGAGGCCGTGATTGCGCGCCTTAGTGGTTACATGGATGCAGAGGCTTTGCGTGCATTGGCTGACGGCGTCTCGCTTAATTTGGACACCATGAATGACGCCAAACTGTGCGCCGAACAATTTCAAATTAAATTGCGCGAACTTGGTAGCGGCTCGCTAGTTGACGCGGAGTTTGATCTGCGAACAGACAAGCCGATCTTGCGTGTGAGTCGCAGTCATCACGGCAACGTCAAAAGTAGCGTAATTACGCAAGACTTTGTACACGGCGCAGATTACGAAGCTTTGGCGCAAGCGGCGCAAACCTTCAAAGGCTTGATGGGCGAGGGGGCCAAAGTTCAGCGCGGTGAAGGCGACAAACTCAAAGACGAAAAAGTTTCTGACTTTAGACAAGCCATGCGCTGGTTGATTGCTCAAGCCGAACACGTAACAGCGCGTCAGCGTTACAAAGGTTTAGGTGAAATGAACCCTGCTCAGTTATGGGAAACTACCATGGACCCGGCCGTGCGTCGTTTGTTGCGCGTTCAAATTGATGATGCGATTGAAGCTGATCGTGTCTTTACCATGTTGATGGGTGACGAGGTTGAGCCCAGACGCAACTTCATCGAAGCCAATGCACTTCGTGCATCCAACATTGATATTTGATTTTTTATAGGGCTCGCTTTTATGCAAGCCTGCCCGCGCGGTAATCTTCCATTGCTGCAATGATTTGCTCTTTGGTGTTCATCACAAAAGGGCCGTATTGAACAATGGGTTCATTCAAAGGTTGACCTGCGATTAATATGGCGCGTGCATTAACGCGACCTTTGAGTTTAATGCCATCACCCTCATTTTTTAAGATAGCCATTCGGTTGAGTGGTACTGCTTGTTCTTTTTGTTCGCTCACTACGGAGACTTCGCCGCTATACACAAATACAAACGCATTGTGATGTGCGGGCAGTGTTTGTGAAAAATTTGCAGTGTCGGCGCTTAAAAAATGAATGTCTAAATACAGTGGATTTGTTTGTGGTTTTTGCACTGCGCCTTTTTGTTTATGATGCTCACCAGCAATCACGCGAACAATTACGCCGTTGTCGTGCTTCACTTCGGGGATTGATTCGGTTTGAATATCTTCATAACTGGGAGCGCACATTTTTTGTTGACTCGGTAAGTTGAGCCACAACTGAAAGCCCTTCATCAAACCTTCTTCTTGCTCGGGCATCTCGCTGTGAATCACGCCTTTGCCTGCTGTCATCCATTGCACGCCACCGTTTTGCAACAAGCCTGTGTTGCCCGTACTGTCATTATGACGCATGCGCCCTGCAAGCATATAAGTGATGGTTTCAAAACCACGATGCGGATGATCGGTAAAGCCCGCGATGTAATCGTTGGCTAAATCACTGCCAAATAAATCAAGCATTAAAAAAGGATCCAAACGCTTTTGTAAATCTTGCGTGAGTACGCGCGTGAGTTTAACGCCTGCGCCATCCGACGTGGCTTGACCTTGAATGAGTCTTTCGATGCTGCGTGAGTGGGTGGTCATGTTTTGTGTTGATGTTGGGTGTGGTGCTGTTATTTTGTCATTAAGTAATTGTTTGTATATGTGTGCCAACAACACGGATTGCAAGCAAAGTGATGTAAGCGGTGCATATTTTTTCATCAGCGCTTAAAATCATCTCTTTTAATTGCGTAGCTTTTATACACGCCTGCGCTTGAATTGATTGCGATGAAATTTCCTCAAACATTTGATGTCATTGTGGTGGGTGGCGGCCATGCGGGTACGGAGGCTGCCTTGGCTAGCGCGCGCATGGGTTGCAAGACCTTGCTGTTGACGCACAACATCGAAACCTTGGGGCAGATGAGTTGCAACCCGTCCATTGGCGGTATTGGCAAAGGCCATTTGGTTAAAGAGATTGACGCCATGGGTGGCGCGATGGCTTTGGCCACCGACGAGGCGGGAGTTCAGTTTCGTATCTTGAATAGTTCTAAAGGACCCGCGGTGCGGGCAACGCGTGCGCAGGCGGATCGAATTTTGTATAAGGCGGCGATACGATGCAAGCTAGAAAATCAGCCCAACCTCTGGCTTTTTCAGCAAGCCGTGGATGATTTGATTTTAGAAGGCTCAATGGTGGTTGGTGCCGTTACGCAAGTGGGTATTCGCTTTCATTCGCGTGCCGTGGTGTTGACGGCAGGCACTTTTTTGGATGGAAAGATCCATGTTGGCCTCAACAACTATTCGGGCGGAAGGGCGGGGGACCCGCCGGCTGTGAGTTTAAGTGCGCGCCTCAAAGAGCTTAACTTATCTCAGGGGCGATTAAAAACAGGAACGCCACCACGCTTAGACGGCAGAACCATTGATTTTTCTAAATGCCTTGAGCAGCCAGGCGACGGAATGCCAGGCGGCATGTCGGCGCAATTGCCCGTGTTTAGTTTTATGGGGCGCAAAGAAATGCACCCTGAGCAAGTGCCATGTTGGATCACGCACACCAATCAAAAAACCCATGACATTATTCGCTCAGGCTTTGACAGAAGCCCTATGTTCACGGGCAAGATTGAAGGTGTGGGGCCTCGTTATTGCCCTAGCGTAGAAGACAAAATCAATCGCTTTGCAGACAAAGAAAGCCATCAAATCTTTTTAGAGCCTGAAGGCTTAACCACGCACGAGTTTTATCCCAATGGGATTTCCACCAGTCTACCGTTTGATATTCAATACGAATTGGTGAGAAGTATGGCGGGCTTGGAGAATGCACATATTCTCAGACCAGGCTACGCCATTGAATACGATTACTTTGACCCGCGCGCGCTCAAGCGAAGCTTTGAGACCAAGGCCATTGAAGGCCTTTTCTTTGCGGGTCAAATCAACGGAACGACGGGTTACGAAGAGGCGGCGGCGCAAGGCCTTTATGCGGGAATCAATGCGGCTTTGCGTTGTCGAGGCGATTCGCCTTGGACGCCGGCGCGCGACCAGGCCTATTTGGGCGTGATGGTCGATGACTTAACCACCAAGGGCGTTACCGAGCCTTATCGCATGTTCACCAGTCGCGCAGAGTTTCGCTTGCAACTCCGAGAGGACAACGCCGACGCGCGTCTAACCGAGATCGGCAGACAAATGGGCTTGGTCGACGATGTGCGCTGGGAACACTTCTCTAGAAAAAGAGACGCTGTTTCACGTGAAACAGAGCGTCTGCGAGCCACCTGGGTTAATCCGCGTAATTTGGCTGCGGCCGAATCGGAGCGGGTTTTAGGCAAACCCATTGACCATGAGTACAACTTGGCTGACTTGTTGCGCCGACCCAATATTTCTTATTTTTCCTTGATGAGTTTGGACGATGGACGGTTTGCCAGCCCCAACCTGTCCGACTTGGATGACGTTTCACGTGAAGCAGTGATTGAGCAGGTTGAAATTGCGTCTAAATACTCGGGATATATCGAGCGACAAATAGACGAAGTAGGGCGGGCTGCTGGTTTTGAAAATATGGCGCTACCCGCAACGCTGGACTATTTGGAGATCAAAGCCTTGAGTTTTGAGGTGAGGCAAAAGCTGAGTCAGCAAAGACCTCAGACTTTGGGGCAAGCGTCTCGCATTTCTGGCGTAACGCCTGCGGCCATCTCTTTATTATTGATTCATTTGCGACGCGCCAAGTACAAAGGCTTTGCTTCTTCTTCGAGCGAAAACAGCGAGATCTCGGTTTGAATCACGCATTGCGAGGTCGGTTAGAGTCGAGTATGAGTGAGTTGGGTTTGCCGTTGGACGTATTATTGATAAACCCTTTGCTGTCTTATTTGGATTTATTGGCTAAGTGGAATGGTGTTTATAACCTCACAGCGATTCGCGATCCCAATGAAATGCTTACTCAGCATCTGATGGATTGTTTGGCAATCATTCAACCGTTTCAAACCAGCAGGTCTTCCGTCTGTGGTTTTGGCTATTGCGATACCACATCTCCAAGTAACAGCGATTGATGCCGTCTCTAAAAAAACAGCGTTTATTCAGCAAGTAGCAACGACATTGGGCTTAAAAAACCTGCAAATCAAGCATGGCCGCGTGGAAAAAATGAACCAGCGCTTCGACGTGGTTTGTTCTCGCGCCTTTGCTTCGCTTCTTGATTTTGTGACTCAGACCTCTCAATTGCTCGATGAGCAGGGGGTTTGGATGGCGATGAAGGGCAAGACGCCACTGCATGAAATCGAACAATTGCCCCAAAATATACAAATTGAAAGCATCGAACACTTGCATGTGCCCAATTTGGACGCGCAAAGATGTTTGGTCTGGCTCAAAAAAGTGTGAGCTGTGCAACTAAAGCGCAAAGAGGCCCTGGAGTCGGGTTAAACTCCCACCCCTTACATAGACAATCCAGAAAGCCCTGATGTTTGGTATTGCTGACTATGGCGCCTTCGTGGCGGCCATTATTTTATTTTTGGCTATTCCAGGGCCGGGAAACTTGGCCTTGCTCACGTCAACGGCCAAGGGCGGTGTGCGCGGCGGTTTGGCGTCTACTTTTGGCGTGATTGCTGGAGACCAAGTATTGATGTGGGCAGCTGTTGCAGGTGTTGCCGCTTTGTTGTTGGCCGCCCCCAAAGTTTTTTTGGCGATGCAGTGGTTGGGGGCTATTTATTTGGCATGGCTTGGTTATCGAATGATTGTTGGTCGCGCAAGGCAGGCGTCCGTTATTGATATTCCTGTGGGGCAGTATTTCAGGCAATCAATGCTGATCACATTGCTAAACCCCAAGGCGATTGTTTTTTACATGGCGTTTTTTCCGCTCTTCATTGATCCGCAAAACCATCAACGCTTACTCACCTTTGCTGTGATGGCCATCACTGTTGCATTACTCACTTTTTTATATGGGCTCACTCTCAGTTTGATTGCGCATCATTTGTCGAGGCGTATCAAAGCTCATCCCTCGGTTGGTCAATGGTTGAATCGGTTTGCAGGAACTTTTCTCATTGCATTTGGTTTGAAGTTGGTTTTGTCTAAATAAATAAAGAGAATAAAAAGGAAGTCTTATGGGAAAAGTTTTTTGCATTGCCAATCAAAAAGGTGGCGTTGGCAAAACCACAACAGCGATTAATTTGGCTGCAGGCTTGTCTGCACAAAGCCAGCGCGTGTTGATGATTGATTTAGATCCGCAGGGCAATGCAACCATGGGCTCAGGTGTTGATAAGCGCAATTTAACTTTGAGCGTTTACGATGTTTTATTAGAAAACGCAAGCATTCCAGACGCCGTAGTAAAAAGCGCGTGGACAGACGCCAACGAAAAAAAGCCGTGGCCTTTGTACGATGTGTTGGGCGCTAATAGAGATTTGGCAGGTGCAGAAGTTGAGATGGTGCAACTCGAACGCAGAGAGAAAAGACTCAAAGAGGCGTTGTCGCAAGTGTCATCTCAATACGATTTTATTTTGATAGATTGCCCGCCTTCATTGTCGATGCTCACGCTCAATGGCCTGTGTGCAGCGCACGGAGTAGTGGTGCCTATGCAGTGTGAATATTTTGCGCTCGAAGGCCTCACAGACTTGGTGAACACCATCAAACAAGTGCATGCCAATCTCAATCCTGATTTAAAAATCATTGGCTTGTTGCGCGTGATGTTTGATCCGCGCATCACCTTGCAGCAGCAGGTGAGCGATCAACTCAAAGGCCATTTTGGAGATAAAGTTTTTAACGCCATAATTCCACGCAATGTGCGTTTGGCAGAAGCGCCAAGTTACGGCATGCCAGGCGTGGTGTTTGATCCGCAAGCCAAAGGCAGTCAAGCATTTTTAGATTTTGCAAAAGAGATGGTTGTTCGCGTGAAGCAACTTTAATTAATCAACAAATCAAATACAGTAAAAACCCATGGTTACAAAAAACCCCAAAGGACTCGGACGTGGCTTAGAGGCGCTGTTAGGCCCAACAGCCTCAGAGGCTAGCGATACAGTAGATTCAAACTCGCCACACACATTGGCGCTCACTGAAATGGTGGCGGGCAAATATCAACCGCGCACGCGCATGGATGAAGGTGCGCTGTATGAACTCGCTGAGAGCATCAAAGCGCAAGGCATCATGCAGCCAATTTTGGTGAGAAAACTTACGCAAGGACCTCATGCGGGCAAGTATGAAATCATTGCGGGTGAGCGTCGGTTTAGAGCGTCCAAATTAGCAGGGCTCGATCACGTGCCTGTGTTGGTGCGTGACGTGAAAGATGAGGCGGCCGCGGCAATGGCGCTCATTGAAAACATTCAACGCGAAGACCTCAACCCATTGGAAGAGGCTCAAGGTTTGCAACGGCTCATTGAAGAGTTTGGTTTAACACACGAACAAGCTGCGAAAGCAGTGGGGCGTTCTCGCAGTGCTGCATCAAATTTGTTGCGATTACTCAATTTGGCGCCTCAAGTGCAAACGCTTTTAATGGCGGGTGATTTGGATATGGGTCATGCGCGCGCGTTGTTGTCGCTTGAGCGAGTGGATCAACTTGGCGCGGCGCATCAAATCACAGTCAAAAAACTATCGGTGCGTGACGCAGAAAATTTGGTTAAAAAAATCAACACGCAAGCACAAGCCAAACCATCTAAAGCCAAAGCTCAAAAAAGTGGCGACGTGCGTCGTGTGGAAGAAGAGTTATCTGATTTGCTCACCGCACAAGTAGAAGTGCGCGTGCAAAAAAATGTAAAGCGTCAAGGGCGTGTCGAACAAGTGGGAGAAGTCGCGATATCGTTTGGTTCGATGGAAGAACTCAATCGATTGATCGATCGCTTGCGCGCATAAAAATCACATCACAAATATTTTTCCTGGGTTCATAATGTTGTGTGGATCGAGCGCGCGCTTAATCGTGCGCATCAAAGAAACAGCACCTGCGCCCGCTTCACTCACCAAAAAATCAATTTTGTGTAGGCCAATGCCGTGCTCGCCTGTGCATGTGCCTTCAAGCGATAAAGCGCGCATCACCAATTGATGATTGAGCGTTTCTGCAGTGGTTCTTTCTTGCTCGTTGTCGGGGTCGATGAGATAGCCAAAATGAAAGTTGCCGTCTCCCACATGGCCTACTAAAAAATAAGGAATGCCACTGGCTTCAACCTCTTTAATTGAGTCGAGCAAACAATCAGCCAAACGACTGATGGGCACGCAGGTATCGGTGCTGATGGCGCGACAGCCTGGGCGCGATTGAATAGCCGCAAAGTAGGCGTTGTGGCGTGCAGCCCATAGTCGCGTGCGCTCTTCGGGCGTGGTGGCCCATTCAAAGGCCATGCCGCCCATATCATGGGCAAGCTCTTGAGCGGTTTTGGCTTGTTCTTCGACGCCTGCTGGCGAGCCGTGAAACTCCATCAACAACATAGGTTCTTCGCGCAAACCAAATTTGGCATAAGTATTGACCATGCGAACCGAGTTGTGATCCAACAACTCAACGCGCGCAATCGGAACGCCCATTTGAATAATTTGAATCGTGGTTCTCACCGCGGCTTCAATGCTTGGAAAAGAACAAACAGCAGCGGATACAGCCTCTGGCAATGGGTACAAACGCAGCGTGATTTCTGTGATGACGCCTAATGTGCCTTCACTGCCAACCATTAGTCGTGTGAGGTCGTAACCCGCGCTGGATTTTTTGGCGCGCGTGCCCGTGCGTAAAACTTCTCCAGAAGCAGTGACAACCTCTAAAGCCAAAACGTTTTCGCGCATCGTGCCATAGCGAACCGCATTGGTGCCGCTTGCGCGAGTGGCACTCATACCACCAATGGTGGCATCCGCACCTGGGTCGATGGGGAAAAACAAACCTGTGCTTTTAATTTCTTCGTTCAATTGTTTGCGTGTGACGCCAGGTTGAACGGTGACGGTGAGGTCTTCGGCATGAATGGCGAGTACCTTGTTCATGCGTGACAAATCAATGCTGACCCCGCCTTGTACGGCGAGCAAATGGCCTTCTAAAGAAGAGCCAATGCCAAACGGAATGATGGGTACACGGTATTGCGCTGCAAGGGTAACCACGCACGAGACATCTTGAGTGGACTCAGCGAAAACAACGGCCACTGGCGGGGGTACGGTTGTGAATGCTGACTCATCTTTGCCGTGTTGCTCACACACCGCCAAAGCGGTTGAGCAGCGACCGCCAAAATGCGACTTGAGCGCTTGCATAAACGCCTCGGGTACGGTGCGCTGGGCGATGGTGGGTCTGAGGTGTTGGCTGGCGATGGGTGCATTCATAGGGCGGATCTCCTCACGACATTCTACGAAAGACCAGAAAAAAATGATATCAACAAAATCCCTTGTAAGAAAGCGAGAATATGCCTTCACAGGTACGCTTGCATGATAGTTGATCAACCGACAGTCAATAAGGATGGAAACATGGGAAACCGACTCACACAAATCGCCACACGCACAGGAGATGACGGCTCCACGGGCCTGGGGGACAACCAGCGCGTATCAAAAAATAATTTACGCGTGCACGCCATGGGCGATGTAGATGAACTCAATTCGCAAATTGGCGTGTTGTTGTGCGAACCCATGCCGCAAAACGTCAGAGACTTATTGGTAGAAGTACAACATCAACTGTTTAATTTGGGCGGTGAATTATCGATACCTGGTTTTGAGTTGATCAAGCCCGACGCGATCATTGTGTTGGATCAAGCATTAGAGAGCTTCAACCAAGAACTGCCTAAGCTCAAAGAATTTATTTTGCCTGCGGGCACACGTGCGGCGTCTCTTTCACATGTGTGTAGGACGGTTGCGCGCCGCGCAGAAAGAGCCGTGGTTGCTTTGGGAGACACAGACACGATCAACCCCGCACCGCGTCAATACCTCAATCGTTTGTCTGATTTGTTGTTTGTTTTAGCGCGTGTTTTGAATCGACAAAAAGGTGGCGATGATGTGTATTGGAAAAGCGAGCGTTTGAAATCGCAATAATTAATTGTTAGCGGGTGCGCTCAAAATAGCCATGGTGATGCGAGATACGCATGTCAGATCGCCCTCCTCATTGTGAAGATCAATGTGCCAAACGTGTGTGCTTCTGCCCCTGTGAATGGGTCGAGTTGTACCAATCACCCAACCCGATGTGACGCCTTTGATGTGATTGGCATTGATGTCTAAGCCCACAGCGCGGCAATTAATGGGACTTGAATAGTAAGCACCACAAGAACCCAAGGTTTCTGCCAGCACAACACTTACGCCGCCGTGCAACAAGCCATAGGGTTGACGAGTGCGCTCATCCACAGGGATTCGAGCGGTGATGAAATCGTCTCCCACTTCTAAAAATTCCATGCCCAATATTTCGGGCGCGGTGCGGTGGTGTGACTGTCTGAGGGACTCAACAGTGATGGGTTTTTGCCAGATACGCATGAGATTTTTTGATTAAACGACTCGATAAAAACTGATGAAAACACCGTCGGGTTGACGTACACCCGTGCCAATAAATTGACTCTCGGATAACCACGCCCAGTGATTAGAAGAAGCTTCCATTTTAGGCTGACAGCGAAAATAAATTTGTGAGGGATCAACCGCAATCCCTTTCATGATTTTTTGAGAGTTCTCTAAAGACGCAACACGAACGGCAGCGTTTTGCACAAATACGCGTGTGCCGTCATCGAGTTCGATCACATAGCGCGCATCTAAATGCGCTTGCGTGCCGCCACCCACAATCAATTGAAAATCTGCTCCGCCTGCCAAGATCTTGCCATTCATGCGCGGGCCTTTGACGCTGCCGCCTGTGATGGGAATCATGCGGCGCAGGCCAAACACTGTTGTGCCAACTTCAACTGGGGCGGCGATGGTGACTGCGATGTCGCAAACGTGTTCTAGCGTGGGTGCGGCCAGTGTGAGTAGGGTGTGTAGGCTTGTCATGATGAAATTGTTTTTGCGTTGGTTTTACATTGGATAATATCTCGCATGAGCGCAACTCCCCCGTTTATTCCGCAAATTCGACTTTATCAAGACTGGTTGAAGAAAACGCGCGGACTTCAATTCAATGATTACCAAGATTTATGGCGTTGGTCTGTAACAGAGCTAGACGATTTTTGGCAAAGCATGTGGGATTATTTAGACGTGCAGTCACCCACCCCGCATACAGCGGTGCTCGCTCGCAACACCATGCCTGGAGCGCAGTGGTTTCCTGGCGCTACCGTTAATTACGCGCAACAAGTATTGCGACATGTGAAGCCTGCTCATGAGGCGGGCTTTGTCGCCATCATCAGCAACAATGAGCGCGGGCAACGTCGCGAAATGACTTGGCCCCAACTGCATCAACAGGTCGCTGCATTGGCTTTGCATTTAAAAACCATCGGCATCAAGCCTGGTGACCGAGTGGCCGCTTATTTGCCCAATATTCCTCAAACCATGATTGCTGTACTGGCTGTGGTGAGTGTGGGTGCGATTTGGAGCGTGTGTGCGCCTGATATGGGAACCCATGCGGTGCTCGATCGATTCACACAAATCTCACCAAAAGTGTTGATCGCATGCGATGGCGTGGTTTATGGCGGTAAAGAAATTGATCGCACAGAAGTGGTCGATCAATTGCGCAAATCATTGCCATCGGTTGAACAGTTGATTGTTTTTGAAAACCTGGGCGGACAAGCAAGCATTGATGGTGCCGTTAATTGGAATCACATTGTTGCGCGTGATGATGCGCAGGTTCAAAAATTTACACCCGTGTGGTTGCCTTTTCATCATCCTTTGTGGATTGTTTATTCCAGCGGCACAACAGGAATGCCCAAGCCCTTGGTACACGATCATGGCGGCACCATGCTCAATGGCATGGCGCACAAAAACGTTCATTACGATGTGGCGTGTTCGTATGATCAAAACTCTTGGGGCGATCGCTTCATGTGGTATTCATCAACAGGATGGATCATGTGGAACGCGCAACTCAGTGGCTTACTCAGTGGCACCACTTGTGTGATTTTTGACGGCAACCCAGGTGGCAGCAAAGAAAAGCCCGATTGGGGTGTTTTGTGGCGATACGCGGCACAAGAAAAGGTAACGTTTATGGGCGGCGGCGCAGCGTTTTTTGCAAGTTGCATGAAGGCCAATGTTGATCCGGCTTCAATTCAAGGAATGCACACGGTGAGGGCCTTGGGCGTCACGGGCTCTCCACTTAGCGCCGAGGTTCAACAATGGGGTATCGATCAATTCAAACAGGTGTATGCAAAAGCAGGACTAGTCGATCACGATCCGATCTGGTGGTGCAATATTTCAGGTGGAACCGATGCGGGCGCGTTCATTGGAGGCAATCGAGAGTTGCCCATGGTGGCTGGTGAAATGCAATGCCGTTTACTGGGTGTTAGCGTACATTCGTGGAGTGAAGACGGTCAAGCGTTGATTGATCAAGTGGGTGAGTTGGTGGTGACGCAACCCATGCCCTCGATGCCACCATTTTTTTGGGGCGATACAGATTTTGCGCGCTACACAAGTAGCTATTACGAAATGTATCCAGCGGGAAAAGGAAGAAATCCCAAGGGTGGCGATGGGGATGCATCTGCTGGCGCGGTGTGGCGTCACGGCGACTGGCTCAAAATCACGACAGAGGGTCGGTGCATTATTTATGGCCGCAGTGACGCCACCATCAACCGACATGGCTTGCGAATGGGCACCAGCGAGGTGTACCGCGCTATTGAGGCCTTGCCCGAAGTGATGGATTCAATGGTGATCGACTTAGAACATTTAGGCAGAGAAAGCTTCATGCCTTTGTTTGTGGTTTTGCGTGACAACTTGGTGTTGGATGACGCAATCAAAAACAAAATCAAACGAGCGATTCGCGTGGCATTGAGCCCCCGATTTGTTCCCGATGAAATTCATCAAGTGGCAGAAATTCCTCGCACCTTATCGGGGAAAAAACAAGAGTTACCCATTAAAAAATTGTTATTGGGACAGCCAATCGACAAAGTTTTAAACAAAGACGCCATGGCCAACCCCCATTGCTTGCCTTGGTATGTGAACTTTGCACAAAAGAGAGCAACTTAATTTTTATTGTTTAAAAAGCTTTAACATCGTCAACAGTTTCAACGTTTAATTTTTTGGAGTCGTACATGGCACACGCCGCATTTGTTTGGCTAGATCCCTTTTTAATGAGCAAGGAGTTAACAGACGACGAGCGCATGATTCGTGATGCGTCTTTTGCCTATTGCCAAGACAAACTCATGCCGCGTGTGCGTGATGCGTTTCGCCATGAAAAAACCGACGCCACTATTTTTCGTGAAATGGGCGAGCTGGGTTTGCTCGGACCCACGATTCCAACGCAATACGGCGGTCCTGGTCTTAATTACGTCGCGTACGGTTTGATTGCACGCGAAGTTGAGCGCGTTGATTCAGGCTATCGTTCTATGATGAGTGTGCAGTCCTCGTTGGTCATGGTTCCTATTTTTGAATTTGGTACCGAAGAGCAAAAACAAAAATTCTTGCCCAAGTTGGCAACGGGTGAGTGGATTGGTTGTTTTGGCTTAACCGAGCCCGATCACGGATCAGACCCCGCCAACATGGCCTCGCGGGCACAAAAAGTCAAAGGCGGATACCAGCTCAAGGGCAGCAAAATGTGGATTTCCAACAGTCCCATTGCGGACGTGTTTGTTGTGTGGGCCAAAGAGGTGAGTGAGGGTGGGCAAGTGGGCCCCATTCGTGGATTTATTTTAGAAAAAAGCATGAAGGGGCTTACGGCTCCAGCGATTCACGGCAAGGTGGGTCTCAAAGCGTCCATCACGGGTGAAGTTGTGATGGATGGTGTTTTTGTGCCAGAAGAAAATGCATTCCCACACGTCACTGGGCTTAAAGGTCCTTTTACGTGTCTTAACTCTGCGCGTTATGGCATTGCTTGGGGGGCGTTGGGTGCTGCAGAGTTTTGTTGGCAAACCGCATTGCAATACACCATGGATCGCAAACAGTTTGGCAAACCATTGGCGGCCAATCAATTGATACAAAAAAAATTAGCCGATATGCAAACTGAAATTTCGTTGGGCCTGCTAGGGTGTTTGCGTTTGGGACGAATGAAAGACGAGGGCACTGCGTCGGTCGAAGTCACCTCCATTCTTAAGCGCAACTCTTGCGGCAAAGCATTAGACATTGCACGCATGGCGCGCGACATGATGGGCGGCAACGGCATCAGCGACGAATACGGCGTTGCGCGGCACTTGGTCAACTTAGAAGTGGTTAACACCTACGAGGGTACGCATGACATTCATGCCCTTATTTTGGGTCGAGCCATGACGGGCATACCAGCATTTTAATGAGTGATAAAAAACGCGTCGTCGTCGGCCTCAGCGGTGGCGTTGATTCTGCGGTGAGTGCGTGGTTGCTCAAGCAAAAAGGTCACGAAGTGGTTGGTGTTTTCATGAAAAACTGGGAAGACGATGACAACAGCGAATACTGTTCGTCCAATGAAGATTTTGTAGATGCTGCCGCTGTTGCAGATGTGATTGGTATAGAAATCGAGCATGTCAACTTTGCCAGCGAATACAAAGATCGCGTTTTTGCAGAGTTTTTGCGTGAATACCAAGCTGGCAGAACGCCTAACCCCGATATTTTGTGTAATGCAGAAATTAAATTCAAAGCATTTTTAGATCACGCCGTTCAAATTGGCGCAGAGCAAATCGCCACAGGACATTACGCGCGCGTTAGAAAAACAGCGCAACAATTTGAATTGCTCAAAGGCATTGATCACACCAAAGATCAAAGTTATTTTTTGCATCGCCTCAACCAACATCAACTATCAAAAACTTTGTTTCCTGTGGGCGAGTTGCAAAAAACAGAAGTCAGACGCATCGCTTCAGAGATTAAATTACCTAACGCCAAGAAAAAAGATTCAACAGGTATTTGTTTTATTGGTGAGCGACCTTTTCGAGATTTTCTTAATCGCTACATTACCAAAGAAATGGGTCCCATCAAAGATGAAAACGGTCGAACCATCGGGCAACATGTGGGTTTGAGTTTTTACACATTAGGACAGCGGCAAGGCCTAGGCATTGGCGGACTAAAAGACAAAAAATCCGTCAAAGGTGCAGGCGACCACGCGCCATGGTTTGTGGCGCGCAAAGACATTGTCAAAAACACATTGTTTGTTGTTCAAGGGCATGATCACCCGTGGTTGTTGTCAAATCAATTGTGGGCACAAGACATGAGTTGGGTGGCGGGGCAAACACCTGCAACACATTCATATGGCGCAAAAACACGGTATCGACAAAGCGACGCCAGTTGTGATTTGCAAATGGATGACAAAGAGCAAATGCATCTGCATTTTGAACAAGCACAATGGGCTGTTACGCCGGGGCAATCCGCTGTTTTGTATAGCGGTGATATTTGCTTGGGTGGTGGCGTGATTGCCAGCGTTCAAACCACACAAACAGAAATGATTTCATGACAATGCGTCGGCGCGAATTTGCGCTAAGACTCCAAAAACTTGCTTGGGCCACGGCTGCGGCAACATGGATGAAGCCAATTACATCTTTGGCTCAAACCGAGCGCAAATGGAATAACGACCCGTTTGCTTGGGGAGTCGCCAGTGGCAGGCCGCGCCCCGATTCTGTCGTATTGTGGACTCGACTCAAGGTTGAAGAAAACGATTTGCAATCACGCACTACAACGGAAGAACCTATTGCTGTTGCGTGGGCCATTTATTCAGATGAAAACCTGCGCCAATTGATTCAACAAGGAACCGTTTTAACCGATTCAGTGCGTGGACACAGTGTGCACGTGCACGTGCAAGGTCTTCAATCGGCAAAGCCTTATTGGTATCAATTTACATCAGGTAACGCGGCAAGTGCGCGGGGTAAAACGCGTACCGCACCTGCACTCGATGCGGTTGTCAAAAAATTAAAAATTGCATTGGCTTCTTGTCAACACTATGAACAAGGCGAATACATTGCGCATCAAGATATTGCGCAACACGATGTGGATATGGTTTTGTTTTTGGGGGACTATATTTACGAAAGCTCCAATCCGCGCCACATCATTCGCAAGCACGGGAGTGGCGAGCCACAAACGCTTCAAGAATACCGAGCGCGTTATGCTTTATACAAAAGCGACCCCATGCTGCAAGCCTCACATGCGGCGCATCCTTGGGTTTTGATGTGGGACGATCACGAAGTCGTCAACGACTATGCAAACGACCGCGATCAACGCTATACCGACCCCAAGATTTTTTTGCAACGTAGGGCCGCTGCATATCAAGCGTATTTTGAAAACCAGCCAATTTTATTTGGACCCAATCTCAACAGCCCATCGCGTGCAAGCATGCGATTGAACGAACAAATGGCATGGGGTCAATTGGTCGATATTTGGACACTCGATTGCAGACAATATCGCAGTTATCACGCATGTGCAGATCCTCTGCGTGGAGGTGGTCGTGTCGTAACAGGTTGTAATGAATTAGATGAACCCAATCGAAGCATGCTGGGCATGGAACAAGAAAAATGGTTGTCACAAGGTCTTGTGGATTCAAAAAGACAATGGAAGATCGTGGCTCAAGCAACGCAATTGTCATCTACTGCGATTCAAACACCATTAGGGCAGGCAACTTATACCGATGCATGGGACGGTTATCCGCAATCACGCAAACGAATTATGCAAAATATTACACAAGCCAAATTACAAGATGTGGTGACTTTGGGCGGCGATGTTCACATGAAC
Organism: Betaproteobacteria bacterium; assembly: GCA_009921265.1. Lineage (GTDB taxonomy): Bacteria > Pseudomonadota > Gammaproteobacteria > Burkholderiales > Burkholderiaceae_C > Limnohabitans. The sequence continues at coordinate 26,203 of RFYV01000021.1, read as the reverse complement.
GTTGCAGCAAATTTGCGCGTGCAACCCAATCAAGAAAAATCGCCAGTGGTTGCCAGTGAGTTTATTTCCACATCGATTACATCACGCGGACTTGACGAGTCTGTTCTTTCCACGATTCGGGCCAACAACGCAGACTTGTTACACGCCAGGTCAGACGAGCGCGGTTTTGCGTTGATTGAAGTGTCCCCTTCTGGCGTTCAGTGCGAATTCAGGACAACCCCTTTTCCTGCAAACGCCAAGGCTTCACTTTCGGTTCAGGCAACCTATGTAGTCAAATCAGGAGTTGCAGGACCCCAAAAAGCATAAAAAAGCCCTCATCAAGAGGGCTTTTTTTATGCAGAAGATCAGGTATTAAGCAGCGTTAAGCCAATAACCCGAATTAAAAGGACTGCTCATGCGAAGCGCCAAAGGTGAAACATCAACCAATTTATCTGTTGGCATTTTTTCTCCTGTTTCGCTCAGGTCGATGGTACTGTCTGCAGCGTCGACTTCTTTTTCAAGACCCACTTTGGGGGTGCGAGCAACAGAAAAGGAATAAAAACAACGAAAGGCTACTTTGCGATCAGACCAGTAGTCTGCGGTTTCACGGAAAATGTCTAGCAACTGTTCGCGAGCTTCTTTGTCAAACTTAGCGTGAGCAGGAATGTGTTCGAGCACAACGATAAATCCAGGCTGAGTGCCCGACTTATAAAGAGGATCAGTCATGCTGTCATAAAGAGAGTCAAAGTTTTTGCTTGTTGTGGCAGGAAAAGTGAATTGCTGTGCAATCAAGTCGAGTACATCTTGCTTGCTTTGGGCCAATGCCAAATTGGCATACAGAAAGTGGTGACCCAATTGGCTAGCAGAGCTCTGCAAGTCCGTGACGTGAAACGCGCGAATTGACTGAACGATGTTCGTTTTAACTGTACGAAGTGGCGTGTCCATCTCCGTTGACTTCCTATAAAAAGGGTTGGGGTTGAAACAACCGATTGAATTTGATTTGTTGCTGCGCAACATCGTGCTGGTACATTCGGGTTAACCCAAACGTCCAGCCACTTATTGTGAGGCAACCCGCCCAAAAAGGCAATAGAAACCCTAGAAAATCTCTGTAAAGAGCCGAAAAAGAATACTATTTTTCTAAAAAACTATCTTTGCGCGTTTGCGTCGGCTACGGTGAGTGCCGCCATGTTCACAATTCGGCGCACAGTGGTGCTTGCGGTCAAGATATGCACTGGTTTGGCGGCACCCAAAAGAACGGGGCCAATAGCAATATTTCCGCCAGCCGCGGTTTTAAGAAGGTTGTAGGCAATGTTTGCAGAATCTAAATTGGGTAAAACCAAAAGATTGGCGTCCCCAATGAGCGTGCTGTCAGGCATCATCGCATGACGCGCAGCATTATCGAGGGCAAGATCACCATGCATTTCGCCGTCTATTTCTAACCAAGGTGCTTTTTGTTGAACCAATGCTAGGGTGTCGCGCATTTTGATAGCCGAGGTGTGTTGACTACTACCAAAATTGGAGTGAGAGAGCAATGCTGCTTTGGGATGGATGCCAAAGCGCTTCATTTCTTCTGCGGCCATGACAGTGATTTCTGCGAGCTGTTCGGCGCTAGGGTTGTAATTGATATGCGTGTCGACCAAAAAAACCTGTCTGTCGGGAAGCAACAAACCATTCATACAAGCAAATGTAGATGCGCCTGCACGATTACCAATGACTTGTTTAACATATTGAAGATGCACATCGGGTGTGCCCCAGGTGCCGCAAATCAAACCATCAACTTCGCCTTTGTATAGAAGCATCGAGCCAATTAGAGACAAACGGCGACGCATATCGATTTTTGCCAACTGTTCAGTAACGCCTTTTCTTGACATCATGCGATGGTAAGTTTGCCAAAAGTCTCGGTAGCGTGTGTCTTGCTCGACGTTGACGATTTGATAGTTGATGCCTTCTTTGAGACGCAATCCAAAATTTTCAATTCTTTGAGCAATGATGGCGGGTCGACCAATTAAAGTGGGTATTGCAACGCCTTCGTCGACGACAATTTGACAAGCGCGAAGCACGCGCTCATCTTCGCCCTCGGCAAATGCAACGCGTTTTTTGGTTGCACGTTTGGCCGCAGCATAAATGGGCTTCATGGCAGAGCCTGATGCATAAACAAACATTTGCAGTTTGTCGCGATAGGCTTGCATATCAGAGATGGGGCGAAGTGAAACACCACTGTCCATCGCTGCTTGCGCAACAGCGGGCGCAATTTTGATCATCAAACGCGGATCGAAAGGTTTCGGAATCAGATATTCGGGCCCAAACACCAATTGCTCTCCCGCATATGCGGCGGCAACCACTTCGCTTTGCTCGGCTTGCGCGAGCTCAGCAATCGCATGCACCGCAGCAATCTCCATCTCCGTTGTGATGGTCGAAGCCCCTGCATCAAGCGCGCCTCTGAAAATATAGGGAAAACACAAAACATTGTTGACTTGATTAGGATAGTCGGTGCGCCCCGTTGCCATGATGGCGTCGTTGCGAACTTGTTTGACATCTTCGGGCAAGATTTCGGGCGAGGGATTGGCCAAAGCCAAAATAATGGGCTTGGCCGCCATTTTTTTGACCATCTCGGGCTTGAGCACGCCACCCGCTGACAAACCTAAAAACACATCTGCACCATCAATCACATCGGCCAAATGGCGATGCGGTGTTTTTTGAACAAATTGAATTTTGTCTTCGTCCATCAACTCGGTTCGACCTTCGTATACAACGCCAGCCAAATCGGTGACCCAAATATTTTTGCGAGGCATACCCAGTTTTATGAGTAAACCTAAACAGGCCAATGCAGCCGCACCTGCACCTGAAGTGACAAGTTTGACCTTGGTGATATCTTTGCCAACAACGCGCAAGCCATTCAGAATCGCCGCTCCCACCACAATTGCCGTGCCGTGTTGATCGTCATGAAAAACAGGAATCTTCATGCGTTCGCGCAATTTGCGCTCAACATAAAAACAATCGGGCGCCTTGATATCTTCTAAATTAATACCGCCAAACGTAGGTTCGAGTGATGCAATGATGTCAACGAGTTTATCGACATTTTTTTCGTTGATTTCTAAATCGAACACATCGATGCCCGCAAACTTTTTGAATAAAACTCCTTTGCCTTCCATCACGGGCTTGGAGGCTAGTGGGCCAATATCGCCCAAGCCTAAAACCGCCGTGCCATTGGTAATGACGGCCACCAAGTTGCCACGACTCGTGTATTTAAAAGCAGCGTTGGGATCTTTTGCAATCTCTTCGCACGGTGCTGCAACGCCTGGTGAATAGGCCAATGCCAAATCATGTTGATTAATGAGTTGCTTGGTCGCTTGAATCGCTACTTTTCCAGGCGTTGGAAACTGATGGTAGTCGAGTGCGGCGCGTCTCAACTCAGCTCTGGCCTCTTCTCTAGCCGTGTTTTGAGGCGTAGCCTTTTCTTTGGTCATCTCATAGCTCCAATAATAGCCAACAAAAAGTGGCTTTGATAAATCAATCGAGGAACGTGATTGTAGGCGGGAGAGAGATCAATATTTAATTGCTCATCAATGCTTCAATCTCATCAGGGTCAACAGGAACGCCGCGAGAGATCAAGTCGCATCCTTGGGTGGTTACAACTGCATCGTCTTCAATGCGAATGCCGATGTTCCAGTATTTTTCATCGACATTGGATGTTGGGCGAATATACAAACCAGGCTCAATCGTCAGAACCATGCCTTGGCGCAAAACACGACTCGGTTGTTGACGAATAGTTTGGCCTGTGACTGGGTCTTGCTTGGTGATTGTGTTGTCGATTTCAGAAGCTTCAATGTAGCTGCCGCAATCGTGCACATCCATGCCTAACCAGTGGCTGGTTCTGTGCATATAAAAAGGAAAGTATGCGCGCTTGTCGATCACATCTTGGCAACTGCCGTGTTTGTCTTTTGAAAGAATTCTTAAATCTAAAAGACCTTGCGACAACACTTGCACCGCCGCTTCATGTGGCGCGGTAAATCGTGCGCCCGCATGCGTGGCTTTAACGGCTGCAACTTGACTGGCCAATACCAAATCATAAATTGCGCGTTGAGGCGAAGTGAATTTTCCATTGGCTGGAAATGTGCGTGTGATGTCACTAGCGTAGCTATCGAGCTCACACCCCGCATCGATTAAAACCAATTCGCCATTGCGAATGGGCGCGGCATCAGCGCGGTAATGCAACACACACGCATTGGGACCTGCGGCAACTATCGAGCCGTAGGCGGTGTCTTGAGATCCTGCTTGTCTAAATGCATGAAGCAGTTCTGCGTCTAAGTGATATTCATAAACGGCTTGGCCTGCGCGCAACATTTTTGCGCTGAGTTGCATGGCACGAATATGTGCTTGCGAGCTGATTTGACAAGCACGACGCATGATATTGATTTCGTGGGCGTCTTTGATGATTCGCATCTCGTCTAACAAAACGCACAAATCTTTTTGAACAGACGGGCACACCACACCCATGCGAACGTGAGCGCGAACTTTTTCTAGGGCTTGTTCAACTTGTCCATTTAATCCTGTGTGCGTTGCAAACGGATACCAAACACAGTGTTGATTTTCGAGCAGTTGAGGTAATTGTGTTTGCAAATCAGCGTACGAAAAAGCCTCATCGACACCCAATGCCGTAATCGCGTCGCTTGGACCCAATCGATAACCATCCCATATTTCTCGCTCCATATCTTTAGGCTGACAAAACATAACACTTTTCCCGTTTGAAAAAAGAATCAAGTATGCGTTAGGTTCTGTAAATCCAGTGAGGTAATAAAAATAACTGTCGTGTCGATATAAAAAATGTGAATCGCGGTTGCGCGTTTGTTCTGGCGCGGTTGGAATAATAGCGACGCCGCTTTCACCCATTTGTTGACATAGGCGTTGTCGACGCTCTGAATAAATAGCTAGGTCTTGAATGTTCATGGTGTTGAATTTAACAGATTCAATCTTTCGGGTGTTCCGACATCGGTCCACGCATGTGTATAAATCGTCCCACTAACCTTATTACGTTCCATGGCGTTTTGCAAAAGCGGCGCTAATGCAAGGCGCTCGCCTTTGGGGTTTCCCATTGCAAGCTCACAAATGGGCGGGGTAAAAAACTCGCGTTTGTATAAAGCAACTGTGCTGAATGTATATAAATGAGCGCCTTGTTGTTGTTTGGCGTGAAAACATTTGCCATTGCTTGCAATTCCAAAATCACCTTTGAGATTGTGCTCGGGGTTGGGCACCAACCAAAGATGTGCCCAATCGTCGGACTCTCTAAATGACTCCATTAAAGCGGGAGAAAAAACAAAACCAGGCATCCAAACATCACCAGCGACTACCCAAAACACATCATCAAGAACAGGCAAAGCACGCACTATGCCGCCCGCTGTTTCTAGCGCGCCGCCAAAATCTTGGGTTTCATTTGAATAATGAATACGAATGGGGTTACTTGAGCTGGTAAAAACATCACCCATCGTTTGATGAATTTGATCGCCGAGCCAAGCTGTGTTGATGACGATATCGGTGTGACCGCTTTGCGCCAACAACTCGATTGACCATTGAATCAAAGACATTCCTTTGACTCGCAATAAGGGTTTGGGCGTGTGGTCAGTGAGGGGGCGCATGCGCTCGCCACGACCCGCGGCCAAAATCATGGCTTGCGCACGGGTGTTTGGAGATGCTTTATTCATAAACAACCAGTTTATCGCCAAGTTGTCAGTTAGCGGTCAATGGGTTGGCTAAAATGATTGGCTTCGCCCATATATCAGACTTACGGACCCCCTCATGGTAAATCAAACACAAATGGCCAATGCCATCCGCGCATTGGCAATGGATGCTGTTCAACAAGCGAACTCGGGGCATCCAGGTGCGCCCATGGGAATGGCCGATATGGCCGTTGCATTGTGGAGCGATCACCTCAACCACAATCCTGTCAATCCGCATTGGCCCAATCGCGATCGTTTTGTTTTATCCAACGGTCATGGTTCGATGTTGATTTATTCTTTGTTGCATCTCACGGGTTACAACTTGCCCATCGGTGAGTTAAAAAACTTTCGTCAACTGCACAGCAAAACGCCTGGACACCCCGAAGTAGACGTAACGCCTGGCATAGAAACAACCACCGGCCCCTTGGGTCAGGGCATATCAAATGCGGTGGGCATGGCGCTGGCAGAAAAACTATTGGCCGCACAATTCAACACACAAGAGCACGCAATCGTTGATCACCACACGTATGTATTTTTGGGTGACGGTTGTTTAATGGAGGGCGTCTCGCACGAGGCCTGTGCCCTAGCGGGTGCGTGGCGTCTGAACAAACTCATTGCCCTGTATGACGACAATGGCATTTCAATTGACGGTCAGGTTGCACCTTGGTTTATCGATGACACTGCATCGCGTTTTTGTGCTTATGGTTGGAGCGTCATCACATGTAGCAATGGGCATGATGCACAAGCTGTGTCGCAAGCCATTGCCACAGCCAAACAAAGCACGGATCAACCCACCCTCATTATTTGTAAAACAAGTATTGGTAAAGGCAGCCCCAATCGAGCCAACACAGCAAAAGCGCACGGCGAGCCATTGGGCGCAGAAGAAATTGCATTAACACGAACCGCTTTGGGTTGGTCGCATGCACATTTTGAAATTCCTACAGATATTTATGCAATGTGGGACGCGAAACCCAAGGGGCAACAAAAAGAAACGAAATGGAATACATTGTTTGATGCCTATCAAACAGCGCATCCCGAAAAAGCGTCCGAGTTGATGCGAAGAATGAATGGCGAATTGCCTACTCAATTTTCTCAAGTGGTGGTCGACGCCGTGGTTGATGCGCATCAAAAAGCACAAACCGTTGCCAGTCGAAAAGCCAGTCAAATTGCATTAGAGGCGTTCACTGCATCTCTACCCGAGTTGTTGGGTGGCTCCGCGGACCTCACAGGATCAAACCTTACTAATACCCCGTCAACTCCGAGTTTTAGAGTGGGTGCGAATGCGCAAGTGATTAAAAACGAAGCGGGACAAACAGGTCGACACATCAACTATGGCGTGCGTGAGTTTGGAATGGCCGCCATCATGAATGGCGTTGCATTGCATGGTGGATTTATTCCTTATGGCGGAACTTTTTTAACCTTCAGTGATTATTCACGCAATGCGATTCGTATGGCCGCGTTGATGAAAAAGCGTGTGATTCATGTGTTCACGCATGACTCAATTGGCCTAGGAGAAGACGGCCCAACGCATCAATCGATAGAGCACGCTGCGTCCTTGCGTTTGATTCCTAATTTGGATGTGTGGCGTCCTGCAGATACGGCAGAGACGGTGGTTGCCTGGGCGGTGGCATTGCAAAATAAAAATAAACCTACGGCGTTACTGCTGAGTCGTCAAAATTTACCTTATTTACCCAAGGCAGATGCAGGCAACGCCAGCGGCCTAGATTCAATGAACAAAGGCGCTTATGTTTTGGCAGAACCCTCTGAAGTGGGGATCAATAAAAAACCACAAGCGGTGATTATTGCAACGGGCTCTGAAGTGCATTTGGCTTTAAAGGCGCAAGAATTGTTGGCCACGTTTAAAGTGGCAACAAGAGTTGTGTCGATGCCCAGCACAACAACGTTTGATCAACAAAGCGTGGCGTATAAAAAAGCAGTTTTGCCTAAAGGTATTCCACGCATTGCTGTTGAAATGGGATGCACCGATGGTTGGTGGAAATATGGCGTGTCAGCTGTTGTTGGCATTGACACATATGGCGAGAGTGCGCCTGCGCCAGAGTTGTTTAAACACTTTGGTTTCACGCCAGAAAATGTTGCGGATACCGTTCGCGCTGTATTACAGCGCAGCTAAAAAAGTTTTAAATATGAAGGAAAAAAAATGGCAATCAAAATAGGCATCAATGGCTTTGGACGAATTGGTCGAATGGTGTTTCGTGCTGCGGCACAAAACTTTTCGGATATCGAAGTAGTTGGAATCAATGACTTGCTCGAACCCGATTATTTGGCCTACATGCTCAAATACGACAGTGTGCATGGTCGATTCAAAGGCGACATTGCAGTCGATGGCAATACCCTCATTGTGAATGGCAAAAAAATTAGATTGACGCAAGAAAGAGATCCATCTGCACTCAAGTGGAATGAAGTCAATGCCGATGTGGTGGTGGAAGCCACGGGATTGTTTTTAGATAAAGCCTCTGCAGGAAAACATCTAGCTGCTGGTGCCAAAAAAGTAATGATGTCGGCACCAAGCAAAGACGACACGCCGATGTTTGTATTTGGCGTCAATCACGCCATCTACAAAGGTCAAACGATTGTCTCTAATGCTTCGTGCACCACCAATTGTTTGGCACCCGTTGCCAAAGTGCTCAATGACAAATGGGGCATTAAGCGCGGGCTCATGACCACCGTGCATGCAGCAACGGCTACACAAAAAACAGTGGATGGTCCATCCAACAAAGATTGGCGCGGTGGTCGAGGCATTTTAGAAAACATCATTCCATCCAGCACGGGTGCAGCCAAAGCGGTGGGCGTGGTGATTCCAGAACTCAACAAAAAATTAACGGGCATGTCGTTTCGCGTGCCTACATCCGATGTGTCGGTTGTTGATTTGACGGTTGAACTCAACAGCCCAGCCACATACGCAGAAATTTGTGCAGAAATGAAGGCGCAAAGTTTGGGCGCACTCAAAGGTGTGTTGGGTTACACCGAAGACAAAGTGGTTGCCACTGATTTTCGGGGTGAGTCTTGCACCTCTGTGTTTGACGCAGAAGCAGGTATTGCACTCGACACAACATTTGTAAAAGTGGTGAGCTGGTATGACAATGAATGGGGCTACTCCAACAAATGTTTGGAGATGGTTCGCGTGATTGCCAAATAATTTTTTATAAAACACAGTGAGCGCGAGCACACCACTTCCAACTTTTGAAGATGTGGTGCTTGCCTCTCGGCGCATCAGTGGATTTGCACATCGCACGCCAGTGATGCATTCACGCTATCTCAATCAAACTTTAGACGCTGAAGTTTTTTTTAAATGTGAAAATTTGCAACGCATGGGCGCGTTCAAATTTAGGGGCGCATTCAATGCGCTGTCTAAACTCACCGATGCGCAAAGACGTGCAGGTGTGATCGCTTATTCGTCAGGTAATCATGCGCAAGCGGTTGCTTTGTCTGCACAAATACTGCAAACCAGCGCCACTATTTTGATGCCACACGATGCGTCTGCGGCTAAACTCGACGCGACCCGAGGTTATGGTGCAGCCGTGATTGGCTACGACCGCTATCAAGAAGATGCGATGACCATGGCAGAAGCCATAACCAAACAAGACAACAAAACATTTATTCCGCCCTTTGATCACCCCGATGTGTTGAGTGGACAAGGTACCTCTGCTTTGGAGTTGTTTGAGGATGTGGGTGACCTCGACGCATTGTTTGTTTGCTTGGGCGGTGGTGGATTGCTCAGCGGTTGCGCATTGGCTGCTCGCGCGCTTTCACCCCAGTGTCGTGTGTATGGTGTTGAACCATTGGCGGGCAATGATGTGGCGCAATCTTTTGCAAAAGGCGAGCGCGTTCGAATTGCCACACCCCAGACAATTGCAGATGGCGCGCAAACGCCGATGGTGGGTGAAATCACTTTTGCAATCATTCAAAAAAATGTGGATGCGATTTTTACCGTGACTGACGAGCAGCTGATTGATAGCATGCGCTTTTATGCCGAGCGCATGAAACTAGTGGTTGAGCCCACGGGTTGTTTGTCGTTGGCGGCCGCGCTTCAAATGTCACCACAACTCAGGGGTAAAAAAGTGGGCGTTATCATCAGTGGCGGCAATGTGGACGCACAACGCTACGCGCAGTTGTTGTCAATGGCCTCGTCCAACACTTGATATTTCATTCGTTGTACCATCGCAATAATGGGCAATAGTCTTCAACCATGGATAGATCAAATCGCGGTCGCATCAAAAGACGGGCGAGTCCTATCCATTGAAGGCGGTGCGAGTAAGCGGTTTTATGGCGAAATCACGCAAAGTAAAGAAGTATTAAACACGCACGCTTATTCGGGCATTGTGAACTATGAGCCCAGCGAGTTGTACATCACTGCCAAAGCCGGAACACCACTGATTGAAATCGAAGATGCATTAAAGCAGCGCAATCAATGTTTGGCATTTGAGCCGCCTCATTTTTTAGATGAGCGCACTGGAAAAGATTTAACAACAGTGGGCGGCATGGTTTCCTGCGGTTTGGCGGGGCCGTCGCGTGCGCAAGCAGGTGGCGTGCGCGATTATGTGTTGGGTGTGGAGATGATCAACGGGCGCGCACAAACACTCACCTTTGGTGGGCAAGTGATGAAAAATGTTGCCGGCTACGATGTGTCGCGATTGATGTCTGGGAGCATGGGGGTGCTGGGTGTCATCACTTGTGTTTCTCTTAAAGTGTTGCCGATTGCGCCCGCTCAAATAACGATTGAATGTGCGGACATCGATCAAACACAGGCATTCAAAATATTACATCAATGGGGTGGGCAGGCATTGCCACTTCATGCGAGTTGTTGGGTAGATGACGCTTTATATATTCGATTGCGTGGCGCAGTTGCTGCCGTTCAATCGGCCACTGAGCGCATGAAATCAGAGCTTCAATTGTTGGGCAAACGTGTGCAACTGATTGATCCAATGCAAGCGCAGTTAGATTGGGAAGCTTGCGCCAATCACACCTTGCCATTTTTTCAACAAGCACCCAATACCACCGATTGTTTGTGGCGCTTGTCGGTTGCACAAACCGCGGCGCCATTGTCATTGTCTTATCCGTCGCTGATCGAATGGCATGGTGGTTTGCGATGGGTGTGGGCGCCAGCGTCCGCGGTCAATCAATTAAGAGAAGTTGCCAAGCAAGCGCGAGGGCACGCCACAATGTTTCGCGCCAGCCAAGCCAATGCAGACGTCGATAAAAAAGTAGGCGTGTTTACACCCTTGTCTGAGGTCCAATCCAAAATTCAAAAACAATTGCAACAACAAATGGATCCTATGGGTGTATTCAATACGGGCCGCATTCAACTCTAAAACTATTATTGAACCATGCAAACTCAACTCGCACCTGAGCATCAAAACACCGCCGATGGTCTTGCCGCAGAAGCCATTTTGCGCAAATGTGTGCATTGCGGGTTCTGCACAGCCACATGCCCAACCTATCAATTGTTGGGTGATGAGTTAGATGGACCGCGTGGACGCATCTATTTAATCAAGCAAGTACTAGAAGGGCAGGAACCCACACGCGCCACTCAACAACATTTGGATCGATGCCTTACCTGTCGAAATTGTGAAAGCACCTGCCCCAGTGGTGTGCAGTATGGTCATTTGGTGGATATCGGTAGAAAAATAGTTGATCAAAAAGTCGAGCGACCGTTGATTGAAAAAACTATGCGTTGGATGCTCAAAGAAGGAATGATGTCTCCATTGTTTGCGCCTGCAATGAAATTGGGTCAAATGTTTCGGGGCGTGTTGCCATCGTCTTTAAAAGCAAAAATTCCCAAATCACAAAATGCAGGTGCCTGGCCCACAAACACACACGCCAGAAAAATACTGATGTTGGCAGGTTGCGTTCAACCCGCGATGAGCCCTAACATCAATACATCCACAGCACGCGTACTTGATGCGTGTGGCATTCAAACGGTGGTGGCCAGCAACGCGGGATGTTGCGGTGCGGTTCAATTTCACTTAAACGATCAAGAAAAAGCCAAACACCAAATGCGCGCCAACATCGATGCATGGTGGCCTCACGTGGAGCAAGGTGTTGAGGCGATTGTGATGAATGCGTCGGGTTGTGGTGTGATGGTTAAAGACTATGATTATGTGTTGCAAGAGGATGTTGCTTATGCACAAAAAGCGGCGCGCATCAGTGAACTCACCAAAGATTTGAGTGAACTCTTGCCTGTGATGGTGCCCTTGCTCAAACCTCAAATCAGTAGCGACGCCGCGCATGCTGCGGGCGTACAAGCCTTTCATCCGCCGTGCACATTGCAGCATGGGCAACAACTCAAAGGCGGTGTTGAGGCGCAACTATCGCAACTGGGCTTTGATCTGAAATCCAACCAAGAAGAATCGCACTTGTGTTGCGGCTCTGCCGGAACCTATTCGGTGTTGCAACCAGACATTTCTTATAACTTACGCGACAGAAAACTCAAACATTTAAATGCAATCAGTCCCCAAGGCATTTGCAGTGCCAATATTGGTTGCATCACGCATTTGCAAAGCGGTACCGAATTGCCAGTGCGGCATTGGATCGAAGTGGTGGATGCGGCCATACAAGCCAGTAACGTTACAACACTGAAGCGCTAACGTTTCAAGCCGCGAGTGCTTGCAAAATATCTTTTTCTATTTTTGACGGTGTGTCTTGTGGGGCGTAACGTGAAATAACACGACCGTCTTTGCCCACTAAAAACTTGGTGAAGTTCCACTTGATGGCTTTGGAGCCAAGCAAACCGGGCGCTTCTTTGCAAAGCCATTGATACAAGGGGTGCGCATTACAGCCATTGACGTTGATTTTGCTCATCATCGCAAAACTAACGCCATAATTTTTTTGACAAAATGCACCAATTTCATCATTACTGCCGCGGTCTTGCGCGCCAAATTGATTGCATGGAAAACCTAAAACCACCAAGCCTTGTGATTCATAAGATTGGTGAAGTTTTTCTAGGCCCGTAAATTGTGGCGTGAAGCCACACGCGCTTGCGGTATTCACAATGAGTAATACCTTATTTTTGTAATCAGCAAGAGACACATCCGTACCATCAATACGTTTTGCTTGAAAATTATCAATCGTGGGCACTGCATCAACCCCTTATTTAATTAATGGTGTGAATCGTCACTGCGTGCAATATCAAGTAACCGATTAACCTCATCAGCGTGATGGACTGTATTGCTTTCATGCCATTTTTTAATCCACCACATCAAGCCACCCACAAGCAAACCAAAACCTGTGATGGCTGCAAATGCACTCAATCCCATGCCAGTTGAAAAACTATACAAACCACCCAAGGCCAAAATACACGCTTGTTCGTTGAAATTTTGAACGGCGATGGATCGACCTGCGCCCATTAAGTTGTGGCCTCTGTGTTGTAGCAATGCATTCATCGGTACAACTAAAAATCCACCAATTGCACCTAGCATGATGAGAAAGGGTGCAGCAACCCATACATTGGTGATGAAGTTCATCGCCAACACCAAACCACCCATTGCAATTCCGAGTGGCATTAAACGCGTGGCTGTGTCTAACTTCATTTTTAATGATGCAGCGACGGCGCCCACCGCCGTTCCAATCGCTACCACGCCCACTAAGCCCGATGCTTGCGATGTGGAGTAACCCAAAGCAGCCGCACTCCAAGCCAATACGATGTAGCGCAAATTACCGCTCACTCCCCAAAACAACGTGGTGGTGGCTAATGAAATTTGGCCCAACTTGTCGCGCCACAGCAAAGTGTTGCAACGCCAAAAGTCGGGCGCCAAAGCAATTAGATTGTAAATCAAACCGTGTTGCGTATTGCTTTTGAGAGGAACCATCTCAACGCCCGTTTGAGGAATGCGGGTATTGAACCAAGCGGCCAGCGCATAAACAAAAACCAAGATAGAAATAGCAGCTTCGGGTGCGGTATCAATGCCTGTGTCAAAGATGGGAAAGTCGCAAGACAGTAAAACCCCCGCAATATGATGCCCAACGAGTTGTCCACCCAAAACAACACCCAAAATAATAGATGCGATGGTGAGGCCTTCGATCCAACCGTTGGCTTTCACCAACTGTGATGCGGGTAATAGTTCGGTGAGGATGCCGTATTTGGCCGGGGAATAAGCCGCCGCGCCCAAACCGACCACCGCATACGACAGCAGTGGGTGTGTACCAAACAACATCATCAAACAACCAATAACTTTGATGCCGTTGCTAATGAACATCACACGGCCCTTGGGTTGTGAGTCTGCAAAAGCGCCAACAAAGGGCGCCAAAATCACATAAAAAAGTGCAAACATCGGAACCAATGCGGCGCGTTCCCACTCGGCGCCGCCCGAAGCTTTGATGAGTTCAACGGCCGCCACAAACAACGCGTTGTCAGCCAAGGAGCTGAAAAATTGCGCCGCCATGATGGTATAAAAACCGCGATTCATTTTTGTTTTAATATCAAAGCTGTAAAGCGCATCAATTTTTCAAATTGGTAAAAATGGCAAAACGCCGTGTCTACGAGTTATAACATGCGTCTGAGACAATTAAACCCAACATGCCACGCCCCATACAAGCCATTATTCATACAGATGCTTTTCAGCACAATCTGAAGGGTCTTAGAGCAAGCGCACAAGACGCGCGCGCGTGGGCCGTCGTCAAAGCCAATGCTTACGGTCACGGCATTGCACGTGTGTATGAAGGCTTGCGTGGCGCCGATGGTTTTGCTTTACTCGATCTTGATGAAGCGCAACAAGTGCGCGACTTGGGCTGGCGCGGCCCGATTCTTTTATTAGAAGGCGTGTTTGAGCCGCGTGATTTGGAATTGTGTTCGCGTTTGGATTTGTGGCACACGGTGCATTGCAACGAACAAATCGATATGCTCAGTCAACACAAAACACAAATACCGCATCGTGTTTTTTTAAAAATGAATTCGGGTATGAATCGTTTGGGATTTGCGCCGCAACTGTTTCGATCAGCGTGGACGCGTTTGAATGCCTTACCACAAGTCGATGAAATTTCTTTAATGACACATTTTGCAAACGCCGAGGCAGAGGGTGGAATTGACCAAGCCATGCGCGTGTTTGAAGAGTTCACGCAAGATTTACCTGGCGAGCGCAGCGTGAGTAACAGCGGTGCGGTCTTGTTGCAATCCAAACGCGAAGGTGTGAGCGCTGATTGGGTGCGCCCTGGCATTGCGATATACGGCAGTTCAACCGATTACCCCATGCATGATGCGTCGCATTGGGGTTTGTTACCGTGCATGAGTTTGCGCAGTCGAATCATTGCCACTCAACAACTCAAAGCGGGTGATGTAGTGGGCTATGGCGCTACTTTTAAAGCCCTCGAAGCGATGACCATTGGTATCGTTGCCTGCGGTTATGCCGATGGTTATCCGCGATTGTGTCCAACAGGAACACCTGTGTTGGTGGGTGGTGTTCGCACCCGCACAGTGGGTCGCGTCAGCATGGACATGATCACGGTGGATTTGATGCCGTTGATAGAAAAAAATGTGCGTGCGCAGATTGGAGCGTCAGTGACTTTGTGGGGGCAAGACGAGGCAGGACACGTGTTGTCAATTGATGAAATTGCGCTTCAAGCCCAAACGGTTGGCTATGAGTTGATGTGTGGTGTTGCGTCGCGTGTGGATTTTGTGGTGGTTTAGCTGAAACTTATTTTTTTCTCAAACCAATTGCAATCACAGTAGACACGACCACCAACGCACCTGCCATTTGAATCGGTGCAATGGCTTGATCCAATATCGCCCAGCCCATGATCAATGCAAACACGGGCTCGACATTCATTATGGCCGAGTTGCCCGCAACACCGAGTTTGGGCAATATTATGAACATGATAGTGAAAGCTGTGCCATACAAAAAAATCAAAGCGGCCAAGCCACCCCACCCCACGGTGGTTTGTGGCCAATGAGGTCCGCCTTGCACGCCGATCACGCACAAGGCAATCAAGCCCGCAAGTAGCAAAGTGCTGGTGGTACGCACGCGACCATCCAAGCCTTCCGTTTCATATTGCGTCCAAACCAAGGCCAAACCAAAAGCGGCGCCCGCGGCCAATCCAAACATGACGCCAGTTCCTATTTTTTCCCATTGCGCGCTTGCACCTAAACCTGAGGCTGCACCCAATACATCCAAGGCCATGGCCAAGCCAAACAAAATAACAGGCATGGCATACAACACCATTTTTTCGGGGGAGCGTTTGTAAAGTAACTTATCCCATATCGCCGTCCACAAAGGATAAGTGTTGAATGCAAGCAATGCCAATGCAACGGGCAAATGCGCAACAGCAGAATACAAACATTGACTTTGCACGCCAATCATCAAACCGACGAGCAACATACCGCGCGCTTGTTTTTTGTTGGGACGCCATGGTGCGTGATTGAATATCACAATCACAGCAACGATGGACGCTGTGATGAGGCTGCGTGCGGCAACTGCAGTTGCAACGTCGAGCCCGCTATTGAATGCAAGGCGCGCTGCGATGTGATTGGCCCCCATCATGAAGGCAATCAATAACAAAGTTAAAAATGCTGTGAGATTGATGGCGCGAGTGGGTGTGGTCATTGAGTATTTTTTATAAAGGATATAGACCGCGTTGTTGAGCGTGCAGTCGACTCAATCCAAGTAATGCATCGGTATAAGGTGTGGGTGTTTGCGTGAGCACTCCGAGCTCTCGAACAGAGCTGACCAAAGCGTCTAGCTCAACAGGACGCTGTGCTTCTACATCTTGCAACATCGATGTTTTGAACGCTCCCAGTTTCATCGTCACTGTATGTCTGTCTTCGGGTTGTTGATCAATAGGCAGACCGAGCTTTGCGCCGATGGCTTTGGCCTCGAGCATGATTTGCGAAACAAAACCACGCACCAAATCGTCACCCAAAACTCTGTCAACAGTTGCGCCTGTGATGGCGCTAATCGGGTTGATGGTCATGTTGCCCCACAACTTGTACCAAATATCTTTTTGGATATTGTTACTTTGTGTGCACGTAAAACCGGCAGTGCTCAGCAATTGATGCAATTGAATGATGCGTGGTGAATTTGTTCCATCAGGCTCACCAATGATCAGGCTATTACCAAAATGGTGGTGGATGTGACCCGGTGTCGGCGCAGCGCAACTCGCATGAACCACACAACCCATCACGCGTGAAATAGGAATGGCTTGCTCGATAACTCCCTGCGGATCAATGCTCGATAAGCGCGTTTGCAATGATGCAGCAGTGAGTCCTTTTAAAAACCACCAAGGCACGCCATTCATGGCTACCAACACTTGCGTGTATTTACCCATTAGTGGCGCAATTTGTTGAGCCACTGTTTGCATGGCAGGAGCTTTCACAGCAATGACAACTAAATCTTGCGAGCCCAATTGCTGCGTATCGTCACTGACCACCACATCAACGCGATGTGTATGATTATTTTGTGTGAGTTGTAAACCCGATTGTTGAATGTTGCGTAATGTTTGACCACGGGCCAACACACTGAGCTCAACGTCGGGTTGCATTCCTAGGTGAACGCCAATCCAGCCGCCAATTGCGCCTGCGCCAACAATACAAACTTTCATAAGCGATAGCTGTCGTCGATGCGATCGACCAATCGTTGCATCGCGGCAAATACATCGTCTCCACCACCGCCACTATTGTCTGGGTAGTATTGCAATGCGTCGAGCGTACATTTTTGTGCAATGTCTTCAGAAATTTGAATCGCGGGCCCCATGCTAAGCGTTGCTAACTGAACATCGCATGCGCGTTGCAGTGTCCACAAAATTACAAAGGCTTGTGGCAATGTACTACCCCAAGAAAGCAAACCATGATTGCGCAAGATGACTGCTTTTTTGTTGCCAATGCTTTTTAAAACGCGCGGCCCTTCGTCGGCATGTACAGTGATGCCTTCAAAGTCGTGATAGGCCACCATGTTGTGCAACTGCGCACTGTAAAAATTATTTTGCACCAATCCGCCTTGCTGACACGCAACCGCCAAGCCCGAAGTGGTGTGTGTGTGCATCACGCAATGTGCGTTGGCAATGTTGTCGTGAATGCAGCTGTGCACCACAAACCCAGCGGGATTGACTTTGTGCGATGCCCCATCCATCTTGCGACCTTGTAAATCAATTTTGACCAAATTGCTGGCCGTGACTTCGGAGTAATGTAAACCAAAGGGATTGATTAAAAAATGTTTGTCTTTGCCGCTGGCACTCTCGGGTACGCGTAGCGTGATGTGGTTGTAAATCATCTCGACCCAACCGAGCATCGCAAACACGCGATAACACGAGGCGAGTTGAACGCGAGCCGCCCATTCGTCAGGATGAAAGTCAGATTGTTTCGATGCCATAATTTAAACCATTCGAAAAGTGATTGGCCCCAAAGGGCCATAGTCTGCATGAAATGTATCGCCTGCTACGCCTGTCACGGGTCGCGTGAATGATCCTGCGAGTACCACTTCGCCCGCACCCAAAAACTCACCCCATGGAGCGAGTTTGTTGGCCAGCCAAGCAACGCCATTGGCGGGATGATTGAGCACAGCGGCAGCCACTCCCGTTTCTTCAATCACACCATTTTTAAACAACAGTGCGCTGGCCCATCGCAAATCAAAGGCGTCGGGCTTGATGGGTCGTCCTCCCAACACAATACCTGCACTGGCCGCATTGTCGCTGATGGTGTCAAACACTTTGCGCATGACCTTGGTGTGTCTGTCGAATTGCTCGATGCGCGCATCGATGATTTCAATAGCGGGTACCACATAGTCTGTGGCTGACAAAACTTGTGTGAGTGAGATGTTGGGGCCGCATAAAGGCTTGCCCAATACAAAAGCCAATTCCACTTCAATCCGAGCCGCAATAAAGCGCGATGCGGGAATATCGGTGCCCGATTCAAAAAACATATCGTCAAACAAAACACCGTAATCTGGCTCATCGATATGACTCGACAGCTGCATCGCACGTGATGTGAGACCAATTTTATGACCGCGGACCACTCGTCCTTTGCTGCGTTTGAGGTCCGCCCATGCGCGAGAAATCGCGTAACCATCTTCAATGCGCATATCGGGGTATTTTTTTGAAAAATGCTCGAGCTGCGTGCGCGAGTTCTCGGCGTGGTCGAGTTGAGCCGCGAGTTGTGCGATGAGTGCTGACGTAAAAGTAGTCATGATGGTGTTAAATTAAATAATAAGCAAATAATCGGTGCGTTCATTTAAAAAAGAGGATGCAAGTTGCTATGTTTGGCATCAAATACTTCCTGACCTTCGTCAATTTGTAGCGTGATGCCAATGTGGCGTTGCACAAAAAGTTTTTCAAAATGTCTTTTGGTGGTTGTGATCAGCGCCTCCCCAGCGTGCTGTTGTGCAACAGCACTGCGACCTTTAGCCATGCGCACATTCAGATAAACAAAAGCGTAATCTCCTGAACCACCATTGGGGTTGTTTTCATGAAGCTTGGCATTGCGTCCCGCAACACCGCCATCGCCCACCGCGTGGTGTTTGGCGGGATAAGCCAACACGCGTATGCCACCAGGAGGAAACAGCGGCTTTTGATCTTCGTCCTTGGCGGCAAGCATCGTGCTGGCCAAGTCGTTGCACAAATCAGACATATCGGTTTCATCGTCAAGTTGAGGCGTGTAGAGGATGACAAGGTGTGGCATGGCTTGAGTTTATATACAAAGATGTGTTGATCAAGTTGTGGTTATAGCACCACGTTGGTTGGCTAAGCCTAGTCGATAAACATGTCTTAAAGACCACGTTGGCACGAAAATTACTATTCAAGTATCTATTCATTTTTCTATTCAAAACCATGCGTGCTTATGTCGACATAATCCAAATGCGTCTCTCATCGGGTCCGAAGCCGTCCGTTCAGTTGACCAAAGCTTTTGGGGGTTAGCCAGCCCACAGTTGCGAGGGCATTGGCGCACTTGAGAGATGAAGTCATCGAGATCGGCGCCGGCCGCTCCATTCGCTATGCATGGCGTGAAAACAGCAGAGGACTGGCGCAATTATCTATTCACCAAATCAACTCAATTGGAAAAATCAAAACCTTAGGCATATTAGCGCCAGTTAAATCTGATGGGTTTGTCATGCAAATGATAGACGGCCAACACGTTCACTTTGACAGATTGCCTTGGTGGTTGTTGGATATGCGACCCCAAGGTTATTTAGGAAGAGCTCATGCGACGCGATATGGGCATGCTGGGTTTGCCAAACAAGTTGTCGCAATGGACGGATACGCATGCGCTGCATGCATTGATTGAGAAAGGCCATGAGTCAGCTGTGATTTTGTATTTGGCTTTCGGAACATTGATTGGCAATACCGATATGCACAACGGCAATTTATCTTTTTTGATTGATGAACAGATGAGCTATTCAACCGCACCTGCGTATGACATGATGCCCTTGTGTTTTGCGCCGCGCACAAGTGGAGGCTTGCCTGACACCCTTGCAAGCGCAATGATTCATGCGTGTGTGCCCAGTCAAACTTGGAAGCATACTTGGA
Source organism: Betaproteobacteria bacterium (assembly GCA_009921265.1). Lineage (GTDB taxonomy): Bacteria > Pseudomonadota > Gammaproteobacteria > Burkholderiales > Burkholderiaceae_C > Limnohabitans. The sequence goes on along the minus strand of RFYV01000021.1, from coordinate 6,047 downwards.
CGTTGGCTAAAAATTATGTCGATCGAATAAAGGCAACGCAAGTTTGGAGCGAGAGATTTAAGCCGTGCATAAAGGCCTTGCAACGGCACGTGGATATGGCCAGCGAGAAAATAGAGAGGTTGGGCTAAAGCCTCACCCCCACATTCACATACCCCGTCGCCGAACTCGCTTGCGCTTTTGGCACTTGGCTTCCATTACTTGGCAACACAGGAAACACCGCATTGATTTGCCCCGTGCCCGACGCGCCAAAGTAAGGTGTGATCACTTCTGCTTGTCCTGTATAGCCCGACCAACCCAAAGCACCCATCAACATCGCAGTGTCATGCATAAAACCTTCGCCATGACCTTTGCTCGCGTATTCGGGCAACATCTCACAAAAAGCAGGCCATGCACCTTGCTCCCACATACTCACCACTTGGTGATCGAGTGTTTCTAAAAAGGGACTCCATACTTTAAACGCATATTCAGGGGCTAAACCATTTTGTGCAAAGCGATGCGAAAGCGACCCACTGGCCAAAATTGCAACCTTTCCGTGGTAATGATCTTCAATTGCGCGACGAATGGCCCAACCCAATCGCGCACTGTCATTCAAGAAGTGAGCCATACATAAGGCAGACACAGAAACCACTTTGAAATGTTGATCGGCATTCATGTAACGCAAAGGAACCAAGGTGCCGTATTCGGGGTTGAGAGTCGTTGCATGATGCGCCAATGTTTCAACACCGTGCTCGTTACACACTTGCGCGAGCAGTTGACCCAATGCGATATTACCAGGAGCCTCAAACGCCATGTTGGCAATGAAATGAGGCAACTCGTTGCTGGTGTAGACGCCTTTGAAATGAGGTGCGCAGTTGATGTGGTAATTGGCATTTACCAACCAATGTGTATCAAACACCACCAATGTGTCCACTCCTAACTCGCGACAACGTTGACTGATGATGTGATGACCATCGATCGCGTCTTGTCTCGATCCTTTGCGCGGCCCATCCAATTCACTTAAGAACATGGATGGTACATGCGTGATTTTGGCGGCGAGTGCGAGTTGTCCCATCTCAAATGCCCCAGTGTGGAATGTGGTGCCGGCCCATCGACACCGCAATATTTTTAGGCTCTAAAAATACTTCATAGCTCCATGTGCCGCCTTCGCGGCCTGTGCCGCTGGCTTTGATGCCACCAAAGGGTTGACGCAAATCGCGCACGTTTTGACTATTCACAAAACACATACCGGCTTCGATAGAAGCTGCAACTCGATGTGCGCGGCCAATGTTTTCTGTCCACACATAACTCGACAGTCCATAAGCGATGTCGTTGGCCTTTTCGATGGCGTCGGCTTCATCTTTGAATGGAATTAAACAAGCAACGGGTCCAAAAATTTCTTCTTGTGCAATGCGCATGCGGTTATCCACATCCGCAAAAACAGTCGGCCACACAAAATTACCATTTGCAACATGTTCTGGCAATTCGCTGGCATAACTCGGTCTGTCGATCCCGCCACACAAAAGCGTTGCGCCTTCTTTGGGGCCTAGATCAATGTAACTGCGCACCTTGTTTAAATGAGCAGGGCTGATCATGGGGCCGACTGTGGTGTTTTCATCCAAGGGGTCGCCCACGCTGATGCGTTTGGCGCGTTCAACAAAGCGATTAACAAACTCTGCATAGATTGCATTTTGTACAAAAATGCGGCTGCCTGCTGTGCATCGTTCACCATTGTTGCTAAAGATCATAAAAATCGCCGCGTCTAATGCACGATCAAGATTGGCGTCTTCAAAAATAACAAAGGGCGACTTGCCACCCAACTCCATACTGAATTTTTTGAGACCTCCCGCTTGAACAATGCGGTTGCCTGTTGCAGTAGAGCCCGTGAAAGAAACAGCGCGCACATCGGGGTGAGCGACCAACGGCTCACCCGCAGATTTACCGTAGCCATGAACGATATTGAGTACGCCTTTTGGAATGCCTGCTTCCATTGCCAATTGACCCAAGCGATTGGCACTCATCGGTGAGAGTTCGCTCATTTTTAAAATAGCTGTGTTGCCAAATGCCAGGCACGGTGCAATTTTCCAAGTGGCCGTCATAAAAGGCACGTTCCACGGACTGATAAGCGCACACACACCCACTGGATGAAACAAGGTGTAGTTGAGATGCGTGGGCGTAGGATAGGTGTGTCCATCAACACGTGTGCACATTTCTGCGAAGTAATGAAAATTGTCTGCCGCGCGAGGCACGAGTTGTTTGCCTGTTTGAGCAATCACTTGACCGCAATCTTGCGTTTCAATGTTGGCAATTTCTGGCACATGTTGTGTGATGAGGTCACCTAGTTTTCGCATCAATCGTGCACGCTCAACGGCGGGTGTGTTGGCCCATTGTGGAAATGCTTCTTTGGCTGCCGCAACCGCTGCATTCACTTCGGATTCGCCGCCCGCTGCAACTTCGGCCAACAACTCTTGTGTGGCGGGATTGATGCTGGCGAAATAGTCTAGGCTGGTGACGGACTCGCCGTTGATGAGGTGGTGGATTTGCATGGTTTTGATTTTGTAACAGGGGTTTTAACAACAAAGACTGTTTAAATCAACCGCTGAGAGGCGGATAAATAAACAGCACTTTTATCGAGCTTGCCAACGGCCTCAACCAAAATGGTGATGGTTTTGTCGCTGACTTCGTATACCAAGAGATAACCAATGCTGCGAAGCTTGATTTTGTAACGGTCATTATGACCGCTCAGTTTGGCAAAAGGCAATCGCGGTGTTTGTAAGTGCTCAATTAACTTTTTTTAAATTGCTCTTTGATGTTTGCATCTAACTTTTGCCATTCTTTGAGTACCTCCGTATAGAAATCTAGCTTATAGGTCATGGAGATTGATTCGGACTTTGGCCTGTCCATTGCGCGCATTGGCAATCTCATTGAGATCTACATCTTCGATATATGCGTGGGCTGGAAAAGGACTGTCGCAAACCCGCCACAAATTCATTATGATGGCAGGTTGCCCATTTTTTAAAGACCCCCTAGCAGTGAACGCACCAAAAGACGGTACTTACATGGCCCAAGCCATTCAATCTCGAGAGGCGGGGCGGGGTGTGTTTGGCACGATTAGCATTCGTGGTGCGCGCACCCACAATCTGCAAAACATCGATTTGGATATTCCGCGCAATCAATTGGTGGTGATCACGGGCTTGTCGGGTTCTGGCAAATCAAGCTTGGCGTTTGATACCTTGTATGCAGAAGGCCAACGTAGATACGTCGAAAGTTTGTCCGCATATGCGAGGCAATTTTTACAACGTATGGATAAACCCGACGTTGATTTGATTGAAGGTTTGTCGCCCGCAATTGCTATTGAACAAAAAGCCACCAGTCACAATCCGCGATCCACGGTTGGCACGGTAACCGAGATTCATGATTACTTGCGTTTGTTGTTTGCGCGTGCAGGCACACCGCATTGTCCCGATCATGGATTGCCATTGCAATCGTCAAGCGTGTCGCAAATGGTCGACACTGTTATGGCCATGCCTCTTGACACCAAATTGATGTTGCTCGCACCCGTTGCACGCGACCGTAAAGGCGAGTTTGTCGAAGTGTTTACGCAAATGCAAGCTCAAGGCTTTGTGCGTTTTCGAATCGATGGACAAGTGGTGGAGTTGGCTGATTTGCCGTCTCTTAAAAAAACCGACAAACACAGCATCGATGTGGTGGTCGACCGAATTAAAGTGCGAGAAGACATTGCGCAACGATTGGCAGAAAGTTTTGAAACAGCAATGCGTTTGGCAGACGGCAAAGCCATTGCATTCGACATGGACACTGGCGTTGAGCATGCGTTCAATGCGCGATTTGCGTGTCCCGTTTGTACATATTCCATCGGCGAATTAGAGCCGCGATTATTTTCATTCAACTCACCCATGGGTGCATGCCCGAGTTGCGATGGTTTGGGTGCGCAAGAATTTTTTGATCCTGCGCGCGTGGTTGCATTTCCATCCTTGAGTTTGTCCAGTGGCGCGATAAAAGGATGGGACAAACGCAATGCGTACTATTTTGTAATGCTGCAAAGTTTGGCCAAGCATTACCAGTTCGATTTGGACGTGCCTTTTGAAAAGCTACCGGCGAATGTTCAACACGCCGTGTTGTATGGGTCGGGCGAAGAAGAAATTAAATTCAGTTATGTGGTGGAGTCTGGTGCCAACACAGGGCGCAAGGTGAACAAAAAGCATCCATTTGAAGGCATCATGCCCAATATGCAACGGCGTTTTCGCGAAACCGATTCGGTGTTGGTGCGCGAAGAGTTGTCCCGCTATCGCGGATTGCGCTTGTGCACCGATTGCGCAGGCACGCGTTTGCGTCGCGAAGCACGACACGTGCGATTGGGCGAGGGCGAGCAAGCGCTCAATTTGCACGATGTGAATCAAATGACGCTGGTCAATTGTTGGCATTATTTTCAAGCACTCAAACTGATTGGATCTAAAGCAGATATTGCGGACAAAGTGGTGCGAGAAATTGCGTCGCGTCTTCAATTTTTAAATGATGTGGGTTTGAGTTATTTGAATTTGTTGCGCAGTGCAGATACTTTGTCAGGTGGTGAGGCGCAACGCATTCGATTGGCGTCGCAAATTGGGTCTGGTCTCACGGGTGTGATGTATGTATTGGATGAACCCAGCATTGGACTGCATCAACGTGACAACGATCGGTTGATTGCCACCTTGCAACACTTGCGAGACATTGGCAACAGTGTGTTAGTGGTGGAGCACGACGAGGACATGATTCGTGCGGCCGATCATTGCATTGACATGGGGCCCGGTGCTGGAGTGCATGGGGGGCGCGTGATGGCGCAGGGCACGCCGCTTGATATTCAAAACAATCCGCAATCATTAACGGGTCAATACATGTCGGGTGTTCAAAGCATTGCCGTGCCATCTCGCAGACGTGCGTGGTTGCCTGCAAAGGCCGCCGCCGTTGCAATGCCCTCGGCCAAAAATGCATTTGGTGTTTCTTCTGCTGATCGACAACAAATGCAAATGAATGCGGACAGTTTGGCAGGTTTGCAAGCATTAATTGTGCAATGCGCACGTGGTAACAATTTAAAAAATGTATCCGCTGCATTCCCTGTTGGATTACTTACCTGTGTGACAGGCGTTTCAGGCTCAGGCAAATCAACGTTGGTGAATGACACTTTGTATACCGCTGCCGCGCGTGCGATTCATCGCGCGCATGATGAACCCGCTGCACACGAGGATATTATGGGGTTGGATTATTTCGATAAAGTCATCAACGTCGATCAGTCACCCATTGGTAGAACACCGCGCAGCAATCCTGCCACTTATACTGGCTTATTCACTCCCATTCGCGAGTTAATGGCCGAAGTGCCGATGGCGCGTGAGCGTGGTTATGGGCCGGGGCGGTTTTCGTTCAACGTGAGCGGCGGACGTTGCGAAGCGTGTCAAGGCGACGGTGTGGTTAAAGTTGAAATGCATTTTTTACCCGATGTGTATGTGCCTTGTGATGTGTGTCACGGTTTGCGTTACAACCGCGAAACATTAGAGGTTCATTACAAGGGCCGCAACATCGCTCAAATTTTAAAAATGACAGTAGAAGATGCGCATGCATTTTTTAGCGCAGTACCCGCATTGGCACGCAAACTTCAAACACTTATGGATGTGGGCTTGGGTTATATCCGCTTGGGGCAATCGGCCACCACCTTGTCAGGTGGTGAAGCACAACGCGTCAAATTAGCGCTTGAATTATCGAAGCGCGACACGGGGCGCACACTTTATATTTTGGATGAACCCACAACAGGCTTGCACTTTGCAGACATCGCATTGCTTTTAAAAGTATTGCAACAATTGGTTGATGCGGGAAATACCGTTATTGTGATCGAACACAACTTAGATGTGATTAAAACAGCAGATTGGGTCATTGACATGGGACCCGAAGGCGGCAGTGGTGGTGGACAAATAGTGGGCGTTGGTACACCCGAAACACTCGCACAAAACAGCGCCAGTTACACGGGCCGTTACCTTGCTCAAAAGCTGGGTTAATTGCAGTTAATTGGGGTCGACCCCAAT
>RFYV01000003.1 GCA_009921265.1 Betaproteobacteria bacterium | reverse complement strand
ACGAAGGGATTCGAACCCTTGATGAGGCTCAACACCCCATACTCCCTTAGCAGGGGAGCACCTTCGGCCACTCGGTCACGTTTCCTGACTCTACCAATTATGCCTGATTCTGTTCCAAATCAAAGGCTTTGTGCAAGGCTCTGACGGCCAATTCCATGTACTTTTCATCAATCACCACAGAAGTTTTGATCTCGCTGGTCGAAATCATCTGAATATTGATGCCCTCTTCGCTCAGCGACCTAAACATTTTGCTGGCCACTCCCACATGGCTGCGCATGCCAATGCCAATGATCGAAACCTTACAAATCTTGGTGTCGCCACTCACATCGGGGTCGCCCAGTGCAGGCAGCACCTTGGCTTTAAGCAAATCCATTGCGCGTGAATAATCATTGCGATGCACGGTAAAGCTGAAATCAGTTTTACCGTCCTTGCTGATGTTTTGAATGATCATGTCCACTTCGATATTGGCTTGTGCCACAGCACCCAAGATTTGATAGGCAATACCTGGCTTATCAGGCACACTCATCACAGAAATTTTGGCTTCATCGCGGTTAAAAGCAATTCCAGAAACGATGGCTTGTTCCATTTGTTCATCTTCCTCAAAAGTAATCAGCGTACCCGATTGGGCCTCTTCATAAATATCAATATCCCATTCGGTAAAACTTGACAACACACGCAATGGCACTTTGTATTTGCCCGCAAACTCGACCGAGCGAATTTGTAAAACTTTGCTGCCCAATGAAGCCATTTCGAGCATCTCTTCAAAACTCACGGTTTTGAGACGACGCGCCTCAGGCACCACGCGCGGATCGGTGGTGTACACACCATCCACATCGGTAAAGATCAAGCATTCGTGTGCCTTGAGAGCCGCTGCAACGGCAACGGCTGACGTATCCGAACCACCTCGACCCAGTGTAGTGATGTTATTGTTCTCATCCACACCTTGAAAGCCTGTGATGATGACGACTCGACCCGCTTGCAACTCTTGACGCACGCATTCATCGTCAATCGATTCAATTCGAGCTTTTGTAAATGCGCTATTGGTGCGAATGGGCACTTGCCAACCCGCATAACTCACAGCCTCCATGCCTTCGGCTTGCAAAGCAATGGCCAATAAAGCAGATGAAGCCTGCTCACCCGTAGAGGCCAACATATCGAGCTCGCGCTGATAGGCCGAGTCCTCGTGTTTGGGACTTAATTCTTTGGCGAGTCCTAGTAGGCGGTTGGTCTCTCCACTCATGGCAGAGGGAACAACCACCATTTGGTGACCCGCGCGCGCCCATTTAGCGACGCGTTTGGCAACCAATCGAATGCGCTCGGTTGAGCCCATCGAGGTGCCGCCATATTTATGAACGATCAGAGCCATCTTGGTTTGTAGGTTGAGGCAAAAAAGCCTTGGAATTGTAACAAGTCAGGCATTCGCCTTTTCGTTGCACTCTCGCCTCGCCCACTTTGATATCAATTTGGTGACCGCCAGTGGTGCATGCTCGCACCTGCGCCATCAACTCATGCAGTTGCGCAGTAGAGCTTTGCACACCATAATTTTTGAGCCAAAACCGCAAAACATTCACCATGCGCGCGTCACTCAATGCTTGCAATCCCACAATCTGTGCTTGAACTTGCATGGCGTTCCAATCAATCTGCGCCATTTCATCGAGCACCGTTTGCGCTTGCGCTGCATGTGCTGCGCTGCGTGCAAATGTTTGGCGAAATTGCGGAAATGCTTTTTCTAATGCGGGTAAAACCACATGTCGGATTCGATTACGCGTCAATTGAATATCGGTGTTGCTTGGATCTTCAATCCACAAATGATTGATTGAAGTTAACCAATGACGCAATTGTTGTGATGGAACTTGCAACCAAGGCCGATGAAATGTCAAACCCGAGCGCTCAAACACAGCAGGCATCGCAGCGATTCCTGGTAGGCCAGCACCACGCGACAAAGCCAACAGTAAAGTTTCAATTTGATCGTCGGCGTGTTGAGCCAAGGCCACGTCTTTTGCATCAGAAAAATTCAATTCAATCGCACTTGCCAATGCTTTGTAACGCGCTTTGCGTGCCGCATCTTCGGGGCTCTCACCCAAAGAATGGCGCGCATCCACTTTTTGAATCACCAAAGGAACATTCAATGCATCACATACAATTTGGCAATGCGACGCAAAATCATCCGCTGCTTTTTGTAATCCGTGATGAATATGAACCGCTTTGATTTGACCCGGCCAGCGCTTGGCACACGCCAATAACAATGCGCTGGAATCAGCACCACCGCTATAAGCAACCACCAATGGCAATACAGGAGAAAAATGTGCGAGTGACGGCTCCGTACTCAACGCGCGTCCGCTTTTGTATCGCTGAATCGACCATAACTTTGGAGTCGTTCGTAGCGACGATCCAATAATTCTTTGACTTTCAGGTCGCTCAGTTGTCGCCAAGCGTCGGCAAGACCCCGCTTGAGTGAAGCCGCCATTTGTTTGGTATCGCGGTGCGCGCCACCCACAGGCTCGTTGATGATTTTGTCCACCAAGCCCAAAGCTTTGAGTCGATGCGGTGTTAATCCGAGCGCCTCAGCTGCGTCTGCAGCACGATCCGATGTTTTCCACAAAATAGAAGCACAACCCTCAGGGCTGATGACTGAATAAATAGAATATTGCAACATCAACAATTGATCGGCCACACTAATGGCCAATGCGCCACCCGATCCACCCTCACCGATGATGGTTGTGATGATGGGTACTTCGAGTTGCGCCATCTCGAAAATATTGCGGCCGATGGCTTCGCTTTGACCACGCTCTTCCGCGTCGATACCAGGAAATGCGCCAGGCGTATCTACAAATGTAAAAACGGGAAGCTTAAATTTTTCGGCAGTCTTCATCAATCGCAATGCTTTGCGATAACCCTCAGGTCTACTCATTCCAAAGTTGCGCGCAGTGCGCTCGCGTGTATCGCGACCTTTTTGTTGACCCAACACCATGCACGCGTTGCCATTAAATCGAGCCAAACCACCCACAATACTCAGGTCATCAGAAAAATGTCTGTCGCCGTGCATTTCAACAAAATCAGTGAAGATTTCATTGATGTAATCCATGGTGTAGGGACGCTCAGGATGACGCGCAATTTTAGTAATTTGCCAAGGCGTTAAATCTGAATAAATATCTTTGGTAAGTTGCAAACTCTTTTTGGACAACTGTTCAATTTCGTCCGAAATATCAACGGCAGATTCGGTTTGCACATAACGCAATTCTTCAATCTTGCCTTCAAGCTCTGCAATAGCCTGTTCAAAATCTAAAAAAGTTTTTTTAGCCAATCGATTCTCCTGTTTTGACACATCAATACGCAACAGGCACGGGGTCCAATGAACGCCAAATATACCAAGTTGCGACACTGCAATAGGGAGCCCAAGCTTGGGCGACTTCTCTGGCCTCGCTGCGACTCACGGTTTCACCCGAAAAATAATTATGACTGATGCCGTTGATCAATCCCACATCATCGAGTGGCAGCACATTGGGTCGCATCAAATGAAAGATCAAAAACATCTCGGCTGTCCATCGACCAATGCCGCGAATCGCAATCAATTCTTCGATGATGTCGTCATCTGTCATTTTTGACCATTCTTTGAAGTGCACGGCTTTGCTATCAAAGTGAATCGCCAAATCAACCAAATATTCGACCTTGCGCGCAGACAAACCCGCAATGCGCATGTCGTTTATTTTAAGCTTGAGCACTGAGTAAGGTGTAATTTTTTTTTGAAGGGCCGCAAATCGATCCCATATCGTTTGCGACGCTTTGACAGAAATTTGTTGGCCCACAATGCTTCGCGCAAGCGTTACAAATGCGTCGCCTCTGGTTTCCAAACAAACATCGCCAAATTTTGGAATCAAGCGTTTCATGACGCGATCTTTCATTATTAAGTGCTTACAAGCCTCTTCCCAATAGGGGGGCGTCACTTGAATAATAGGCAAAGCAGGACTCATCAAGCACGCTCCCATTGGGTGCCTGTGGGCGAGTCTTTTAAAACAATGCCTTGATCGGCCAATGACTTTCGAATCGCATCGGCTTTTGCAAAATCTTTGCTGGCCTTAGCTTGGGCGCGATCTTGAATCAATTGTTGAATTGCCGATTCATCGAGCGATGCGCCCGCTTGCAAAAAGCTTTGAGGTGGCGATTGGAGCAACCCCAAAACACCACCGAGTTGTTTTAATAATCCCGCCAATTCCGCCGATTGCGTGCGATTAACTTCTGTGGCCAGATCAAACAAAACCGCAACAGCCTCTGGTGTTCCAAAATCTTCGTTCATAGCCGCCTGAAAGCGCGAGGCATAAGGGGTCGTCCAATCAATCGTCACAGGTGCAGGTGTAACGCTATCCAATGCGGTATACAAACGTTTGAGCGAAGATTTGGCGTCATTTAAATGCACATCGCTGTAGTTGAGTGGGCTTCGGTAATGACTGCGCACCACAAAGAAGCGAATCGTTTCAGCGTCAAAAACTTTTAAAACATCACGAATCGTAAAAAAGTTGCTCAAGCTCTTGGACATTTTTTCGTTATCGACATTGATAAAGCCGTTGTGCATCCAAACATTAGCCAATGTTTTGTCTTGCGCACCTTCACTTTGCGCGATTTCATTTTCGTGATGAGGAAATTGCAAATCTGCACCGCCCCCATGAATGTCAAATGTTTCGCCCAATAGCCCACAACTCATGGCCGAGCACTCGATATGCCACCCGGGTCTACCCGCGCCATAAGGACTGTCCCATTTCGCGTCTTGGGGTTCTTCGGCCTTGGCGTTTTTCCACAAAACAAAATCAAGCGGATCTTCTTTGCTGTCCAAAACAGTGACCCGCTCACCCGCGTGCAATTCATCCAATGATTTACCAGATAACTTGCCGTATCCTTTGAATTTTCGAACGGCAAAGTTCACGTCACCGCTTGCTACGCGATAAGCCAATCCCTTTTTTTCGAGTTGATCGATGATTACCAACATCTGCGGCACGTAATCGGTGGCACGGGGTTCGTGCGTTGGGCGCTCAATACCCAAAGAATCCGCATCAACATGCAAGGCCTCAATCATTCGATCAGTGAGCGAACGAATCGATTCATTGTTTTCTACAGCACGACGAATAATTTTGTCATCAATGTCAGTGATGTTTCGCACATACGTAATTTGATACCCACAAGCTTTGAGCCAGCGCTGCACCAAATCAAAAGCAATCATTGATCGCGCATGCCCCAAATGACAGTAATCGTAAACCGTCATACCGCAGACATACATACGGACATGCCCCGCTTGCAGAGGTGAAAAATTTTCCAAACCACGCTTGAGCGTGTTGTAAACACGAAGTCCCATGAATGTCACGAAGTGTTAAGTTGGTCGGCCTCGGAGAAAAGAGACCCAATGTGAAGGAGGGATTACCTCTGCACTACAATTGCTTGAGTATATCGGCATCGCCTTTTCGTCGATCTCAGGTACTAAAACCCAATGTTAACAAAAAACAAACATTCGTCATCTTTCATACGCATTTTTCAAAATGCGATCGGCTGCGGTTTCGTGGGTGCAATTTTGTTGGCCTCATTTACGGCAAGCGCGCAACTCAACACACCCATGATCATTCAAGCCTCGCCGATCAATGAACTCGACAAGCCCAAGGCGACCCCACACGAGCAGGTCAAACAATTACTCAGGCAAGGTGCCTCTAAGCGCCAAGATGCGCTCGCAAAAATTGACGACTATCTGGTTAAAAAACCGCGCGACCCCCAAATGCTTTTTTGGCGAGCGCTGTTACTCAACGAACTCAATCGCAGTGATGAGGCACTGGCTTTGTACGAGCAACTCACGCAAGAATTTCCAGAATTGGCCGAACCTCATAATAATTTAGGCGTTATGTATGCGTCTAAAGGTCAAATCGACAAGGCCCGTTTATCGTTTGAGCAAGCACTCAGAAACAATCCCAGCTATTCGGCTGCACAAGAAAATTTAGGAGATATTTGGCTCTTGTTAGCCCAAGAGTCCTATGCACGCGCCAGCAAGTTAGAACCTCAAAATCGTCCCGTCAAAAATAAAATTCTTCAACTTCAACCCGCCCTTCAACTGATCTCTATCAAACCATGAAAAAAATATTTGCACTTATTTTTTCGCTTGTCGTCGCAAGCACCACATTTGCACAAACAGTCGCCACTCCCAAGGTCAAAATCAACACCAGCGCTGGGGAAATCATTATCGAGCTTTATGCCGATAAAGCACCCAAAACAGTGACTAATTTTTTGCAATACGTTGAAGACAAACATTACGACGGCACTATTTTTCATCGAGTCATTGATAACTTCATGATTCAAGGCGGTGGCTACGATCAACGCTATGCTGAAAAAAAAACCCGTGCGCCCGTTATGCACGAAGGCCGCGAAGCCTTGTCCAAGGGCGGTCCTCGCAACACCTTGGGCACTATCGCCATGGCACGCACCAATGAGCCACACTCGGCCTCTGCACAATTTTTTATCAACGTCAAAGACAATGCATTTTTAGACCCCTCCGCCTCTCAATTTGGCTATACCGTTTTTGGTCGCGTCATATCGGGCATAGATGTGGTCAATCGCATCAAGGGATTGCCCACCTCAAATGGCGGTCCCTTTCCATCGGATGTGCCACGTCAACAAGTGGTCATTCAATCTGCAACCCTCTTTCAATAAAAACATTATGAGTCACCCACGCGTAGAACTTCACATTAAAGATCACGGCACCATCACTTTAGAGTTAGATGCCGACAAAGCCCCCGTCACAGTTGCAAACTTTTTAGCCTATGTCGAGAGCCATCATTTCAACGATACGATTTTTCATCGCATCATCGATGGCTTCATGATTCAAGGCGGTGGTTTCACGGCTGACATGAAACAAAAAGATTCAATCGACAACATTGAAAATGAAGCCCACAACGGCCTCAAAAACGATCATTACACCGTTGCTATGGCTCGCACCTCAGACCCGCATTCAGCCAGCAGCCAATTTTTTATCAACCTCACCGGCAATGATTTTTTAAATCACTCCTCGCCTACTCCACAAGGTTGGGGCTATGCGGTTTTTGGAAAAGTAGTTGAAGGCAAAGAAGTTGTTGACGCTTTGGGCAAAGTCAAAACTGGTCGCCGCGGCTTTCATGATGATGTGCCCAAAGAAGATGTCATCATCGCCAAGGCCGTTTTGGTCGATTGATTTTCACAATCTATGACACCTACCCTGCCTGCAGAGATCTCTGTCATTCAAGGGGGGTCGTGGTCGGTCATCGATTTCATTTCCGATTTGCATTTGCAGCAATCGGACGCAGCCAATTTTCAAACCTTTGCGCATTATCTAACTGAGCATTCACCTGATGCTTTGTTTATTTTGGGTGATTTGTTTGAAGTGTGGGTGGGAGACGATCTCATCTACTCAACGCATGGCGTTTTTGAAAAACAATGTCTCGGCGCTCTCAAAACAGCGTCTGCACGTTTTCCGATTTATTTTTTGGCTGGAAACCGCGACTTTTTATTAGGTCAACGCGCCCTTTCTGCTGGCGGCATGCAAGACTTGAGCGAACCCTCTGTATTAAAAACAAAAACATCTTCTATTTTGCTGAGTCACGGCGATAATCTGTGCTTGGACGATCTCGACTATAAACAATTCAGGCTTCAAGTTCGCAGTCAACAATGGCAAGCAGAGTTTTTGGCCAAGCCTTTGCAAGAGCGCATTCAAATTGCCAAACATTTGCGCCAGCAAAGTCAACAACTCAAACAAAACAAAACGTGGTATCAAGATGTTGATCAATCGATCGCAAATGAATGGATGAATCAACTGCAATGCGACGTTATGGTGCACGGTCACACGCACAAGCCACAATCACATCACTTAGATAATAAAAAAGTCAGGCATGTACTTCCTGATTGGGACTTTGACGCCACCCCTCATCGGGGGTATGTATGGCGTTATGCGCAAGGCGTGTTTAAGGCCGTTGCGCTTTAAGATTTTTTCATCAACACTTTGAGCGCGGATTGAACTCTTCGCGCGTCATCTTCGTTGTATACACCTTCAAAAATACGCGCCACGTCTTGCGTCCATGTTTGCGCTGGGGGCGGATCGTTTCTTTTGGTGAGTAAATGCAATTGGTAAGCGCGTCTGGCATCTGCATGTTGAGGTTGCGTATTGAGGTTGGATGCAATCTCCAAACGCAACAACAATGCAGCGTCCAAATTTTGTGCAGGTTTTTGCAAAGCCTGCGTCCACGATTGCCTTTGCGCAGCATTGACATTGGAACCCAACTCTTTGACCGCAGGCACCGCATCCGTTTGTCTTTGTGACCATGCGCTCATCAGGTTGGTGAGCACCTCTCCGTGAGATTGTGCAGACAAACGACGCATAGCAATTTCTGCATTTTCAAAAGCTTGTCGTTGTGCCCTAAAGACAGGATCGCTGAGTCGAGGACCGCGCTCTTCACGCTCTGGCCATTTACCTTGTGCAGGCGCATCTTTTGAATTTCTTTTGAGTGGTGGTTTGCCTTTTTGACCAAACCCAGAATTTTGCACAGGCTGTGTGTTTTTTTGCCCTGGTCGATCATCGCCCCTAACGGCAATCACAGGCTTAGCTGGTTTTGCTGGAACAGGCTTTGGAGCAGGCTCACTGGCCTGTGGCTCTTGTGATGTTTCTTGAGAAGCTTCTGTTGTTTCTTTCATTGCTTCAGGATTAACTGGGGGTGCTTCTGAAGTTACTGGTGCTTCTTCTGTTGTTGCTGGCGTCACTTCTACAGCCTCTTGAGCTTTTACTTCTGCTTGAACAACCGGCTCAGGTACTACAACTTCAACAGGCTTAATGACCACTTCTTTGCCCAAGACGGCTTGATTCAAAACATACAGCGCTTGCTTGATCTGAGCCGCATCACCGCTTTGTGTGGCCAGCTCTAACGCTTTGGACGCATCAAGCACGGCTTGCTCTAACGCATTAGCCGCTTGCGGACCGCGTTCACGTTGTTGCGTTTTGCGATTGAAAGCTTCGTCCAATGGTTTTCTAAAAGCGTCCCATAAACTTTGCGCCAGCTTTCGATCCAATGGAATCGTTTGCGATTCAACTTGCCAACGATGTTGAACGTCTTTGACCGCATCAATATTTAAAAAATCAGCTGAGCCAATTTGGGTGGCCTCTGCAATCAAGGCTTCACGTCTTTGAATGCTGGCTTTTTCGGCGGCAGCTATGGATGCATGTGCTGCATTCATAGCTTCTCGCCAAATGGCTTGAAGTTCTGCAAACATTTTTTCGTTCACATGCCCGTTACTTCTCCAGCGTTCAGAGAACTCATGCAAACTGCGATGCACTTGTCGCCAATCAGGACCTTGTGCGTCCTTCAAAGTCCATGCTTTGAGCTCCTCAATCAAATCGAGTCGTTGTTGACGATGAGCTGCAGCCTCTGCACGCGTTTTATCCAACCATACTTGAACAAAAGGATAAGCACGATTGCACGCAGCATCAAATTTTTTCCACAACGCATGATTGGGTACACCACCCGTGTCGGTTTGTTTCCATGCTTCGCGCAAATCACGCAAAGCCTCTTGCAATTTGCGACCGCCCATAACGGGCTTATCATTTTTGAGAAGACCTTCTGCCTTGGTCAGCAACTCATTTCTGATTTGATCGGCACGCCAGCGCTGCCAACCTTCGAGTTCGGTGGCCGCTGATAAAACTTTTTGAACCTGTTGATCCAAATTTTCATCAATCCATCGACCGTGTGTTTTGAGCGCTTGTCGCAGTGCTGCAGACGCGTTCGCTATTGCTTTACCATGGCCTTGTGACACTTCTTTTTCAAGAACAGTTAAGACCACTAAAACTGCGGCTTGCGCTTGCGCACGCTGTTCTGGATCCACTTTGGGTTTGACATTGGCAGGGCTTGCACTTGCAGCAGAAGCTTGTCCACGCGCCAATCGAATTTGATCGGCCCATGCGGGCACTGCGGGCAACGCATGGCTAGGATCTTGAAACGCATTTTGTGTTTGTTCTAAAGCTGCTTTGAATGCATCCCAAACCAAATTGACGTGTTGAGCACTCGATTGAATAATCGGTGGAAATTTGGCGTCAACGCTTGGCCAATCAGAATGCTGCGTGATGCTTTCTGATTCGGCATGCCACTTTTGTAAATCAATATGAATCACTTCACTTTGGCCTTGCGCTTCTTGCCAAGGCTTGGTGGATAAAACTTCAATTCTTTGCACGATCAACACCGCGGACTCGCGCTGCACTTGTGTACGGTGCTGCAAATTTTCAATATTTTTAACGCGATCGCCCAATGCGTTTTTGAGACTCGCCAAGGGTTCACGCGATAAAGGCGCACCAGCTTTAGCTGCATCTCTTTGCCATGCCATCGCATCTGCAATATTGAGGCGTGGAGTTTCAATCAATTTATTGGCTTTATCGCACCATTCTTGTGCAACCAGGTCTTGATTTTTGGCCCTTTTGATCTCGTCTAATTTTTCTCTGAGAATTTTGGCAACGCCCTTGTCACGAACGCTGATTTCTCGGTAAACATGGTTGATTTGCTCAACAATGGGCTCCGTGCTTATCCAAACACGAATGCGAGTGGCTCTTTCGCCCGATGTGGGTGCAAAAAAAGCGCCGCCAGTGAGCTTATCCAATTCTTGATGATCGTTTGATTGAGTGTTGACAGGGTTCACAGGTTTCTCGTTAAAAATAAGGGGAGCTGGCAAAAGTTGAAATGACTACGAAAGAATGCAAAACCTCTATTGTCACCCCAAAGTTGTCATTTGGTCACATATTTGGCCATTAACTATCAATTTTAGACCGACATATTTCTATAAAATACAACTATGTCGATCTACCAACGCATTATCCGTTCAATCGGCACCATCTTTCAAGATATTGCCAACGGATTCTTTCTTATTACTCACAGTGGCTTAGCCTTTGTGGGTTTGATCGTGTTTTTTCTTGCCGTAACCCTCACCATCAAGCCAGAACTTCGTGCCAATGGCGAAGCCTATCTTCTGGGCTGGCTCCAAGAAAACCAAACCGAAGAGGGCGTCACCAATGACTACGACGCAGTTGACCGAGCCACCGCCACCGACCCCAAGGATCTGCCCAAACAACAAGCCAATGTGGCCTATTGGCTGAGTCGCAAATATAGAGTGGCACCCGAGCCTTTAAGTGCGTTGGTCGCAGAAGCCTACGAAATTGGCCCTCGAAACCAAATTGACCCCAACTTAATATTAGCGGTGATGGCCATCGAGTCAGGCTTTAATCCTTTTGCCCAAAGTCAAATGGGGGCGCAGGGCTTAATGCAAGTCATGACCAAGGTTCATTCGGATAAATACGACAGTTTTGGCGGAAAGTTGGCCGCCTTTGATCCAATTGCCAATTTGAGAGTGGGCGTTAACGTCCTCAAAGAATGCATAGTCAGATCGGGCTCTGTAGAAGCAGGCCTAAAACAATATGTGGGCGCGGCCAATTTAGATAACGACAGCGGTTATGCCAATAAAGTGACGGCAGAACACAAACGATTGATACAAGTGGCTCAAGGTCAATCGGTCCCCTTCACCAAGCCCTCTGCCATTGAAACCGTGACCGAAAAAGTAGAAAGTTGGTTAGAAAAAGCTCAACGATTAACCAATATCGGTGGCGCCAAAGAAGGTGAATCCCGTTAGAACCAAATCACTCACTGTTAAACTATCCCTCTAACTTCTTTGGACTGACAACATGTACGACCGTCAAATCTTGATTGAACAAACCGACCCTGAGCTTTGGTCTGCGATCCAAGCTGAAAATACACGTCAAGAACACCATATCGAACTCATTGCGAGCGAAAATTACGCGTCACCTGCTGTTTTACAAGCTCAAGGCACACAACTCACTAATAAATACGCTGAAGGTTATCCAGGTCGTCGCTATTACGGTGGTTGCGAACACGTCGATGTCGCCGAGCAATTGGCCATCAATCGTGTCAAAAAAATATTTGGCGCTGATGCGGCCAACGTGCAACCACACTGTGGTGCCTCAGCCAACGTCGGGGTCTTTTTGGCTTTTCTCAAGCCTGGCGACACCATCATGGGAATGTCATTGGCCGAAGGCGGTCACCTCACGCATGGTATGGCACTCAATATGAGTGGCAAATGGTTCAACGTCGTGAGTTATGGCCTCAACGCCAAAGAAGAAATCGATTACGACGCCATGGAAAAAAAGGCGCATGAATCTAAACCAAAGCTCATCATTGCTGGCGCGTCTGCTTATAGTTTGCATATTGACTTTCAACGGTTTGCAAAAGTTGCAAAAGATGTGGGCGCTATTTTTATGGTCGATATGGCTCACTACGCTGGACTTATCGCTGCAGGCTTGTATCCCAATCCTGTTCCTTATGCAGATGTCGTTACATCCACCACGCACAAAAGTTTGCGCGGCCCCCGCGGTGGCATCGTCCTCATGAAATCCGAACACGAAAAAGCTATCAATAGCGCTATGTTTCCTGGTTTGCAAGGTGGTCCTTTGATGCATGTGATTGCAGCCAAAGCAGTTGCATTTCAAGAAGCTCTTCAACCCAATTTCAAAATTTATCAACAACAAGTCATCACCAACGCAAAAATTGTTGCGCAAACACTCACCGAACGTGGCTTGCGTATTGTCAGCGGCGGTACACAAAGCCATGTGATGTTGGTTGATCTACGTCCCAAGGGCCTGACTGGCAAAGAGGCCGAAGCGGTGTTAGGTGAGGCCCACATGACTATTAACAAAAACGCGATTCCCAATGATCCCGAAAAACCAATGGTGACCAGTGGCGTGCGCATTGGCACTCCTGCAATGACCACTCGTGGATTCAAAGACGAAGAAGCACGAATGACCGCACACCTGATTGCCGATGTACTTGATAACCCAAAAGACACGGCTCACATTGAAGCGGTCAAAGCCAGAGTACACGAACTCACAAAACGCTTCCCCGTTTACCGTTAAATACCATCAATGAAATGCCCCTTTTGCGCTCAATCCGAAACACAAGTGGTGGAGACGCGCGAAAGCGATGAAGGCGATTTCATTCGCAGAAGAAGACGTTGCATCTCTTGCGATAAGCGATTCACCACTTACGAGAGACCCGACGTCAGTTTTCCTGCCATCGTCAAAAAAGATGGCCGACGCATTGAGTTTAATCGACAAAAATTAAAAGCATCGATGCAATTGGCTTTGCGAAAAAGACCCGTCAGTACCGAACAATTCGATCGCTCGATTGAGCGCATTGAAGAAAAATTACTCAGCATGGGCGAACGCGAAGTTAACTCCACTCGCATCGGCGAATTGGTGATGCGTGAACTCAAAAAAATGGATAAAGTGGCCTATGTACGCTTTGCCAGCGTCTATAGAAGTTTTGAAGACATCGACGAGTTCAAAACATTGGTGGACGAATTTCGCCGTTAATCGGGTACTTCATCACCACACATAGGTCGAGTTTTTTACCATCATCAGCTTTCAATCACCAGATACAAAATTGATATCTCTCGTCTCTTCGGTTTACGTCAATGTCGCTGCCAGGTGGCGCGTGCAATCAGGTTTGATATGCGACAGCTAAAAAATAGGATTGCATCAGGCCTAACCACCATCGACGATATGATGGCGCTCCATATCTTTAGCATGGCCTGCGCATTCATGCTTCAATCCAACGCCTATGCACTTACACAACATGGCAACGCATTGGCGTTTCAACATGCAGTCCAACTCATCAACGACATCGCCCAACGCTGGCGCCTCAACCCCAAGCGCCAAACCTTCTACCGAACTAATTGGGGTCAGGTACACATTTTCGACGATTGTCAAAGCGCACCTTGTACAACTACGCAATGGGCGCAACGAGATTTGACCATTTACAAAAAACAAGTCGCCTCTCTATTGCCCAAAGGAGACGCCCAACTTCAAATCAATCAAAACCCTTTTTCTTTAAATGTGGTGGTTTCGTGAGAGCCATGGTCTTCGTTTCTCTTTACCAACGACGTCAATAGCAATTGCAAACCCAATATGCAATGCTTGAGTATGATTGTCTCACCATGAAAAAACAGGGGTTGTATTGGCGCAAGTGATGCTGGGCATAAACATCTCTTTGGGCATTGTGCTCAACGCTTAGGCTGCATGGCAAGCCATTCACAACAGTTATTTATTGATGATGTCTTATTCCAATATGCACGCCAATTTATCAGTAGTACTCAAAAAATTTCAAAAAAGAATGGAGCATGCGGGCGCCAGGTATTTAAGCTTTAACGCATTGCAACAAGCTACTTTGCAATTTATAACGACGCCTGCCACCGCGCCAGCCAGTACGTTTACAAATAATGAATTCACACTTTCACACTTCAAATGGCGTTGCGCGATCTACAAACTACCAGCAAAGATCTCATGCATCAAGCAGGCACTCAACAAGATACGCATATTTTTAATCCTCAATCAGTTGATGATCTACTAATGTTGCAACAACGCATGTCCTCTCAAACCTGCTTGCAAGGCGTTTGTTTGTATTTGCAACAGCCTACAGTGTCCGTCGCCGATTGGCTCGCCAAACAAAACCAAAGCACCCAAGTGTCTGTTGGTGCATCTACTCCAAAGGGATTTGCAACAGGTTATTACTGGATTGAATCTTGGCCCTTGCAATCATCGGATCAACAAAGCCCTACCCCACTCATCTATCACATCACTGCATTTTCCAGAGGGCTTTATTCGGGCTCGTTGACGATGCTGCAAGCAATTTGGCTCAAACCCACCGGGTTAACAGCCCATGACTTTAATACTTGGCAAAGTCTCATTCAGCTCAATCCATGAAATTGCAATCGGGTGGGAGTTTGATTGAACTCATGATCGTGATTGCCATCATTGCAATACTCACCTGCGTCTTCATTCCTATGTATTCGTCATTTCTTCAAAAATCGTATCGCCAACAAGCCAGAATCAATTTACTTCAACTCTCGCATAGTATGGAGCGAATCGCAATCATCAGCGGTAGTTATCCCACTCAGCGCCCCGACCCGCCCAGCTCCGCCGCACAATTGCCGTATCAATTCATTTACACATTCAAAGACAACAGCTTCGATATTCAAGCACTGCCCATTGGTGCACAGATCACCGATGAATGCGGTACGCTGACACTGTCGAGCAAAGGCACTCGCGGCGTTTTATCGGCACAATGGCCAGTGTCACTTTGTTGGTAACCCATCCAACTGCATCTGACAAATAAAGCCATAATTCCAGCATCATGCATTTTTCAGATACCGATACCCATTGGATGAAACAGGCTTTGGTTCTTGCCCACCAAAGTCTCTACATCACCACACCCAATCCAAGGGTTGGATGCGTCTTGGTCAATCCACAAGGCCAACTCATCGGCCAAGGTCACACCCAAAAAGCGGGTAGCGATCATGCAGAAATCGTCGCACTCAAAAATGCGCAGTCTTTGGGTCATAACAGCCAAGGCGCAACGGCTTATGTCACGTTAGAGCCTTGTTCGCATCACGGCAAAACGGGGCCTTGTTGTGATGCACTCATTCAAGCAGGCGTGTTGCGCGTGGTTGCATCCATTCAAGATCCGTTTCCACAAGTGTCGGGCCAAGGTTTTGTTCGCTTGCGTCAAGCAGGCATTCAAGTCGATGTTGGTCTTTGTCAAACAGAGGCCCAACAAATCAATCAAGGATTTTTTTATCGCATTCAACATCAGTTGCCGTGGATGCGTATGAAGATAGCGTGTTCATTAGACGGTCAAACTGCACTTCAAAATGGCCAAAGTCAATGGATTACTTCACAAGCATCGCGCACCGATGGGCACGCATGGCGCGCCAGAGCCTGCGCCATCCTCACTGGAATTGGCACAGTTTTACAAGACGATCCACAACTCAATGTGCGTGATCAAACGCCGCGTCAACCTGCGCTGGTCATCGTCGATAGCCAATTACAAACACCGCTTAGCGCCAAACTCTGGCAAACCCAAAGACCCGTGCTTATTTATCACTCCACTAATGACAACACGAAACAAGCGCAAGCATTAACGCAAAAAGGCGCACAACTCATCTGCTTACCCGACTCTCAAAACAAAGTCGATCTTTTTGCCATGACTCAAGATTTGGCCGCTCGCCCCTTCAATGAAATACATATTGAGGCAGGCTTCAAACTCAACGGCTCACTCCTTAAAGCCCAATGCGTTCAAGAACTACTCATCTACATGGCACCTGTTTTAATGGGAAGTGGCGCTGGAATGGCACAACTAGGCGTCCTTGAACAATTAACCCAAGCGCAGGCCTTTCACTTCACAGAATCCATCCAAATGGGGTCGGATTTGAGAATCAGAGCCCAAAGAGACACAATTTAGACCCAAAATATTCAGTTCACGGCCATATAGGGGGTCTTAATCTGCGAAAATATCCATATGTTTACCGGAATCATCACCGGCGTGGGGCGCATCATCGCTGTTCACGACCTGGGTCGCTCTTTAGATCATGGCAAGCGTCTTCATATCGAAACGCCAGCCGGATACCTTGACGACATCCAACTTGGTGACAGCATTGCCCTAAACGGCGCATGCATGACAGCCACATCTCTTCACGGCAACGTCTTCACCGTTGATATTTCAGCAGAGTCTCTCAATAAAACATCTGGACTCGATCAAACCTCGTCAGTCAATCTCGAAAAAGCACTCAGAGCCAACGATCGTTTAGGCGGCCATATCGTATCGGGCCATGTCGATGGCATAGGTCAAGTCACACAATTTGAAAAAATAAGTGAAAGCTGGTTATTAAAAATAAAAACACCGCTTTCACTGGCCAAATTTTTAGCCTATAAAGGTTCGATCACCATCAACGGCGTGAGTCTCACCGTCAATACGGTCAACGATCACAAAGATGGCTGCGAAATTTCAATCAATCTCATTCCGCATACGCTAGACAACACCATGTTCGGCCAATTAAAGGCTCTTGATCAAGTCAATCTTGAAATCGATACGGTGGCTCGCTATGTCGAACGAATGCTTCAATTCGATGCCGCTGCGCATTCAAAAAAATAATTTATTTATGAAAATCAATCAACACGCTGTTATCTCGCCCATCACAGAAATCATTGATGAAATCAAACATGGCCGAATGGTTGTCTTGGTCGATGAAGAAGATCGTGAAAACGAAGGTGATTTGGTTTTAGCGGCCGATCATGTCACACCCGAGGCCATCAATTTCATGGCTAAATATGGTCGCGGCCTAATATGTCTCACTCTCACGCGCCAGCGGTGTGAACATCTTCAATTGCCTCCCATGGTGGCTCGCAACGGAACCGTTCATGCAACGGCATTTACCGTCTCGATTGAAGCAGCCAAAGGTGTCACCACGGGCATCTCAGCAGCCGATCGCGCCAAAACCATTCAAGTCGCAGTGGCGTCCAACACTCAAGCTTCCGATTTAGTACAACCCGGGCACGTATTTCCACTTCAAGCAGTCGATGGCGGCGTCTTGATGCGTGCAGGGCACACAGAAGCAGGGTGTGATTTGGCACAACTCGCAGGTTGCTCGCCCACCTCCGTGATTTGTGAAATCATGAAAGACGACGGCACGATGGCGCGTCTGCCCGATTTACAAATCTTTGCACAAGAGCACGGCATCAAAATTGGCACCATCGCCGATTTAATCGAATATCGCAGTCGCACCGAATCGCTTCTCAAAAAGATTAGCACGCGCGAAATCAATACAGCACACGGTTTATTTAAATCCGTGGCCTATCAAGACCTGCCCAGTCACGGCGTTCATTTAGCACTCATTAAAGGTCAATGGAATATTGAACAAGAAGTGTTGGTTCGCGTTCATGAACCTCTGTCTGTTTTTGATTTACTCGAGACTCAACGAACAGCTCACAGTTGGAGCCTGAACGACGCCATGAAACGGATATCTCAAGAGCAACACGGTGTGCTTGTTTTACTCAACTGCGGCGAATCTGCCCAACAAATGCTCGCGCAATTTAAAGGCACTGCAAAATCCGCGCAAGCGCCCGAGCGAGGCCGAATGGATTTAAGAACCTACGGCATCGGCGCTCAAATCATTCGCGACTGTGGCGTCAAAAAAATGCGTCTCATGGGTCAAGCTCGTCGAATGCCAAGCATGACGGGCTATGGCCTAGAAACCACCGGCTATTTAGCCAAGGAATAAACATGTCGAAATTTGAAAACGCGTCAACGCTTACCCAATTAGATGGCACTCGATTGCGAATTGGTATCGTTCAATCGCAATTCAACTCTCACATCACCGATGCTTTGGCTCAAGCTTGCATCAGCGAATTAATCAATTTGCAAGTGCCTGAGAAAAAAATTCAACTGCTTCATGTGCCTGGTGCACTCGAAATTCCGATGGCTTTGCAAGCGATGGCTAGATCGCGCTCTTTTAATGCACTAATTGCATTGGGTTGCATTATTCGAGGTGAAACCTATCACTTCGAATTAGTGGCCAATGAATCGGGCGCAGGCGTCACTCGCATTGCTCTTGATCACCACTTGCCTATTGCCAACGCCATCCTCACCACAGAAAACGAAGCGCAAGCGATTGAAAGACAAACAGATAAAGGACGCGATGCTGCGCGTGTCGCCGTTGAGATGGCCATTTTGTTAGAAAAATTCACATGAGCGAATCCACTGCACCCGCTCAACCCGCCAACAAAAGAGCCAGCGTCAAAGCAGGCAGAAGCCGTGCACGCGTTTTTGTCGTGCAAGCTTTGTATCAATTCATCGTAGGTCGTAACGATACCGAAGATATTAACGTTTTTACGCGCGAGCTCAGTGGATTTCACAAAGCTGATTCCGTACATTACGATGCATTGCTATTTGGTTGCACAGAACACGCACTCGCACTCGATGAACTCATCAAACCATTGCTCGATCGAAAAATAGAAGAAGTTTCACCCATCGAACACACCATCATGTGGATGGGTGCTTATGAACTCCAAAACTGTCTTGATATTCCATGGCGTGTTGTGATTAATGAATCCATTGAATTAGCCAAAGAATTTGGCGGCACCGACGGTCACAAATACGTCAACGCCGTACTCAATGGCTTAGCGCCACGTTTGCGCCCAGAAGAAGTGGAACACGATCGACAAAATAGCAAAGCAAAGGTGAGCGAGTGATATTTAAATTTCCCATACGCGTTTATTGGGAAGATACCGATGCAGGTGGCATTGTGTTTTATGCCAACTACCTCAAATTTTTTGAAAGAGCCCGAACCGAATGGTTGCGCAGTTTAGGCATTGAGCAAAATCAACTCAAACAACAAACTGGCGGCATGTTTGTCGTGAGTCAAACACAAGTCACCTATCACCTCCCCGCAGTTTTAGACGATCAACTCGAAGTGACGGCCCAAATGCAAAGCATCGGAGGCGCCAGTTTGGTGATTCAACAACAGGCTTTTCGAAAAAACCCTCAAGGTACGCCCAGCTTATTGACAGAAGGTACCATTCGCATAGGATGGATACAAGCCGACACGTTTAAACCTAGCAGAATTCCACCCAACCTTTTGGTACGACTCTCATGACTCAAGATTTTTCAATCATCCATTTGCTGCTCAACGCCAGTTGGGTCGTTCAACTCGTTGTGCTACTTTTAATGGGCGTGTCCGTCACCAGCTGGGCAGGTATTTTTAGAAAACTTTTTTCTCTCAAAGCCGTCAAAAATCTCAATGAAGAGTTCGAGCGTGATTTTTGGTCGGGCAAAAGTTTAAATGAACTCTTTACTGGCGCACAACAAAATGTCAAAAATTCTGGTCCCATGGAAAGAATTTTTGCCAGTGGTATGCGCGAATATCAAAAATTACGCGAAAAAAGAATCACCGATCCGAGTTTATTGATGGATGGGGCCCGTCGTGCGATGCGCGCGAGTTTTCAGCGAGAAATGGACTCCATCGAATCCAACCTTTCGTTTTTAGCCTCTGTGGGTTCTGTCTCGCCCTACGTAGGATTATTCGGAACGGTATGGGGCATCATGCACGCGTTCACTGGGTTAGCCGCACTTGAACAAGTGACCTTGGCAAAAGTAGCGCCTGGCATAGCAGAAGCTTTGGTTGCAACTGCGATTGGATTGTTTGCCGCAATTCCTGCTGTTTTGGCTTACAACCGTTTTTCTCGCGACATCGATCGTGTAGCGAACAAACTCGAAACTTTTATTGAAGAGTTTTCAAATATTTTGCAACGCAATGTAGGTGCACAATCCAATTCGGGTCATTAAGGAGACCACATGCCTTCTATTGCTCAACGTTCAGGTCGTGGACGCAGAACCATCAACGAAATCAATATGGTGCCCTTCATCGATGTGATGTTGGTATTGCTCATTATTTTTATGGTGACTGCACCGTTAATTTCACCCAGCGTAATCAATATACCAAGCGTAGGTAAGGCCGCAATAGCGCCCAGACAAGTCATCACCATCGAAATTAGCAAAGACAATCAAATTCAAATTCAACGGCGACTCGGAAAAGACGCCAAAGGCGCAGATCAAAAAAAATCAGCTGATCTCGATACCGTCGCACCCATCACCTTGCAATTACAAGGTGAAGACGCCAACTCTCCCGTCATCATCAGCGCCGACAAAACCATCGCCTACGAAAACGTCGTCAAAGTCATGGACAAATTGCAACGCGCAGGCGTTCAACGCATTGGTTTATCTGTTCAAGTCTCCAACGAATAAGCATCGATGAACCAACAAGCCTCGATTAAACAGCATTTGGAATTTGCGCCGCCGCGTGAATCGGGCGCCAAGCCCTCATTGCTGATTGCTCTTGCGATTCACTTGCTTTTAATGATTGCGCTTACATGGGGCATCAGTTGGAATAGCAAAGAAGTCGATCATGCCGCCGTCGAACCGCCACCGCCCCTACCTACACCTTTTGAAACGCCAAAACTCGCTCCTCGCGTAGAACCCAAGCCAGCGCCCGCACCCGTTGAAAAACCAGATATCTCGATAGAAAAAAAGAAAAAAGAAGAAGCCAAGGCCAAAGAAATAGAAGAACGCAAAGCGCGTGAACTCAAAGAGAAAAAAGAACTTCAAGGAAAACAAGAGCTAGAGAAAAAACAAAAACTCGAAAAAGAAAAAAAGCAAAAAGAGCTGGAGAAAAAAGAACAACAAAAACTCGATCAGCAACGCCAAGAAAACCTCAAACGCATACAAGGCTTGGCGGGTGCATCGGGGTCGCCTGACGCTCCAGCTAGTTCAGCACTGAAGTCGTCGGGGCCGTCCGACAGTTATGGTGGAAGAATTCGCGCCAAAATTAAACCAAATATTGTTTTTATAGAAGAGGTTGTGGGCAATGGATCTGCAGAAATTGAAGTGCGACAAGCACCCGACGGCACCATCATTGGAAGAAAACTGATTTCCTCCAGTGGCAACAAAGCATGGGATGAAGCCGTTTTAAAAGCCATCGATAAGACAGAAAAGTTACCACGCGATGTCGACGGCCGCATTCACTCTCCCCTGATTATTGGATTTAAGCCGCGTGAGTGATATGAAATCCAGCGCACAATGGGTTGGCAATATCGGCCATATGGGTTAACTGAATCATTACGGGTGAGGCCACGGTATATTTAGTAATAACCAATAAATTTCCGCCGTTATCAAAATCAGCTTGGCGGATCACTTTTTCTGCTTGAGTAATCAACCACTGACAGCGCTACGCCTCATCCATTGTCCATAAATGTCCGTTTGAAATATTAAATCGCAAGTGATCGGTACACCGCTCCGTTAATACATCCAGTCCACGCCACCGGAACATCAGAAAAACAATGCACAAGCGAATGTTTTTTCGATCCTGAACCTTGAGATTTTTAGGGGCAAATGAATCAATCCACATCTTCATGAATGCTTTTTCTGCATATTGATTGCTAGCACCTAAGGTTTTTGAATAACCAAACCAACTCCAATATTGATCGTTCATCGATTCATATTCAATCAAAGTATTGAGACTTGCGATTTGAAAATACTTGACGTCCACAAAATAAGGATGATTGGGATTGGCTTGGCCCCACTTACGGATTTGCAAGGACCAAAAACCCTCACATCGTCCCCAATAATGCCTTGGCGCACTTCTTGTAGAGTACATCTAATTAATAAAATTACCTTTTCTTTGATTCAACCCATCAATCGTTGGAGGTTTTAAACCCATCAGTGTTGCGTGATCGGTTAAATAACCTAATAAAGTGAGACGATCGAACTCATGCCCCCATTCGGCGCCTGCGCCATCAATATAGGTCATCCCATTGCAATAACCAACAAAACCATTGCGCAACGGGCCGCACCCATCGCCCATCCAGTTAGCGTATAGGCCTTGATGACTTGCTCTTCGGATAGACCCGTGATTTTGAGAATTTCACCCCAAAAACGAAAAAATCGAGCCGTATTTGAAAGATAGGTTCATGGTTTATTTTGAATTAACTGAATATTATTGGCTTGATTTTGAATTTGATTAAAAAAATAAAACGCTCTAATTAAAAAATCATTTTAAATTAAATTCAAATGTACATCGATGGAAATATCTTATCTAGTTGAATAAATTATTGTGCGCTTGTTTGAGTAACCAATAAGAAAAGAGGCAACTCAAAATTGCGGCGATCACCGCCCCTATATAAACACTACCCAACCCCAACCATGAACTTAAAGCGCCGCCGCACAAGGAACCCAGGACACCCGTTAAACCATAGGCAATAACAGAATAAAGTGCTTGACCTCTGGCTCGCAACCGACCAGGAAAATGATGCAACAACCAAGAAATACATACGGTGTGGTGAATCGCAAAAGTTACAGCATGGAGTACTTGTGCAAAAATTAAAAGAAAAAACTGATCGGCAAACCATGCAGTGATTACCATGCGAATCACCATCGTGAATGCACACACGCAAAGCCATGCAGGCAAACTCAATCGATGAATCCACTTGTTTTGACTATAAAAAGCCAAAATTTCAATCACAATGGACACCGCCCACAGAATTCCAATGGTGTCTTTTGAATAACCCAAGCTATCTAAATATAGAGAGAGAAATGTGTAGATGCTGATATGGGCCAGCACATGAAAAAACACGGATGAAAAGAACAAGAGCGATTGTTTTTGTTTGAGCACCGATACAACTGATAAGACGGGTTGATCGTCACGTGACAATTCGCTTTTTTTTGAAATCAATGCAATACTGATATTGACGGCCAACAATGTGATGACGGTCCATGTTGGAAAATCTTGCATGCCATTTTTTTCAAACCAAGCGCCTGCCGCTAATACAGTAATTAAAAATCCCATGGAACCCCATAACCTGACACGCCCATAACGTTTTGCATTAAAAATACCGTTTTGACTCACCAAATTCGCCATCGCCGTCTCACTGATCGGCATGATTGGGCTTGTATGGATAAACATAAAGAACAAAATAAGCGCCAGCATCAAGGGATTGACTGGCCAATACAAACCCATTGAAAAAATGAGAGCAACAAATGCACACCACTTCAAGACATTGAATCGTTGATGCGTTTTGTCAGCCACCCACGCCCAAGCATAAGGCGCAAACAACCTTGAAAAGGATTGCATGCCCGTTAATAATCCAATGAGCCACAGACTCAAGCCCAGATCTTTGAGCCACAGCGATAAATAAGGATTAAAAAAACCAATATGCGCACAATAACTGGCGCTGAGAAAAGCAAATGGAATGAGTTGCCCGCGAGTAACAGGCGTTTGATTGGCGGTCATGAAGACCTTTTAACGTTGCGCGGGTATGGGCGCAATGGAAAGGTTGACATCGCTACACTGCGCGCGATGCATCAATGCATGATCAATTACAACCAAGGCAAGCAAGGCTTCTGCAATTGGCGTTGCTCGTATGCCTACACATGGATCATGTCGACCCTTGGTTTGAATTTGAGTGGCTTGCCCTTGCGAATCGATGGTATCACGGGGCGTGAGGATGGAGCTGGTTGGCTTGATGGCAATACTGACTTCTAAATCTTGACCCGAACTGATACCACCCAAAACACCGCCTGCGTGATTGGTTTGAAAACCGTTGGGATGCAAACTGTCACCATGAAAAGACCCCTTGTGAGCGACGCTTGCAAAGCCCGATCCGATTTCGACGCCCTTGACTGCATTAAGACCCATCATGGCGGCCGCAATATCTGCATCGAGTTTGTTAAACAAGGGTTGGCCCAAGCCCACAGGCATGCCCGTTGCGCACACACGAATACGCGCACCACATGAATCGCCCGATTTACGTAACGCGTCCATGTATGTTTCTAATGCAGATACATCTGAAATAGGTGCAAAAAAAGGATTGTGCGAAACATGATCCCAAGATTCAAACCCAATGGAGTGTTCACCGATTTGCGTCATACATCCTAAAAATTGAATGCCGTATTTTTGATGCAACCATTTTTTGGCCACAGCACCAGCTGCAACAGTGGGTGCGGTGAGACGCGCAGATGAGCGACCGCCACCACGAGGATCGCGAATACCGTATTTGTGAAAATAAGTGTAGTCGGCGTGGCCTGGGCGAAAGGTTTGCAAAATATCTGCGTAATCTTTGCTGCGTTGATCGGTGTTTTGAATGAGTAAAGCGATGGGTGTGCCCGTGGTTTTCCCCATGTAAACACCAGACAAAATTTGAACTTGATCGGCTTCTTGTCTTTGAGTGACGTGACGACTGGTGCCGGGGCGACGACGATCGAGTTCGGACTGAATGTCCGCCTCTGATAAATCGAGCCCTGGTGGGCAGCCGTCAATGACGCAACCAATAGCGACGCCATGCGACTCGCCAAAATTGGTGACAGAAAAAAGTTGACCTAAAGTATTTGCACTCATAACGAGAGTTTATCCCAACGAACAAAGAGTCGTTGATGTGATGGCGTTACATTCATCGAACTAAGCTGTTTTTTGTTCTTCAGACGGCCAGTCTTTGATATAAGCCTTGAGCATCTTGTTTTCAAAATTTTGACTATCCACCACGGCTTTGGCCACGTCATAAAAACTAATCACGCCCATAAGATGTCTATTTTCAATGACGGGCATGTAACGCGCATGTCGCTCGAGCATCATGCGGCGCACCTCGTCCATCTCCGTTTCGGGCGAACACGTGAGCGGATGGTCATCCATCGCGCTTCTAACTGTGGTGTCTCCAACAACACCGCCATTTTTGACGATGGACTGAATCACCTCTCGAAACGTCAACATGCCCAACAAATCTCCATAATCCATGATGACGATCGATCCCAAATCTTTTTCTGCCATGATTTGAACCGCTAGCGCCAAAGGCTCCAGAGGTGTCAATGTGTAAAGTGTGTTGCCCTTTACGCGAAGAATGTCGCTGACTTTCATGCTAAAAATTCCCAGTTGTTCCAATGATTCGTATTCAGTCCACAATATAGCCCATTGAAAGCGAATTGACCATCCACCCCTGCTTTTAAGGAATTTTTTATGCCCGGTTATGCAGATCCTCAATTTGACACCCTCGCCCTGCACGCAGGCGCGCAACCCGACCCCAGCACGGGTGCGAGAGCTGTTCCCATTCACCTCACTACGTCCTTTGTTTTCGAGTCAAGCGACCATGCCGCGTCCTTGTTTAATTTGGAACGTGCGGGACATGTGTACAGTCGAATCAGCAATCCCACCAACGCCGTATTAGAGCAACGCGTCGCCGCCCTCGAAGGCGCCATTGGCGCCATCACAACGTCCAGCGGACAGGCAGCCTTGCATTTGTGTGTTTCAACATTGATGGGCGCAGGCTCACACATCGTGGCCAGCAGTGCTTTGTATGGTGGCTCGCACAATTTGTTGCATTACACGCTCAGCCGCTTTGGTATTCAAACCACATTTGTCAAACCTGGCGATCTTGATGAATGGAAAGCGGCCATACGCCCCGAAACACGTTTGTTATTTGGCGAAACAGTTGGCAATCCAGGTCTTGATGTGTTGGATATCCCTGCTATTTCACAAATTGCACATGAAGCAGGTGTGCCTCTTTTGGTTGATGCAACGCTCTCCTCCCCTTATTTGATGCAACCCTTGTCGATGGGCGCAGATTTGGTCTATCACTCCGCCACCAAATTTTTAAGCGGACACGGCACCGTCATTGGTGGGGTCATTGCCGATGGTGGCAGTTTTGATTGGGAAAAAAGCGGTAAGTTTTCAGAACTCACTCAAGCGTATGAGGGTTTTCACAACATGGTGTTTTCTGAAGAAAGCACTGTAGGCGCATTTTTGTTGCGCTCACGACGCGAAGGTTTGCGCGACTTTGGCGCGTGTTTGTCACCGCATAGTGCGTGGCTCATTTTGCAAGGCATCGAAACATTGCCCTTGCGAATGGAAAGACACATGGCCAACACCGAAAAAGTCGTCGAATTTTTAGCCAACCACGCGATTGTGAGCAAAGTAGGACATCCATTGATGCCCGACCATCCCAGTCACGCACTCGCACAACGTCTACTCAAATTTGGACCCAAAGGTGCGGGCTCGGTATTTAGCTTTGATATCAAAGGTTCGCGCGAACAAGGACGCGCATTCATTGAAAGCTTGCAAATTTTTAGTCACTTGGCCAATGTAGGGGACTGCCGCAGTTTGGTGATTCACCCAGCAAGTACGACGCATTTTCGAATGAGCGACGAAGCACTATTACAAGCAGGCATCAGTCCTGGCACGATTCGTTTATCGATTGGACTTGAAGACCCTGCCGATTTAATTGCCGATTTAAAGCAAGCTCTCAAAGCTGCAGAAAAACTCAATAAGGCAGCTTAATCATGCAGATTCAGCTTCAGCAACAATCGATTTATGTTTACACAGCTGGCAAGCCACTGATTGATACACAACCCACTGTGATCTTTTTACACGGTGTGCTCAACGATCACAGTGTTTGGATTTTACAAAGCCGATTTTTTGCAAATCATGGTTGGAATGTGTTCGCCGTTGATTTGCCAGGTCACGGTAAAAGCACGGGCTTGGCGCATACAACGATCGAAGAAGGCTCGCAATTTGTCAAAGACTTAATGAATCATTTTCAGCTCGATAAAGCGGTGCTAGTTGGACACAGTGGCGGCTCGCTCATTGCTTTAGAGGCGGCGTCACAACTTCAAGAAAAAATTTCCAAAGTGGTGTTGATTGGTACTGCGTTTCCAATGGTTGTTTCACAAACCTTGTTGGACTTGTCACTCAATGATCCTCACAAAGCCATTGAGATGATTAATGTATTTTCAAGGTCCACATTGTCTGCGCCGCCCTCTGCGTTAGGCCCTGGCACTTGGGTTTATGGCGCGAGTCGCGCACTCAATCGACGCGTGCTTCAAAGCAATCCACACGAAAATATTTTCCACAAAGGATTCATGGCGTGTCACACCTATGCCAATGGCTTTGATGCGATTGAAAAAACCATGTGCCCCATTTTGTTTATATTGGGCAAAACTGATCAGATGACGCTTCCCAAATTTGCAAAAAAATTAATTGAAAAAGCCAAAATAAAAAATCAACACGTGCAAGTGGTTAAAGTACCTGGCGGTCATCACCAAATGAATGAAACTCCAGAAGAAACGCTCAAGGCTTTGCGTGAATTTTTAATTCAAAGCGTCTGATAATTTCCAACTGTGCCATTTACCCCAGAGCGCTTGTGTACCCGGCTTATCTGCTAACAGCAACACGTCCATCAAGGGTGCCAACGACGTTTGCTCGGCATGAATCAACAACACAAAGCGCGGTGAACGCGTGACGTCTTCTTCGTTGAGTCGCCCTACCCAATCGAGTCGCGTTAACACTTCGATGGCTTCTTCTAAATTGAGTTGATCAATTTTGAGCTGTGTCGACAGTTGCGACAATTCAAGACCTGTTTTGTTGGCTTGTCGAACGTCTTGTAATAACCGCACGATATCCAATGCCAACTCAAACATCCACCCTGGTTGTGAGGTATCGCGATGTATGCCGCTAAGGAGATAAGGCAAACTTGCCACCAACACAGCACCCAACAAAACAATCACCCAGGTGGTGTAAATCCATACCAATAAAAACGGAACAATGGCAAACGCACCGTACACCACAGAAAAAGTCGACATTTTTCCGATATAGGTGGTGAGCCCCCAACGCGCCAATTCAAGCAATGCATTGGTTGTGAGCCCCCCCACCAAAGCGTGCGCCCATTGCACGTGTGTATTGGGCACATATTTATAAAGTGACGCAATGGAAAATAGAAAAATAAAAAATTCCAAACTATCAAGAATCCAGCGAATCAAACTGCCTTCACTGCTGTTACCCATGCCAGAAAATGCAATCACAGAGGTCATCATCACCACGCTTGCGGCAATGATGAGTGGCCCCAATGTGATGGCGGCCCAATAAAGCAACAAGCGTTGATGCCATGGCCGGGGTTTACGAACTCGCCAAATCGCATTGAGCGTGCGATCGATGGTAAACATCAAAGCCACCGCAGAAAATAACAACGCCGCAAAACTGACCGAGCCCAAACGACTCGCTTTGGTGGTGAATTGAGTGAGATAGCCCAGCACCTGTTTGGAAATACTGTCAGGTATGAGACTCTCGACCAACCACAACTGAATCACGGATTGAAATTTTCCAAAGATAGGGAAAACCGTAAACACCGCCAAAATCACGGTAAAGAGCGGAACGATGGCAATGGTGGTGGTAAAAGTGAGGGATCCCGCCGTTTGCCCCAGTCGATCCGCTCGGAAACGCTCGCGCAGGCTTTGACCCGCACGTCGCCATTGAAATTGTGCAAGCCCCGTTAAAAAGTCTTGAAGATACGAGACAATCGTCAAAATTTCATTTCTCTTTCTTTGCAAGGTTGATACATCGCCATCATGACTACACGCACAGATCCACTTTTTCATGTGACTTGGACGCGTCGCTTGGCGGTTACTAGTATTCTCGCATTGATTATTTTGTGCTTCGTTTGGGAAATGTGGTTAGCCCCTTTGCGCCCTGGTGGCAGTTGGCTCGCACTCAAAGCATTGCCTTTGCTAATTCCATTGCCTGGTTTGTTGCGCAATCGCATGTACACCTACCGTTGGGTGAGTTTAATCATCTGGTTGTATTTCATCGAAGGCGTTGTGCGCGCATACGGGGACTCCTGGCCGAGCAATGCATTGGCTGGATTAGAAGTTATTTTTTGTTTGAGTTTATTTTTTGCCTGTGCCATGCATGTGCGACTGCGATTTCAACAAGCGACTTTGATGAACACAGAAGAAAAACCTCAACCCGAGATACACCATGCATGATTTGATACAAGAACTCACACACATTGTTGGCGCATCGCATGTTTTAGTCGAGGGCGATTTGAGTGCCTATGTGATGGATTGGCGCAAGCGCGAAACAGGAAAAGCATTGTGTGTGGTGAGGCCCGCCAACACACAAGAAGTGTCACAAGTGATAAAAGCCTGCGCTGCCAAAGGCGTGAGTATCGTCCCGCAAGGCGGTAACACAGGATTAGTTGTGGGCTCCATACCCGACAACAGCGGCCAACAAGTTTTGCTCAACATGCAACGCATGAATCGCATTCGACAC
Source organism: Betaproteobacteria bacterium (assembly GCA_009921265.1). Classification (GTDB taxonomy): domain Bacteria; phylum Pseudomonadota; class Gammaproteobacteria; order Burkholderiales; family Burkholderiaceae_C; genus Limnohabitans. Next base: position 67,398 of record RFYV01000003.1, on the reverse strand, counting down.
ATCGACAAAGCCAATGCCACCATCACCGCAGAAGCAGGATGCGTGTTACAAGTGTTGCAACAAGCCGCACAAGCAGAAAATTTTTTATATCCACTCAGCTTAGGCTCAGAAGGCAGTTGCACATTGGGCGGCAATTTATCCACCAATGCAGGCGGCACACAAGTGATTCGCTATGGCAACACGCGTGATTTGTGTTTGGGACTCGAAGTCGTTACCGCAACGGGTGAGATTTGGGAAGGCCTCACAGGTCTGCGCAAAGACAACACGGGTTACGACTTGCGCGATTTGTTTGTGGGAGCCGAAGGCACCTTGGGCATAATCACTGCGGCCACCATGAAGTTGTATCCACAACCACGCGCCAAACTCACCGCATGGGCTTCATTGCCACACTTACAAGCATCGGTTGATTTATTACATTTGTCGCAACAGCATTTGGGTGCTGGCCTCACAGGTTTTGAGGTGATGGGACAATTTTCTTTGAGCTTGGTTGATAAACATTTTGCACAACTGCGCGTACCCTTATGGAAAGAAGCGCCCTACTGCGTTCTTTTAGAAAATTCAGATACAGAATCCGAACAACACGCACGTACTCAATTTGAAACTTTGCTCGAAGCTGCCGCAGAAAAAGGATTTATTACCGACGCTGTTGTTGCAGAGAATTTGACTCAAGCCAACAACCTATGGCACATTCGAGAAAGCATCACCTTGGCGCAAGCGGTTGAAGGACTCAACATCAAGCACGATATCTCATTGCCCGTATCAGCAATTGTTCAATTTGTGGAAGAAACAGAAAAAAAATTAAGCGAACAAATTCCAGGTATGCAGTTGGTTAATTTTGGACATTTGGGCGACGGCAATTTGCATTTCAATGTGCAAGCGCCCAACGACGTTGATCCGCAAGTTTTTTTACAAACTTATGAGGATGTGGTCAACACCTTGGTTTACCAATCGGTGAGTCAATTTGGCGGCTCCATCAGCGCCGAACACGGCGTTGGAAGCCTCAAAGTTGATACTTTGGTTGACTATAAAGATCCTGTAGCACTAGGCCTAATGCGCAGCATCAAACGCGCCCTCGATCCGCACAACACGCTCAACCCCCATCGCGTGGTCCGCGTCTAAACCTTGCGCCCAAAACCGATCGGGCTTTCGCTTAAACTTCGTGCTCTATGACAAGTTCAACAAGACCCATCCGCTCACAATATGAAGATTTCATGCGTCATGTATTTACACATGGCGTAAGTAAATCCGATCGCACAGGAACTGGCACACGCAGTGTGTTTGGCTATCAAATGCGATTTGATTTGAATGAAGGCTTTCCACTCGTTACCACCAAAAAAGTTCATCTCAAATCGATCATTCACGAATTGCTATGGTTTTTGCAAGGATCGAGCAACAACAACTGGCTCAAAGAACGCGGCGTTTCGATATGGGACGAATGGGCGCGACCCGACGGTGATTTAGGACCTGTGTATGGCGTGCAATGGCGCAGTTGGCCCACACCCGATGGCGGACACATCGATCAAATCGCAGACGTGATTAAAACGCTCAAAACCAATCCCGATTCCAGACGCATCATTGTGAGCGCGTGGAATGTCTCTGAACTCTCCAAAATGGCGCTCATGCCGTGTCATGCATTTTTTCAGTTTTATGTAGCACCGCCCAAGCATGCAGGACAAAAAGGCAAACTGAGTTGTCAGTTGTATCAACGCAGTGCAGATATATTTTTGGGTGTGCCATTTAATATTGCTAGCTACGCTTTGCTCACGCACATGGTGGCACAACAATGCAATTTAGATGTAGGTGACTTTATTTGGACAGGCGGTGATTGCCACATCTACAGCAATCATCACGAACAAGTGCAAGTACAATTGAGCCGCGCACCGATGGCCTACCCCACTTTGCACATTCAACGTCAACCCGCTTCTATCTTTGATTACGAGTTTGAAGATTTTATGGTGAAAGACTACCAATGTCATCCTGCGATCAAGGCACCCGTTGCGGTTTAATACCAAATCAGCGTTATTGATCACATGGCATTGAATTTAATTTATGCACGCGCGCGCAACGGCGTCATCGGCAAAGACAATCAAATGCCGTGGCATTTACCAGAAGATTTGGCGCACTTCAAACGAGTCACCATGGGTCAACCCGTCATCATGGGCCGCAAAACATGGGAGTCGATTCCCGCTAAATTTAGACCCCTACCTGGCAGAGAAAATATTGTTTTGACTCGACAAACGCAATGGTCTGCTCACGGTGCGCAAGTCGCATCATCATTACAACAAGCATTGCAAATTTGCGCTTCACACGAACAAGTGTGGGTGATGGGTGGCGCAGAAATTTATGCGCAGGCCTTGCCATTGGCCAGCAAAATTGTGGTTACTGAAATTGATGCAGAGTTTGAGGGCGATGCGTATGCGCCTGTGCTGCATTCGAGTTGGAAAGAAATAGATAGAGTTGAGAACGTGAGTGAGAACGGATTGGCGTATGCGTTTGTGACGTTGTTTAAATCGTAATTTATTTCGAAACAACAGTGCCCACTTTGCTCCGTCATGTTCAGTCTGGTAAATTGGTGCCAAGTCATGTGGTGGGTCGAAATCAAATGTTTAACACAAAACTTTAAGAGCATTCAAACGAAACAATTAATGCGCTTGTTTTAAAGCCCAAACCGCCTGCGCTCAATCAAAGTTAAATACGCGCTGGCCAAACCACAAATCGCAATCAGAATCACACCGATGGTCGACCATTGATCGGGGATGTGATTAAACATCAGCCATCCACCCAGCATGGCAAAACCGATTTGAGCGTACATATAAGGCATCAACACCACGGCTTCGGTTTTTTCAAAAGCAACAATTAAACAAAAATGACCGATGGCACCTGCGGCACCGATCAATAACAGTTCGAACCAAATCAGCGGTTCAGTGACGGGGGTCCATCCCCAAAACAACAAAAACGTCGTTAACAAAGCGCCCGTCCACACCGAATAAAAATGAATCGTCAAACTTTTTTCTGTTTGCGAGAGTTTGCTGGTTAGCAACTGAAACGCGGCGTTCAGTACCACCAAGACCATCGGAAAAAACATATACACACTGAAGGCATCGCTGCCGGGCCTGACAATCAATAACACGCCAATAAAACCACCGATCACTAACATGACACGCTTTAACGATACGTGTTCGCCGAGCAAACGCTGTGCAAGTAAAGTTACCACCAGTGGTGAAGTCATCACAATTGCAGAGAACTCGCCCACAGGCAAGTGTTTCAAACTCTCGATCGCAAGCATCGTGCACATCAACATCAACACACCACGCACAAGGTGAATCCGCAAATAATGCGTGGACATCACCGATTTGCCGAGCCTGGGGAAAATATACGCCGTGGTGAGCACGGCTTGAATGAAATAACGCACCCAAACCACCATCAAGATAGGAACCGTGAGCGTGACTTGTTTGGTGAGGGTATCAATAAAACCAAAACACGCCACCGCCATCAGCAATAGGCCGATGCCGGCCATGGATTTGGTTGGGGCTGATGGGGACATGTGGTGAATAATACTGGACTTCTAAAAGTAAATAACATGGACATTTTGAATGCCTGCTGCGACGCTCAAATCTAATGGTCAACTCACGATTCCTATTGAAGTTCGTCGTGCCCTAAAAATCTAGGCTTTTGATCGCGTCGCATTTGTTCAAATTGTGCAGGGGGTTATTAGTTGATTGCTATCAATAGCAAAGTCACAGCAAACCACCCATAAACTCATCATTACGAACAAAGTACTCAATCAATTGTTATTTCCCGTTATATCGCCATTGCCAAGATAGATGAGCGATTGAACGATTTTTAAAAGTCTCTTATCAACCCATTACATATACTCAACATCATGATCAACGGCAACACTGAGCTCATTGCGCATATCGGTTACCCGACGCACACATTCAAATCACCCATGATTTACAACCCCTATTTTGAAGAAATGGGGATTAACGCTGTTGTCATTCCCATGGGTTGCAAGCCAGAAAATTTTGGAGTCTTTTTAAATTCTGTTTTCCACCTCACCAATATTCGTGGTGCGCTGATCACCATGCCGCACAAAGTCACCACGGCACATTTTTTAAAAGATATTTCTCCCACAGCACGCGTTGCAGGTGCTTGCAATGCAGTCAGGCGCACCAGCGATGGCCTATTACAGGGGGATATGTTTGACGGTGAAGGCTTTGTGCGAGGCATTCAACGCAAAGGTTTGGATTTGCGTGGCAAACGCGCATTGGTTGTCGGTAGTGGTGGCGTGGGGAGTGCCATCGCCGCGTCCTTGGCCAAAGCGCAAGTTGCGCAACTACATGTATTCGATATGAATGAATCGGCAGCGCAACAATTGACGCAACGCATCAAACAATATTTTCCTAAAACAGATGTTGCTAATGGATCGAATAACCCGCGACACATGGATTTGGTCGTCAATGCCACACCATTGGGTATGAAAGAAGACGATCCCCTGCCCTTTGATGTGTCTTTGTTACATCAAGATACGTTTGTTGGCGAAGTGGTCCTCAAAAACGAAACCACCGCCTTGCTCAAAGCCGCTGCAATGCGGGGTTGCAAAGTTCAGGTAGGTGCAGATATGTTGTTTGAACAAATACCCGCGTATTTGGAATATTTTGGGTTTAAAACCACCACACCCGAAGTACTCAGAGAAATTGCACAATTGAGATATTGATTCACCCCAACTTCATGAGCAACCCAAACACTTTTAGATGATTTAGACTTGATAGATTCCATCTAAATATTTTTAGTACAAAATATTCAATGCCGACTACCAACAACTGCGACTGCGTGAGGCCCATTGATCGATATCAAAGAATCTGAAATTGAAATGATGGCCATTCGCGCGCAAGGCGCGGGTGGGCAAAACGTCAATAAAGTTTCTAGCGCTATTCATTTGCGCTTTGATATCGCGGCCAGCTCTCTTATTCCATCCATCAAACAACGCTTATTGGCACTGCGCGATAAACGCATCACCTTGCAAGGCGTCATCGTCATCAAAGCGCAAGCCCATCGCACACAAGACATGAATCGACTCGACGCCTATGCGCGTTTGATTTCTTTGATCGAAAGTGTGGAGCAAGAACCCATCGAGCGCAAAGCCACCAAGCCCACACGCGCTTCTCGTTTGCGTCGCTTAACAGATAAGAAAAAAATGGGCGAAACCAAGGCATTGCGTGGGAAAAAGTTTTTGGATTAATTGAGCCATTTTGATATGGTGTATATTGCTTAAAAGATAGGTGCACGGCAAGCCTCCAACTCCCTTAAAAACACACCAAACAAAATGATTAAAGCACACCGATGACCGCACACCAATACGCCACATGGAATGTCAATTCACTCACCGTGCGTTTACCGCAAGTAGTTGATTGGCTTACGCTGTGCGAATCTGAAAAACCCATTGATGTATTGGCATTACAAGAAACCAAAACCACTGACGATAAATTTCCTGCGCAAGCCATCAATGATGCGGGCTATCAAGTGGCTTACTTTGGACAAAAAACTTACAACGGTGTTGCACTCATTTCAAAACACGCCATCACTGATGTGGTTTACAACATTCCTGGTTTTGATGACGACATGTCACGCGTCATCTCCGCCAGCATCAACGGTGTTCGCGTAGTTGGCGCTTATTTCCCCAATGGACAAGCGCCCGACTCGGATAAATTTGTTTACAAAATGAAATGGCTGCAAGCTCTGCAAAATTGGTTAACTACCCAATTGCAACAACACTCCCAACTGATTTTGATGGGTGACTTCAATATTACATGGGACGACGCTGACGTGTGGGATCCTGTCGCACTCAAAGACACCATTCATTGCACAACAGAAGAACGCGAACGCATGGCGGGCTTGTTGCAACTGGGCATGCACGACGCACATCGATTGTTTGATCAACCCGAAAAAAGTTTTTCTTGGTGGGATTACCGCGAGTTTGCGTTTAGACGCAATCGTGGCTTAAGAATTGACCATGTTTTAGTTAGCAATGCACTTAAAGATCGAGTGAGCGCGTGTTGGATTGACAAACGTCCGCGCAAAAATGAACGGCCCAGCGATCACACACCGGTGATCGTGAGCATTCATACTTAATCGTCCAAACCTAATTCTTGAATTTTTCGAGTAATGGTGTTGCGACCAATACCCAATTTTTGTGCAGCCTCGATGCGACGCCCTCTTGTATTGGCTAACGCCGTTTGAATCAAGGTCGATTCAAATTTAGCTGTTAACACGTCCCACACATCGGTTCGACCCGACACCAGCAAATTCATCGCTTGCGCCTCTAAACCCGCTTGCCAATCTTCGCCTGGTACATTTAAAAATACGGGCGCAGGAATTCCATTGATGTCATCACTGTGTGGTGTTTGAATGTGTGTCGCAGATAGTGTCTCTTGAGTTATGGCATGACCGTTGGTATGAATCGGTTCAGCAATCATGGGCATCACAATGGCAGAAGAACCCATGGTCACTTCGGGCGGCAAATCTTTGGACTCAATCAATTGTGCAGGCGCCATCACAGTTAGCCAATGACAAATATTTTCGAGTTGTCGCACATTGCCAGGGAATTGAAAATCTTGCAACATAGCCATCGCTGTATCAGAGATACGCTTTGCTTCAACGCCCAATTGCAACGCACTTTGCGTTAAAAAATGTTTCGTCAAAACAGGGATGTCTTCTCTGCGCTCGCGCAATGCCGGCAGACGCAAACGAATCACATTGAGCCGATGGAATAAATCTTCACGAAACACACCATCTTTGACGCGTTGTTCCAAATCTTGATGCGTGGCTGCAATGACTCTCACATTGGATTTGATAGCACTGTGTCCACCGACGCGATAAAAATTTCCGTCACTCAACACACGCAACAAACGCGTTTGTAAATCCAAAGGCATGTCCCCAATTTCATCTAAAAATAAAGTACCACCCTCGGCTTGTTCAAAGCGCCCACGACGCATGGTTTGCGCGCCCGTAAATGCACCACGCTCATGACCAAAAAGTTCGCTCTCTAATAAATCTTTGGGAATGGCGGCTGTGTTGATCGCAACAAATGTTCCGCTTGCACGCAATGAATGTTTGTGCAGTGCACGCGCCACCAACTCTTTACCTGTGCCTGATTCACCTGTGATCATCACAGTGACATTACTTTGGCTCAATCGACCAATGGCTCTAAACACGTCTTGCATGGCAGGCGCTTGACCCAACATCTCGGGTGTTTCTTGCGCACTCGTCTCGCCCACGAGTTCGCGTTGTCGCTCGTCCATCGCACGACGAATTAATTCAATTGCTTTTGGCAAATCAAAGGGCTTGGGCAAATATTCGAACGCACCGCCTTGAAACGCAGAGACTGCACTATCCAAATCTGAATAAGCCGTCATGATAATGACGGGCAAACCCGGTAAACGTTCTTTGACTTTGCCTAATAAATCGAGACCCGATCCACCAGGCATACGAATATCACTCACCAACACTTGGGGCATTTCGCTTTCAGCCGTGTTATCCAAAGCTTGCAACACTTCACGAGGATTGGTGAAGCTGCGAGTGGGTAAATTTTCTCGTATCAACGCTTTTTCAAGAACAAAACGTATGGACTGGTCGTCGTCAACGATCCAAATAGACTTCATGACAGTACTCCGCCTTTTGTTGTTCGCATCACAGTTGCCTCATCTTTACGGCAAGGGAATCAAGATTTTGAAATCTGTTTGCCCTGGCTCACTTTCACATTCAATCAAACCATGGTGTTGCTGAACAAAAGTTTGCGCCAAATTGAGGCCCAAACCCGATCCACCATCTCGTCCAGAAACCAAGGGAAAAAACAAGCGATCCTTAATCGATTCTGGAATCCCTGGTCCGTTGTCAATGACATGCAATTCCAATGCCAACCGATAGCGTTGCATGCCAAAAGTAACTTGTCTTGCGATGCGTGTGGATAAAACAATTTGAGCTTCGCCTTGGGCGATGCGATCGACCAAAGCCTGTGCTGCGTTGTGGGCAATATTGAGCACCGCTTGAATCAATTGCTCTACATCGCCGCGAAATTCGGGAAGCGATATATCGTAATCACGCACCACTTTTAAGCCTCGAGGGAATTCGGCCAAGATCAGCGCTCGAACACGCTCACAAACTTCGTGAATATTGACATTGCCAACAACATGAGGCTTTCGATGTGGCGCGAGCAATCGATCGACCAGAGACTGCAAACGATCAGCCTCTCGGACAATCACTTGCGTGTACTCGATGAGATCACGGGTGTCTAACTCCATTTGCAGCAACTGAGCCGCACCACGAATTCCACCCAGGGGATTTTTGATTTCATGGGCCAAGTTGCGTATCAATTCTTTGTTGGCCTGCGCTTGATCAATCAGCCTGACTTCACGATCTTGTCTAGATTGTTTTTCCAGGGGCAATAATTCAACCAACACCTCATCGAACTCGTGGGTAGGTGCAACAATCACATGCACCAAAACAGGCTCGTGATTGGGTCTTTGCATCTGCGCATCAAATCTGAGCGCACTGAATTCATTATTGACCGCGCCCTTAATGGCGTTGGTTAAATTCTCAGGAGCTAAAAACAAATCTTTGAGTTGTGAGCCCTCAATACTTCGACGGGTGAAGCCCATCACATCCTCTAATGCAGAGTTAGCAAACACCACTTGTCCCTTGGCGTCTGTGACGATCACCAAAGTGGCCAATAAATCCAGTGCTGCAAAACGGGTCATCATCGGCATACAAATTCCTTCATGGCAATCGAGCAATTTCGCGTTGCACGCCCGCTAAATCGGCCTGCGTTCTTTGCATTTCAATTTTTAATTTTTCTACTCGCTGAAGATAAGCAGCCGATTGCGCGGTTTCATTGGCAAGCTTGGCTACTTCTCCGTGATTCCATTGTTTTTTTAATTCAAGCAAACGTTGATCGATGCGGGTCATTTCTTCATTCAAAATCTTTCGAGCCTGCGCATCTCTTTCGCGTTGCTGTTGCGGATCAATCTTGACCGATGTCAAACTTGAGGCAGAAGGCGTTTGATTGGCCAACTTGGTACCTTCAATCACAGTGACATTACTTTGAGGCATCAATACGCAAGACTCATTTGAAATAGGTTGATTGGTATAGGCATTGCCGCATTTCCAAATCGAAGCATTCGATTGCGCATAAGCAATCGAAATACAACTCAGCAGACACATCAACAATCGTTTCAATTTTCTCTCTCTAAAAAAAAGGGACGGCCGCGCCGTCCCTTTGATTGCTTGTTGCGAAAACGGCTTAGAGTGAGTAGTACATGTCGTACTCAACAGGATGCGTTGCCATGCGAAAACGCGTGACTTCTTGCATTTTGAGTTCGATGTATGCGTCAATCATGCTGTCTGTGAACACGCCACCTTTGGTCAGGAACGCACGTCCTTTATCCAAATAATCGAGCGCTTGATCCAAGCTGTGACACACGGTTGGCACCAATGCGTCTTCCTCTGGGGGCAAGTGATACAAATCTTTGGTCGCTGCTTCACCAGGATGAATTTTGTTTTCGATTCCATCAAGACCCGCCATCATGAGTGCAGAAAAGCACAAATAGGGGTTGGCCATTGGATCGGGGAAACGCGCCTCGATACGACGTCCTTTGTCGGATGCAACGTGTGGAATGCGAATTGAAGCAGAACGATTGCGGCTTGAGTAAGCCAACTTCACAGGGGCTTCAAAACCAGGAACCAAACGCTTGTAGCTGTTGGTTGTAGGGTTTGTAATCGCATTGAGTGCACGTGCGTGCTTGATGATGCCGCCGATGTAATACAAAGCCGTATCGCTCAAACCTGCATAGCCTTTGCCTGCAAATAAGTTTTTGCCATCTTTCCAAATGGATTGATGAACGTGCATGCCTGAACCGTTGTCACCAACGAGAGGCTTTGGCATGAACGTGGCTGTTTTGCCATAGGCATTGGCTACGTTCCAAACCACATACTTGAGCTTTTGTGTCCAGTCGGCACGCTCAACCAAAGTTGAGAATTTGGTACCGATTTCGTTTTGACCAGCGCCTGCCACTTCGTGGTGGAACACTTCAACAGGAATACCCATTTCTTCAAGAATAGAAGACATCTCGGCGCGCATATCTTGTGTGCTATCAACGGGAGGAACGGGAAAATATCCGCCCTTAACAGTTGGACGATGTCCGCGGTTACCACCTTCGAGTTTGGCACTGCTGTTCCATGGTGCTTCGTATTCGTCAATCTTGAAGAACGAACCAGACATTTCATTGCCCCATGTGACGTTATCAAAAATAAAGAACTCAGGCTCGGGTCCAAAGTAAGCCGTGTCGCCAATGCCAGATGCTTTGAGATAAGCCTCAGCGCGTTTTGCAATTGATCGTGGATCTCGGTCGTAAGATTTGCCGTCGCCTGGCTCTAATACGTCACATGACAAAACCAATGTGGGCTCTTGAAAAAACGGATCGATGAATGCTGAATTTGCATCAGGCATCAACAACATATCAGACGCTTCAATACCCTTCCAGCCTGCGATGGATGAACCATCAAATGCGTGACCTTCAGAAAATTTATCTTCACTGAATGCAGAAATAGGCACGCTCACGTGTTGTTCTTTGCCGCGTGTATCGGTGAATCGAAAATCTACAAATTTAAGCTCGTTGTCAGTCACAAGCTTCATGACATCAGCGACGGTTTTGGCCATCAAAATCTCCTGAGGATAGGTGTTAGAAAAAGTGTTTGTACTTGATATGCTGAGCAGATTTTGTGCCATCTAAGATGGGCCGCTTCACACACCGCGTAACCGTGTATTGTGCCTCTCGGAATCGCTATAACTGACAAAATCACCATCAATAATCAGCCAAACCGCTGGAATTGAAGTGTTTTTATCAGTTATATGCCAATTCATTTTTTGCACTATTATAGTGCATACTAATTACCGCACCAATTCGGGGCCTAATTTTGCACCAAATTCGAGCAAGCCCTGTTTCATCGAAATAAACGCATTGTCGACCAGCTGCGGCTCTCCTTTGACGCCAAGCTCTATATGGCGACCAAACTCGGGGTGGTCCACGCTTGGCAAGCTAAAAACTTTAATCCCAAAAAATTGTTTTTCGAGTTTTTCCATCAGTGGAGTGAGGGAAGCTTCCATGGCACCAAAAACAATCACTGACTTTTCGAGCCACTGATCTTTGACAAACAAATGCGGATAGTAAGCATCTAAAACCCATTCCATCATGGGCCAAGCCATCACAGGAAAACCAGGCACAAAATGAACAATTCCTTTTACTCCTTGACAAGTAAAGCCAGGAATTTTGTTGTAAGGGTTGGGAATAATTTGAGCGCTTAGCGGAAATACACCCATGTTGAGTCGATGAATGTTATCGGGGCGATCGGGCTCATAAGCAATCCCCTGCTCTTTAGCCGTGTCTTGCATGCGTTCTCGAATTAATAATTCTGCCTGCGGATGTAATTTCAATTCTTGGTCCAAAGCCTTGGCAGCACATTGACGCGTGTGATCATCAGGTGTAGCACCGATACCACCCGTAGAAAAAACAATATTGGACTGCGCAAAGGCACGCTCTAATGTTTGAGTGATCCGATCGGGTGAGTCACCCACATACTCGGCAAAAGATAATTCCAAACCGCGCTTGGCTAAAATTTCTATGCACTTGGGCAAGTGTTTATCGGCACGTTTACCCGACATGATTTCATCGCCAACGATGATGAGTCCGAATGTTTGAAGTTGGTCTTGTGTATTGGTCATCTGGTAATTTTAACTTTTAAATATCAATGACGTTGTCGCTGGGGTAAATCGTTGGAACAATGCGAAGTTGATGCAATGCTGTTAATGCATAGTGAACAAACCACAGAACCGTAAAAATCATAATCCAGGTGTAAAGCCAAACTGCGATTGGAACGATGACCAAAAACAAAGCGGCCAACATGGATGACGATGAAAGCAATATGCCTGGTATCGTACCCATTGCACCACTGGTGATGCCGATCATGAAACATGGATATCGATGTTGCTCAAATAAAATTTTTCTTTCTTCGCTTGACGCATGTGAAGACAAACAATCGTAAAAAATAATTCGATAAGTGAGCCATCCAATAATGAGTGCAGGTATAAAAAAAGCGAGCATCGGAATCAACCACAGTGGCAAAGAGATCAATAGAAAGAAAACGGCAACACAGGTGCAAAACACCGACCAGCCGATGCTGTGAAACCAATTCGCACCTTGTTTTTTTTCAAGAGTTGAAAAATTTTGAATGGATACATGTTGAACCACCCAAGGCGTAGCAAACCATGACACGATTAAAAGTGCAAAGATCACCAACACAGGTGTGATCAACACAATGATCAATGTTGGAATAAAAATATGTTGAAGCGCTTGTAAAAACCAAGGGTGGAGATAGTTCAACAACCAAGGCTCGGGCATTTGAAGCATCCATCCGCGCAAAGCGGCTTGCGCAGGCTCCCATAAAAAATATCCACCACCAAGAGTCAGTACCACCATCAATATCAAAGGCAAAAAAGATAAGCCAATCATTTTGGGATGAAAACTACCGACCCAAGCATGCCACATCGCACTAAAAAACAAGGACATAAGAAAAACTCCAGGTTTAAATTAAGCAATTTATGATTATATTAATAATTTATTTGAATACAAATATACCCAATAAATCCTCTTGTCATGAAAAGCTACAAATCAATTGTTTCACCCCTACTCATTTTTCTCATTCAATGCTCTGAAAGTGCTCATACGGACAATGAAAATACGGAAGAGGTATTTTATAAATTGACACCGACCTTTTTGGCTAACTCTAACAACACGAACGGCACAGACCTCAACCTCAGGGCAAATTCAGGACCGATCACATTACTTCATTAGGATACTACAAGGGCCCCGAGCATTTCAAACAAGTACGCGCAGGATATGAATATAGGCTTGATGCGCATTTGGGTCACATCAAACCCTCAGTTCAAATTGCATCCAAAGGATTTACAAACTTAGCAATCAACCATTAAATGGGGGATAAGGTTTATTCCATCTTAGGCTTTAGTCGCACCAATCTTCAAGACTATTACAACCTTAGCTTTGAGCCTATGGATTCGATCTCTTTGGGTATAGGAACAAAATTTTTTAAATAAACCAATTTGGATTATTACTCTATCAAAGACAACCGCCTCAACACGGGTCAAACTGTTAATCATGTGGTTTGGCAATTCAGTCCAGAAAAAGGCGAGCGATGGCTTGTTGATTGGGCCAATAAAAAAGGCAAAGAATCGGTAACAAATAGTGAAGTGATTCCTAAAGTAATTAATGCTTAATCAATTACTTTTGGATACGACGCCAACGACTTTTTTTAAAAATAATCAGAAACTCTAAAGTTAATTTAACACAGATTGATCAACGACGTTTGTCGATCGGTTTTCGCTTTTAAGGCAAAAACGGGGCTGTTAACACGCGCAAACCAATCGTCATCCATCGATCTTGTTGCGTGCCTTGCCAAGCATTTCCGTAAGTTGTATCCAGTTGTAATCGTTGAGGCACGATCCAAAATCGCAATCCTACTTGATATTTGCTAGCTGTCTTTTTTTCACCAAACGATTCAGATATCAAAATCAACTGGCTTGATAACGGATACTCAAGGCCCAATCCCCATGTGGCTTGCGTCGTCCCTTGCATCACATGGTGTACACCACCAACATTGATATGTATAAAAAAAATTGGCAGCGTCGCTAGATCCAGCTGTTTGGTGAACGCCGCCCAATGACCATTCAATGTCATTACCAAAGTTGCATCCTGGAATACTCCAGAACTCTGAATTATTTTGATTTTTTTTATACCAACTCTCCACTTGACACGATTTGTAGTCGACGATGTTGGCGTCATCGGTATTCATCGGGCGTGCAGCCCATGAATGAATATAAAAAATGCTAACGGTAATAGATACCGCTAGAGTTTTTATCAATCGACAATTAAACAAACAAGTGCCCAACGCAAACTCCTAGCTTTGCTTGAGATTATGTCAGCGTTTTGTGACAGTTTTGGGAGTGAACCAAGCCACGTACAAAGTGGGCAAAACAACCAAGGTGAGCAAAGTGGCTGTGAAGAGGCCTCCAATCACAACGATGGCCAAAGGTCTTTGCGTCTCAGCACCAATATCGTGAGACAAAGCCATGGGAAGCAAACCCAAAGCGGCCAGCATCGCCGTCATCAATACGGTTCGCAGTCGCTGATCAGAACCATTGATCACAGCATCCAATACGGTTTGCCCTGACTGCCGCAGTTGTTGATAAACGGTGAGCATCACCACACCATTAAGCACGGCCTGCCCCGACAATGCAATAAAGCCAATGGCAGCTGATACCGACAAGGGAATATTAAAAATCCACAGCGCGATGAAGCCACCAATCAACGCCAAAGGCACATTGAGCAAAATCAACATCGCCGTTTTAAATGAGCTGAATGCATCAAATAGCAATACAAAAATCAAGAGCAATGAAATAGGGACCACAATGCTCAAGCGTTGCATGGCACGTTCTTGGTTTTCAAATTCACCCGACCATGTGAGTGTGTAGCCTGCTGGAATTTGTATGCGTTGTTGAACACGCACTTTCATATCTGCCACAATCGATCCCATATCGCGGTCTTTGATAAAAATACCAATCGCCATGGTTCTGCGCCCTGCTTCTCGTGCAATGTTCATGGCTCCACTGGCTTCGCGAATTTGGCTCACCTGGCCGAGAGAGGTGAAGCCCCCGTCTGCTACGGGAATGGAGATGGCAGACAAATCAGCCAACTGTCTTTTGTCGGGTGAAAGTCGAACAGCAACTGCAAAGCGGCGTTCACCCTCCCATAAACTGGTTGCACTTTTGCCAGCCAGTGCAGATTCAATCACGTCTTGTACATCGCTGATGTTGAGGCCAAAACGCGCGGCGCGTTCGCGATCAATTTCAATTAATAACTGTGGCAATTCACCGAGTCGATCGATCTCTGCACGAAAAACACCTTTGACTTGTTTGATTTCAAGTTCGATGGCTTCTGCCGTTTTTTTGAGTTGCGCCAAATCATCACCAGAAATTTTGATGACGATTTGTCCATCGATTTGTGAAATGGACTCCAACACGTTATCTCGAATGGGTTGTGAAAATGTAGGCTGTATACCCGGCAAAGCTGAAACCGCACGATCGAGTTGATCAATGAGTTGTTCGCGTGTAAGACCAGAGCGCCATTCATCTTGTGGTTTGATATCTACAAAAACCTCTGCCATGCTGATGGTTTTTGGATCGGTGCCGTCTTCGGGTTGACCCGCCTTTGATACAGCAGTTCGCACCTCGGGCACTGTGAGCAATGCGCGCCTTACATTTTTTAGAATTCTGGCGGCCTCATCGTTGGAAACGCTGGAGGGCAATCGAACATTGACCCATATGGTGCCTTCATTGAGTTCGGGTAAAAACTCTGAACCTAAGCGTGAAGCTGCAAACATCGATATCGCAAATGCTATCAATGCGCCGATGATGATATTTTTTTTGTGATTGAGCGACCAAAGCAAAATCGGTTTATAAAAAGATTTGGCAGCAGTGACCAACTTGTTGTCGTGATGAGGTAATTTTTTTCTGAGTACCCAGTAAGCCAACATTGGCACCAAGGTGAGTGAAAAAATCAATGAACCAATAAGAGCAGAAGTGACCGACAAGGCCATCGGTTGAAAAATTCGTCCCTCGTGTCTTTGAAGAGCAAATATCGGAATATGCGCCGCAATGATGATGAGCATGGAAAACAAAGTAGGTCGCCCTACTTCATTAGCTGCCGACACGATCACGTCTTTGCGCTCTTTTTCGTTCATGCCTTCGCCGCGCTCGGCCAATCGATGCATGATATTTTCAATCACGATGACAGCACCATCGACGATGATGCCAAAGTCCATGGCACCCAAACTGAGCAAGTTGGCTGGCACACCCATGAACTTGAGGCCTAAGAACGTTGCCAAGAGTGAAAGAGGAATCACCAACACAACCAACAAACTGGCTCGGACATTGGATAAAAACAAATACAACACCAATGAGACCAACAATGCGCCTTCGACTAAATTTCTAAATACGGTACCAAGCGTTTTGGCCATCAACCATGTTCGATCGTAAAAGGGAACGATTTGTACGCCCTTGGGTAATCCTTTTTGATTGAGTTCTTCAATTTTTTCTTTGACGTTTTTAAGAACTACCGATGGATTTTCTCCACGACGCATCACCACAATACCTGTGACGATGTCATCGTCTTGATCTTGACCCACAGTACCCAAGCGTGGGACCGAGCCGATATGAACTTCTGCAACGTCACGAATGAGAACGGGTGTGGTGTTGCGCGACGACAAAACAATGCGACCAATGTCATCAACGGATTGAAGCAAGCCAATGCCGCGTATCGTGTATTGTTGAATGCCTTGAGTGATATAACTGCCGCCTGCATTTGAATTACTTCTGCCCAACGCATCGAGTAAATTTTGATAGCTGATTTTGTAGGCGCGCAATTTGGCAGGATCAGGCCTCACTTCGTATTGCTTGATGTAACCGCCCATGGCAACCACATCGGCAACACCACTGACTTGACGCAAGGCTCGTTCAACCACCCAATCTTCGAGGGTGCGCAAATCGGTGGTTGAAAAACCATCGCCTCTGAGTCGATAGCGCATGATTTCACCCACTGGCGTCGCGTTGGGTGCAATATTGGCTTCAACACCTGGCGGCAAATCAATGCTTCTTAAACGCTCGTTCACTTGTTGTCTGGCCAAATTGACTTCGGCATTGTCATTGAAAGTAATGACATTGAATGACAACCCAAACTGCGTGTGAGAAAAAAGTCGAATCGAGTTGGGCAATCCTGATAATGCCACTTCGATCGGTAGTGTGACTTGTTTTTCTACTTCTTCTGCCGCACGCCCTGGATACAAAGAGATAACGGTAACTTGTGTATCGGTCACGTCTGGAAATGCTTCAACACTTAAATTTTTGAATGCAATCACACCCGCAAAAGCAAAGAGCAATGTGGCCAAGGCCACTACAACGTATTGATCTAAAGCGTAACGTATTAAATTTTTCATGGCTTTTGAGCAGGCGCCAAGACGGGGGATGCAGACATCTCTAAGTTATCTTGTGCGATTTTAAATTCGCGTGCAAGTAGCAAGACGTTGTCGCTTACGAATGGTTGACCCGGTTGCAAACCTTTTGTTATCACAACTTGCTGAGGACTAAGAGGCATCACCGCCACTTCTCGTGGCTCAAAAACACTGGGTGCTGTCTCAACAAAAACCCAATGCTGCACACCTTTTAAAAACACGGCTTTGGCGGGCACCACCACACCCGAAATGGACGACCTGTCAAATTGAATAGAGCCCAACATTTCGGCTTTTAGTAATCGTTGCGGATTGGAAACCAATGCACGCATTTTGATCACGCGACTGACTGGATCAATGAAGTCGCTTGACGCCACGACTTTGGCTTTAAAAACTTGATCGCTCAACCCATTGGCTTTGAATTGAACCCACTGACCTTGCTTTATATCATTGAGGAACTCTTCGCGTGCATCGATTTGCAACCACATCTCGTAGGGATCAGAAATTAAAAATAATGCGGGATTGGTAGGACTCGCTGATTCGGGTTTGACTTCTTGACCAGGGTTGATGTTTCGCTCGACCACCAAACCACGCATTTCAGAGCGCAAAGCCAATTGCTGATCAACACTTTTTGCACCGCCATACAAAGCAGTTTTGGCGTTGGCACGATCAAGTTCTGCTTTGGCTCGGATGGCGTCAGCTTGCGCTTGCTCTAATTCTTTTTTGGCAACGATGCCCAACTCGAATAAATCTTTTTGTCTTTCTAGATTTTTTTGCGCTACATTGACATCAGCCTGTGCGCGCGTGGTTTCGGCTTGTGCAACACCAAATTCTGGGGATGCAATTTCTGCCAATAGAGTACCTGGTTTTACTTCTTGTCCCATGTCGACCACAATGCGCGCCACGCGACCTGCAAAGGGTGCCATGACGCGTTGTGTACGGTCTTCATTCCACACCACTCTGGCAGGCGCAACCACGTGAGAAATACCCATGGGTTGCGCTTGAATAATAGCGAATGACAACAGTTGTGGATGGCCTGCTGGATATCGCAATCGATTATTTTCTAAAATCGGTTGAGGTGCTTGCGCTATTGCTTTTTCAGCATCTTTGCATGAATGCAAAAAAATACTTAAAAATAATACGAATGCTGCGAATACAAAACGGTTGTGCATTGGAATCATGTCAATTCTTAATCACGGGCTGTGTGGATGATGTGTTGTTGTTTTGGGTGCGCATTTGCCAGGCGCCCGTTGCGGATGAAAATTCGAGTTTTGCATTGACAACGTCTAATCGAGTGGTACGATAAATACGTCTGGCTTCTAATAAATCAGTAAGACTGATCCCGCCCTTTTGATAGGCTAGCTCGGCTTGCTCTAAAACTTGTTGTGCCTTAGGCGCCATTTCATTTTCAAAGGCTTGCAATCGTTGCGCAGCAATTTTGACGTTGCTCCATGCGTTACTCAATTGAGAGCTGGCATTGACCACCACTTTTTGCAAGGTGTCTTTGGCAATTTGTAATTGCGTTTGCCCACGAACAATTTCACCTTGATACGAGTAACCCCATTGAAGAGGAAACTGCATACGCAACTCAACCGATCGGCGTTGATCGGGCGGATAGTGATCAAAGGAGCTGCCCACTGTCACGTCGGTGGACTTGAGCGCTTGTGCAGACTTCAGAGCAAACTCTGCAGCTGTGACGCGTTGCTTGGCCGCAATCACATCGGGTCTTGATTCAATAGACGCTAAAAATTGTTGATCTGAAAAATCTTGCGTTAAAAAAGACGCTTGTTGTTCGGGCCAATTGTCAGCCGCAAACCATTGATCTGCGGGAGTGGCGATGCCTGTGGCTATGGCCAGGGTACGAATAGATTTTTGATTTTCTAAACGCGCAGTGAGCACATCGGTTTGTGCTCTGAGTGTTTCAATTGCGATGCGAGACACGTCTTGCTGTGAAATGTCGCCTGCTTTGAGTCGAAGTTGACTGATACGCTCGAGTTGCACTGAGCTTTGTAACAAATCATTGAGTTCTTCAAATCGTTGTTGTGAAGCCTTGAGTTGAAAATACGCTATGTATGCTTCAATATTTTTTTGCACCACGACATCGAGATATTCGGAATAAGCAGCAGCCGCTTCATTTTGCGCAGTGAGTGTGCGTTGCAGCCTTTTGTCACCCCTCTCCCAAGTCCAGTCAACACCCAATGCTTTATCCACTCGCTTTTGTCCAAGAATGGTTCCGTTGCCGATGCCATTTTGCAAATCAATCGATCCTGCCTTGATGGAAGCAACGGGTAATGGTGCGTGATCAGCGATTTGAATATTGGCCTTGGCAGACTCCCATTGTTGAAGTGCAACGCCAACATCTGGCAGTCGCTTGACCCAATCAAGAACAACGGAAAGTTTTAAAGGTGTAGCCTGTTGAAAACTTGCAGGCGCAGAGCCCCTTGTACTTTGCGTGACTTGCGCTTGCGCAAACCCCATCAAAATAAAGATGCAAAGGCTTGCCAGCGCTTGGGCAATCCTGCAAAATGTAAACGAATGTCGTATGCTCATTCGTAGTTTATCTCATACCCGCCCTGACCAAAACCTGACCAACAGCGATTAATCTTTTTTTTGCGATTTAAACCACACCATGCGAATTCTTTTAATTGAAGACGATCCTGTTATTCAAAAGGTATTACAAAAGAGCTTAAGTGATAGTGGGCACCGAATTGACGCAAGCGACAATTTTTCAGACGCTGATCAACTGTGGCGCAATCAACCCTATGACGCAGTTGTTCTTGATTTGAATTTACCGATGTCGCACAACGCACAGTTTGAAACGGCCAGTGGCCTGCAATTGCTTCAAAAAGCCAGGCAACGCGGTGACACAACACCTGTGCTTGTTTTAACAGCGCGCAATCGCACCGAAGAGCGAATCGAAGGTCTCCATTTAGGCGCCGATGATTATTTAGGCAAACCTTTTGAATTGGCCGAAGTTGAAGCCAGACTACATGCGCTCACAAGACGTATTCAACACAAATCAGAAGAAATACATCAGGTCGGTCACTTGGTTTTGCATCGCGCGCAAAGAAGATTTTCAATGGGGGGAGATGAGTTGATTTTGCCCGCGCGCGAATTTGAAGTGCTGTGGGAGCTATGCTCACCCTCGGGTCGCGTGGTGAGCAAATCGGTGTTATCCGAAAAACTATCAGACCTCGATGATTACTTGGGCAACAATGCTTTAGAAGTTTTTATTTCACGCATTAGAAAAAAAATTGCCGCCAGTGGCGCCACGATTCGTACGGTTAGAGGTATCGGATATGTTTTAGAAGTGAGTTCATCGTGATTGAACAATTTCGTTTTCCATCCTTCAAAACAAAAATACTACAGCATGTCTTTATTCCTCTGGCGATTACATGGATATTAGGAGCTGCCACCACCATGATGGTGGCGAGTTATTTTGTTCAAAAAGCCCATGACCGAAGCTTATTGGATGACGCCTATTTGATTTCAAGCCGAGTTTTAGAAATAGATGAATACAACGAGAGAAAAATAAAACTGAATTTAACTTCGCAAGATTTAAGCACGGTTTTATTTGACCCTGTAGAGTCTATTTATTTTGCAATTTATGATCCCGATGGCAAATGGGTGGCTGGACACGGCGGCCTTACCTTGCAATTAAAAGAAGCAGAAAAAAAACCCGCATTTACAGAATACAACTATCAAGGAAAGAGCCTTCGCTCGATCACCTTGCATCATCAAACAGATCCTGATTTTTATGTGGTGATGGCACAAACCACAACAGGCAGAGACAGCATGCTCGAAAATTTACTTTACATCAGCATCTTGCCGCAAATTTTTATATTGTTGCTGTTGCTGCTTTGGCTTAGAAAAATGATTCGCGATGATTTACAGCCCTTGTCTGATCTTGAGGACAACATGCGGCACCGTGACTCCAATAATCTCAATCCTTTAAATTTAGACGCCAAGGTGAGCGATATTCAAAAACTGGGCAATTCTTTTAATAGCTTAATGTCGCGCATTCAAGAACAAGTCAAGGCACAACGTGAGTTCTCTGGAAATATCGCCCATGAGATGCGAACACCACTGGCGGGTATTCGTGCATTGGCAGAATACGGAGTTAAAAATCAATCGCCCGAAGTGATGAAAGATCAACTTGTCGCTATATTGGGCACGCAAGACAAGGCAAGCCGTTTGATCGATCAACTGATTGCCTTGGCTTTGGCAGATGAAGCGCGCAACAGCGTTGTTTTAGAAACTATCGCACTCGATGAAGTAGCTCGAGACACTTTGATTCGCTTTTTACCGCGTGCAGATGCAATGGGTATTGATTTAGGCGGAATGGGTTTGGATGCGCCCTGTAATATCAAAGCGCATCGCCCTTTGTTAGAAGGTATTTTGAATAACTTGATTGATAACGCGATGCGTCATGGATGTGATTTTTCAAATCAAAAGCCAAATATCACGGTTGCGATTGTTAAAACAATATATGCGAATGAACCAATTCAACTGCGAGTGATTGACGAAGGATCAGGGTTGAGCAATGAGCAAAAACAACAAGCCCTGGCCAGGTGGTCAAAAGGCAAAAAAACCGCAGAGTCTTCCAACGGATCTGGTTTAGGGTTATCAATTGTGAGCGAATACGCACGATTGATGAATGCGCAATTTAGTCTTGAAGACAACCCACAATCCAAAGGATTAATGGCTTGCGTTCGATTCTTGCCTGCGTAACTCTTGTCCCCGATCTAAATTAAGGGGCAATAACAATAACAAACCTACAACAAATAAAAGTCCGGTGGATGCAATGGCGATGCGTTGATTGCCATCTGTCAGAAACGTGATCAAGCCATACATCAAGGGTCCCAAAATACTGGCCAAGCGAACCGCGAAACTCCATAGGCCGAAAAATTCTGCTGATTGATCGGCTGGCACCAAAATACCAACCATGGCGCGCCCTGAGGATTGACTCGAACCCATACAAAATCCTGCAACCGCCGCCGCAATCCAAAACACACCTTTGCTGGTGGTGAGAGCGGCCAAAATACAAGTGAGAATCCATCCGACCAATGTGAGTGCGAGTGTGGATTTATGTCCCATTTTGTCTTGCAAGTAACCCAAACCGAATGCGCCCACCATGGCCGCGATATTGAGTACAAAAATCAAAACCATGGTTTCTTGTGGCTCAAAACCAATCACTTGTTCTGCATAAATACCTGCCAATGTAATGGCCACAGCAACGCCAGCTTGATAGGCCACGATGCAAGCCAAGAGTTGTAAAAAATCTTTGTATTTGCGGGCCTTATTGAATGTCAGCATCAAGGCTTTTAAATTGAGCGCTGGCTTGTCAATATCTTCATTGACTTCTTTGGCAACGGCGCGTTCTTTGAGGAGTGCAAAACAAAACAAGGAAGCGACCCCATACAAACCTGCTGTAATCAACATCGTGGCGGGTACGAATTGAGACGCTGGGATTGAATTTTTTTGTGCGTTTAAAACATAGGCAAGGCTCACGCCGAGCGACAACATGCCCCCGACATATCCCAATGACCACCCCCAGCCACTGACTTTGCCCATGGCTTGGGGTTGTGCCAATTCAGGCAAGAATGCAGCAGCAAGCGTTTCGCCGTATGAAAAAAATAAATTGGAAAGAACAACTAAAAATAGCGCCAGAAAAATGTCTCCAGGTTGCACCCAAGACAACATGGCGGTAGTGATAACACAGGCTGCTGTAGTCCACATCAACAATTTCTTTTTGATGGCGTACACATCGCCCCATTGACCAATGATGGGCATAGTGATCATCACCAACGCATAAGAAATGCTCAAAGCGATGGTCCAAGCCAATGTGGCCCATGTTGCCGATTTAGCAATGCCACCTACAAAATAAGAGGCGAACACGGCCGTCATAACAACGGTGACATACCCAGAATTGGCAAAGTCATACATGGCCCAGCCAAAAACTTCACGCTTTTGAACGCCTGGGTTCAGAGAATTGGACAAAGAATCGGACATGGTTGTTCCTGTATGAAGCGATGAAAGAGCGTTGTGTATCATGCCAGTATTGGATGTAACAACGAAGACACGATGATCAAGCCTTTAATTGCTGCTTTTGTCTTGCCACCCGCAGGGCCTATTTTATGTGCATTGTTGGGTTTATTTTTAATCAAGCGATTTTTTAAAACTGCTTGCTGCTTGATTTTTTTTGGTATTGTTATTTTGTGGATTTTGAGTTGCCAATCGGTGGCGATTGCCTTATCTGACCATTTACTCAAAAATTATCCAACAATTGATGTATCCGAATTGAAAGATGCGCAAGCTATTGTTATTTTGGGTGGTGGTTCTTACGATTTACGAGATGAATACAAGACGGCTGACTTGAGTGAACCCAGTCATGCACGTTTGCGTTATGGTTTATGGCTGGCAGATCAAATCCAGTTACCTGTGCTATTTTCGGGCGGCATCGGTCACGGCGCACCTAATCAAAAAATAGCAGAAGCTCAAAGTGCTCAAATCGTAGCACTGCGTCATTACAAAAATAATTTGCGATGGATGGAGATGACTTCACGTGACACGCAAGAAAATGCGCAAAACACATGGACCATTCTAGAAAAAGAAGGTATTAAAAAAATTGTTTTGGTGACTACCCATGTGCATATGCAACGCAGTGTGGCTCAGTTTCAAAAAGTAGGTTTTGAAGTAAGGCCTGCACCCACTGGCAAATTCATGCCCAGCGGATCTGCGTTGTTACACGCACTCCCATCAACAAACGGACTACAAAACTCGAGACAAGTTTTGCACGAGTGGTTGGGAAACTTAGTAACGGTAGAGCGTTGACGCTTTATCCAACCAAATCAACGCGTCCGTTCAAATCCATGATTCCTGTAATCACGCTCAATTTGGGTTGACGCTTAATGACTTGTGATCTGAATTCTTTGAGTGCATCTGAATGAGAAGCAGTTTCTACATCCTTATTAGAAACTTTATCGTCACCAAAAGCCAATTTTGCGGCGCCGCAATCGCGGTGCGTGAGTGCAACAACTCGCTTGATGTGATGCAAAGAAACGGTGATGTCTAAATTGTCCCAATAGGCTTTGTGCCATGCTGCAAATTTGGGATGCACAGCACCAATAGGACCGCCTGCAATTACAAAGTGACTGTAGTTGTCGTCAAGTTTGTCGCGATTAACGCCTTGCAACAAACCCATGTATTGCCAACTCAAAGTCGTAAAGCGAGGATCAATGCAATTGATCAACATGGATTCGTAGTTGCCACTGGACGCTTGCGCGGTGTTTGAATGAAGTCCCAATGCGACTCCCGCCAATGTGGCAGCGCCAAGGCCCAACAAGCTACGCCTTGTTGTCTTGTCCGTTAAAGAAAAAGGCGCACAGCAGGTGCAAGACAAAGGGGATTGGGGCTTGGTAGCGAGTGAGGACATGAACTTCTCCTAAAGAATGCAATTTCCATAGGATAAGAATATCCTAAAACGAATAGGTCGGCACTAACTGGGGAAACTTGAAGACCAATGAATTTCAATTCAAACGAATGAATCCATTTGAACTCGTTTTAGAGAAATTTAAATCAATTATGATTACAAGATTGCTTCAGCTCATGATTAATGTGACTTACAAGGGATATACCCAAAAGAGTCACAATGGTTAATGCACAATCCATCTCAACATCAACGTTTACAAAATATGGCCCTGCTTGCTGCCATAGGTTTGATCTTGATATGGGGAGCTAACTTTACCGTTCAAAAATATTTGCTCACCATTTTGGAACCCACCAGCTTTTTAATGTGTCGCTACGTGGTGATGCCTGTCTGTGCATTGATCATGTTTCGAATCAAATGCGGTGAATTTTTTCCACCACTGCCAAGAGCAGATTGGTTACCCATGACCATCTTGGGCTTGATTGGACACAGTTTGCACACCACTTTGGCGGCATGGGGCGCGCATTGGTCAACTCCATTTTCGAGTTCAGTGATATTGGCTTGCGGACCTCTATTTACTTTACTTATCTTGCGAATCATGAAATTGGAACGCATGGGAGCCAGACAACTCACTGGTGTTACCGTTGCTTGTATGGGTGTGATGATTTTTTTGTCGCAAAAAATCATGCACGTGCAATGGCAAGCATCTTTGGGTGATTTGATTTTATTAACTGCGGCGTGTTCATTTTCTTTATACACCATCAAAACCAAACCGATGATTGAACGCCATGGCAGTTGGATTACCATGGGGTATGCCACATTGATCGGATCGGTACCGATATTTTTTATCACTGCATCGCTCAGTTGGGAACATACAGCCGAGTTGATCACGCCAACGATTGCCTTCATTTTATTTTTATCGGTGTTTATGTCCGCGTTTATGGGATGGTTGGTGTGGGGTTGGATCAATGCTGTCAGAGGTGTTTCAAAATCTGCTCCTTTGATGTATCTCATGCCTGTGGTAGCGGGTGTGTTTTCATGGCTTATCACAGGTGAAGAATTCACAACAACCAAAATTTTGGGCGGCTTAATGGCCTTAGCAGGTGTGGCACTATCGCAATTCAACCCAAACCCGACACAAAAATGAACAGAGCCTTTCAATTTTTGGGCAAACAAATTGCAAGCTACTTAGCTCAAGAAATTTTTATAAAAGGCAGTGCCCCGCCGTCTAATCCATTGCATTTGCAAACCACACTTCGCCCTGGCGATGTCTTGTTGGTCGAAGGTAATACGCGCGTGAGTACTGCGATTAAATACCTCACGCAATCGACATGGTCGCATGCCGCACTATATGTGGGATCACATTTGGCTGATATGGGAGGCAATCCCAATCACTGCTTAGTGGAAGCGGATACCTTGCGCGGCGTGATCAGTTCTGACTTAGAACGCTATTCCAAAATGCACACACGCATTTGTAGGCCTGCTAAGATCAAATCTGAAGAATGCAGAGCAATCACATCCTATGCGATTGAAAAAATCGGCAATCAATACGATCTGCGCAATATCTTTGATTTGGCAAGATATCTTTTTCCAACGCCGCCGATACCTACACGGTTTCGAAGAAGGTTGCTGTCTCTAGGTAGTGGAGACCCTAGCCAAGCGATTTGTTCTACCTTAATTGCACAAGCTTTTGAATCGATACACTACCCCATATTGGCAGATGCAGATCGATCACGATTGGAACAGGCGAAAGACTCATATGGTCAACCTCAAATTTTTCCAACCAAACATCACAGCTTGTTTACACCCAGAGATTTTGATGTGTCGCCCTATTTTCAAATTGTTAAACCGACGATTGAGTCTGGATTTGACTTCCATCAATTAGAGTGGATTGACACACAACAATGACAACAACTTTACCGCCAGCGCTTGACGCCATCGCGCATCATCTAGATACACCCAATGGACAAATAACCCTCTATCAATCGGGCAATGGACCGCCCTTATTTTTAATTCACAGCGTCAATGCGGTTGCCAGTGCAGCCGAAATGAGACCATTGTTTGAAAGTCTTCAAGCGAATTACACGGTCTATGCAATCGATTTGCCAGGATACGGCCTCTCAGACCGCAAGGACATTCAATACACGCACACCATCATGACCGATACCATCAAACAAACAGCGAATTGGATTGCACAGAGGCATACCAATCAAAAAGTTCATGCCGTTGCGCTGTCACTTTCGTCTGAATTTTTATCGCGTGCGTGCACATTAAAACCTGAGTTGTTTCAATCCATTACCTTAATTAGCCCTACAGGTTTGCGCAAAGGTCAACGTTTTCGCGAACCCACAGGCACAACGCGAATGATTCCGTGGCTCAATCATTTATTAAGAGAAAAAGGATGGGGGGCATTTTTATTTAAGCAACTTACAAGACCTTCAATTATTCGTATTTTTTTAAAAAAGACATGGGGATCATCTTTAATCGATGAACAATTGTGGGACTACAATTGTTTAACGGCTCAACAAGCCAACGCCGAGTATGCCCCATTGTGTTTTTTAAGTGGAGTCCTATTTAGCAAAGACATTCACACGGTTTACGAAAATATTCAATGCCCTGTTTTGATGATTCACGGTCAAAAAGGGGATTTCAAAGATTACAGTGGGATTCGCAATACGTCATGCCAAGGGAAATGGGAAGTTCACTCGCTCCCCACAGGCGCTCTCCCCTATTTTGAAATACCTGAACACTATTTGCAGATTCAACTCGATTTTTTAAAGCGCAATAGTAATTATAAACCTTGAGCACGTGGGTCGTGTCGGGCTAATCTCCTCAGTAAGTGTGATACCTCTGCATGGGTTTTTACGCTCATCAAGCCGCCTGGTTTTCTTTGTGCGTCACAACTGATTAAGCCGCGTCTGAACATCACATTTTTTCGAACCGACAAACCAATATTTGGTTGTTGCTCGTATCGAATCAATGGCAAGTGTGAGTCAAACAAATCATGCGCCTCTTGCGCCTGACCACTGTGAGACAAACGGACTACATCACACAACATATCTGGAAAGCAATATCCCGTATTGGCACCGTCTGCACCACGCGCCATTTCGTAGTCAAGAAACAAACCACCATTGCCGCACAGAATAGAAATGTGACGCATCGTGCCTTCTGCTTCATAGCCACGAAGCGTTGAAATTTTTTCCAAACCTGGCCAATCTTCGTGTTTCAGCATCACGATGCTTTTAATTTGCTCAACCATGGTACGAATCACTTGCGGCGACATCTGCACAGAAAACGTCAACGGATAATCTTGCAACACAATCGGCACATCATGGCCGATAGCTTCGGCTGCTTGTGCGTAATACGTAATGATTTGTTCGTTGGTGCGCAAAGTATTGGGTGGCGCAATCATCACGCCAGCCGCGCCCAATGACATCACTTCGTGTGTTAATGCCTGCATAGTTGCAAAGCCAGGTGCCGACACACCCACGATCACGGGTAAGTTTTTAAATTTTTGAATCCATTGTTTGGTGATCGCAATACCTTCTTGCGAAGACAGTTTGGGTGCTTCGCCCAATTGCCCAAGCACGGTCACGCCTGTTGAACCACAACCCACATAAAAATCGGCCAATCGATCGATGGATGAATAATCAATTTTTCCATCTTCAAAAAAAGGTGTGGGCGCAATCGGAAAAACGCCTTGGGTTTGTGTTGAAAGTTTCATGATCAAAAAATAGTTTGAATTAATTTTTTCGATGACGGATGAGTTGTGAGGCAACTGCAATTCCCACCATGGCCAAGCCTAATCCATCACTCCAAGTCGACGGGTAGACCAAAGCAAATCCTGCAGCGATAAAAAGTAAGCGCTCGTAGGTGGTGGTTTTAACCCAAGCCCATCCTTGAAAGCCTGCTGCGATCGATGCAATGCCCAAGGCTGCTGTTGTGAATACCAAACCGATAGAGACCCAATCGGCTGACGCCAAGGACTTTGTAGAACCCATCAATAACAATCCCTGTCCACTGGGATCGAGTACAAACATAAAGGGCAATAAAAATGCAGGGACTGTGTATTTCCAACATTGCAAGGTTGTTTTGTAGGGGTCGCCGCCTGTGATGGCTGCTGCCGCAAAAGGCGAAAGCGCGGTGGGTGGAGAAACTTCAGACAACACAGCGTAATAAAAAATAAACATGTGCGCGGCAAAATCAGGAACGCCTAATTTGGTGAGTGCGGGTGCAGCAATCACTGCACAAATAATATAAGAAGCAGTAACAGGAACCGCGAGTCCAACAATCCAAACCACCAAAGATGTGAAGATGGCTGTTAAGAGCAACGAACCTGCCGCATAGTCAATCACGATGGTGCTGAATTTAAGTCCCAAGCCTGTGAGCGTGACGACGCCCACAATAATGCCAGCACCCGCGCAAGTCGCCGCAACATTGAGCACGCCAATCGATCCGCCCTCCATCGCTTTGATGAATGGTGAAGACCACATGCGTTGCATCCAATCGCTTCCACCTTCAAACAGATCGTAGGGGATGAGTGTGGTGTCGCTTCTAAGCATGCTGGTAAAGAGTGAAACCACCGTAGCCCAAAACACCGACAACACGGGCGAGAAGCCCCACATCATAAAAAACACGATCGAGATGAGAGACAAAAAGTGATACCAATATTTGCGCGTTAAATTCCAAATTGAATCAACACGTTCGATGGCGCTATCGCGCATTCCGTATTTGCGAGCATCAATTTCAACCATCAAAAATAGGGCGAGATAAAAAAGAAGTGTTGGAATGATCGCCATCAACAACACATCAAGGTATGAAATTTTTAAAAATTCAGCAATTAAAAAAGCTGCCGCACCCAATACAGGGGGCGAGATGATAGCGCCCAATCCACCTGCAGCCAACAAACCACCTGCAGCATTTTTTTCATACCCCACTTTTGCGAGCAATGGATAAGCCACCGCTCCCAAAGTAACCGTGGTTGCAACACCCGAACCCGATGGACCCCCTAACAAAAATGAAGCCAATACAACCGTGCGACCTGCGCCTGTTGATTTACCGCCCATCGCAGAAAAAGAAAAATCAATGTAAAACTTACCCGCACCCGAATACTGCAAGAATGCGCCAAAAATGGTGAATAAAATAATGAGTGAAGCAGATACGTCGACTGCAACGCCGTAAATACCCTCTAAGGTCATGTACAACACACCCACCAATCGTCCTACTTCGTAACCTTTGTGCGTCCACGGTGCGGGCAATGAGGGCCCTGCCAATGCGTACACAATAAAAAGTGAAGTGATGATGGGCATGATCCACCCATTGGTGCGTCGCATGGCCTCCATGATGAGTACGATCAAACAAATTCCAAAAAAGACATCCCAGTTTTCTGGCAATGTATTTCGATCGGTGAAGTCATCTCCACCCATCACCAAATAAACGACGACTGCAATGGATAAAGCGCCAGCAATCCAATCCCACCACATGATGCGATGACGATACGCATTACTGATTGGAAACATCAAAAAACATAAAAACAAAACCATTCCCACGTGGATGGGTCTGAGGATTTGCGTGGGAACAATCGCGTAAGCCGTATAAAGATGAAACACCGACATTGCCACGGCGAGCAAGGTCACCAAGACCGCCGCCCAGCCTTTGAATTTATTGGCCGCGCCCTCCTCGGCTTCAATAAATTCTTCGGCTTTGCTCAGTGACTCTTGGCTGATCACTACATCAGGCCCGTTAGAGCCTGGATGCATGTCTTGAGGTGTATTCATCAGTTGAGCTTGACGCCTTTTTCAGCAAAATATTTAGCAGCGCCTGGATGAAATGGAATCGGGGAAGCTTTTTGTTTTTGATTTTCATACTTGAAGTTCATTGCTTCTTTATGCGTAGCAATCAAATCATCGCGCTTATCAAAAATGGTTTTCACAATGTTGTAAGCCGTTTTGTCATCCATATTTTCGTGAGCAACCAAAATATTCATTACTGTTGCTTGTTTGTTGTCGGTATCCATGCCTTTGTAAACTGCTTTATCAATCACGTCCTCTACATACAAGTTACCGTATTTTTTATTCATTGCAGCCACTGCCTCTGCATGATCGACCATCTTGATTTTGGTACCAGGCGTGTTGGCCAAATCGGTAACTGCAGCCGTTGGCAATCCACCTACCCAAAAGAATGCGTCAATTTTTCCGTCTTTCATGGCGTTGACTGACTCTGCAGCACCTAACCGCTCGCGCTTCATGTCTTTGTCTCTTTCTAAACCTGCCGCTTCAATCAAACGAAAAGCCATTACTTCTGTTGCACTACCAGGAGAGCCAGTAGACACGCGTTTGCCTTTGAGGTCAGCCATGCGATTAACACCACGACCTTCAATACTTACCACATGCATGCGATTGGGATACAAAATCATGAGCGTGCGCAAAGGCACTTTGTGTCCTTTGAATTTATCTTCACCGTTGTATGCGTCAAGTCCTGCATCGGTCATGGTAAAGCCGATATAGGGCTTGCCTGTTCCAATCAATTTCAAGTTATCTACCGAGCCGCCAGTGACTTCTGCAGTGGCTTGCATGCCAGGTACATGCTTAGACAGCACTGCCGCCATGCCGCCTCCCATGGGGTAATACACACCACCCGTGCCACCCGTTGCAATCGAAATATTTTGCGCTTGCAACGCGCCGCATAAACCCACACTGGCAACAATTGTTAATAATAATTTTTTCATCATTCAACCTTTCAGATCAATATGTTTTAATTTTCAAAAGTTTGGCAGCATTGCCACCCATGATTAAATCTTTGTCAATTTTTTTAAGTCCTTTGACGGAATTAATCAAACCCACAGGATCGTCTTCACCCATGTCATACGGATAATCCGTTCCTAACATCACATGATCTGCACCGAAGCGATCGATTAAATTTTTTAACATACCGGGATCAAACGTGATGGTGTCGAAATAAAATTTTTCGAGATACGACGATGGTTTTTTCTTGATCACTGTTTTGCAGTCGGGACGCGCGCGATGTGCGTGATCCATACGCGCCCAATAGTGGGCCAAATAACCGCCACTGTGAGCCAACACCACTTTGAGTTTGGGGTTGCGTTGCATGACACCATCAAAAATCAAATGACTGACTGCGACGGTGGTTTCCAACGGATTACCAATCACATTATTAAAGTAGTGTTCGGTGAGTCGTTGCGCATCACTAAAACCATTGGGGTGAATAAATAACGCCACACCCAACTCGGCCACTCGTGCAAAAAACTTTTCTAATCCGAGTGATGGATCGGTTAAATTTTTACCATTCACATGGGTATTGATCTCAATGCCACGCAATCCCAAATCTTTGACGGCGCGATTGAGCTCTGCAACCGCCATGTCTGCATTTTGCAAAGGCACTGTTCCTATTCCAGCAAAACGTTTGGGGTGCGTCGCCACAATATTGGTAATACCATCGTTGACTTCTCTTGCCAATTCGGCACCAAATGTAGGCTCTGCAAAATAATAGTATTGAAACGGCGCAGGCGACACCGCTTGAACATCAACCCCCATGCGATCCATGTCTTTGAGTCGCACAGCAATATCCGACAACTTAGGCGCACGGTCCTTCATTTGTTTGACATTGACGTCACGCGTGAGTTGATTGGCATACACATAAGCCATTTCTTGCTCAGCGGGTTTCATCACGGCTGCTTTTTGTGCAACGGTTGGATTGAAGTAATGACAATGAATATCAATCTTCAATGGTTTTTTTGCAGTTGATGAAGATTTTTTGACTGCAACTGCAATTGATTTTTTTGCAGGTTTTTTTGCTGCTGCTGCGCTGTGACGATGTGCGGGATGACAGCAATTGGGTTGGCATTTGAAAAACATGAAATTGACCTTATTCTGCTTTGATGTTGTTGTCTGAAATGAGTTTGGAGTATTTGGATTTTTCTTCAGCTAAAAATGCACGAAATTCATCTGGCGTACTCGCCATGGCTTCAACGCCTAATCCAGCAAAACGTTCTTTTAAGTCGGGATCCGCCATGATTTTGACGAGTGCACTCATGTACTGATCAACAATTGCTTTGGGTGTTCCTGTGGGTAAAAATACGCCCCACCAGTTAACGGCAACTAAGCCATTCATACCGACCTCGGCAAAGGTGGGAATCTCGGGTGACATTGGTGAACGTTTTGCACTGGTGATACCCAATGCACGCAAGCGTCCTGTTTTGATGTGTTGACTGACAGGCAATGCATCCGACACCATCATATTGATTTGCCCTGCAATCAAATCATTCACTGCAAGACCACCACCTTTATAGGGCACACTAATCATCTTCACGCCCGCTTGGCGCATGATCATCTCGCCAGCCAAATGCGACATGCTGCCAGGACCACTCGTTCCAAAAGAGATGGAATCGGGTTTTGCTTTTGCAGCAGCCACCAAATCAGACAAACTCTTATAAGGTGAAGTAGTGGGCACCACCAAAATATTGGGTCCCGTTGCTGTGAGAGAAACGGCGATGAAATCTTTCTCCATGCTGTATGGAACTTTAGACAGCAAAGGATTGACACCTGCAGGACCTAAATTGCCGATCACAAAGGTGTATCCATCAGCGGCTTGTCGAGCTGCAAACTCCATACCGATGGAGCCTGCAGCACCTGGTTTACTTTCGATGATGACTGGTTGATTCCAATATTGACTCAACTTTTGACCCATGATGCGAGCCATTAAATCGCTACTACCACCAGGCGGATAGGTCACAACTAATTTGACGGGCTTATTGGGGAAGTTCGCATCTTGCGCCTGAACGTTGTAACCCAAAAGAGTTATTAATACAAATATACCGACAGCAATCTTTTGTTTAAACATCTTTGTCTCCATAAATTGGTTTTTTGAATAGTTTATATTGTGGAGGAATTAAAACAAACAGGACAACCCTTATATGTACAAAATGTCGCAACCTGCAGGCCGTGCAGATCAAACACTTTCACACAACATGAAACTCTTGTCGCACCATGAATTGAATGGGTTTGGCGGCTTAGGAGAAGGCATGGGCATACAAGCCACATCCGATGGGCGACGCATCCTTTGGTTGGCGCACGAATCAGCACCTAAAAATTTTTCGGGCGTGGATGTCACCGATCCCAAAAATCCAAAGGTCATTGTTCAAACCGAGTTGCCACACATGAAACTTCGCTCCAATTCTTTGGATGTCGTTGGCAATATCTTGGCCGTGGCCTATCAATGCTCTGAACCAGGTCTCAAACCTGCGGGCGTTGATTTGTTTGACGTCAGTCATCCCGAGGCACCCAAGCTGATTTCACACTTTGATTGCTCAGGCCCCTATTCACGCGGTGTTCATGCGGTTTGGTTTGTCGATGGTAAATACCTTCATATGAGTTCTGGTTCAGCAGACTTTCAACCGCACAATCAACTCGACGATCAGTTTTACAGAATTTTGGATGTATCCAATCCATCCAAGCCTGTTGAGGTGGGACGTTGGTGGTATCCCGGCACACGCGTGGGTGATAGCGCGCCGCAGCCCACTCGACTAAAACCACAATTTGATACAGGCTTTAGAGCGCACAACACCAACGTATTTCCACAACAACCCGATCGCGCATACATCGGCTACATCGACGGCGGTGCATTCGTTCTTGATATCTCCAACAAAAGCGATATCAAAGTTGCAACACATTGGAATCATTCGCCACCGTTCAATGGTTTTATTCATACCTTGCTACCTTTGTTTGAACGCAACTTATGGATCGTGAGCGATGAGTGCGTTCAAGACGATGGCAAAGATTGGCCCAAATTGGTTTGGATGATTGACTCGCGCGATGAAAAAAATCCTGTTCCCATCGGTACATTTCCTGCGGCAGATCCTGCAGTATTTGCCAAGCGTGGTGGGCGATTTGGCGCACATAATTTGCATGAAAATTTACCCGTACCCACATCATTTGTTTCAGACACCATCATCGTGGGTTCGTTTTTTAATGCGGGTGTGAGAATTTATGACACGACCGATCCGTTTGCAGTTCAAGAGATTGCATACTTTGTACCCGGCGCACCCAAACTCTCTCCTGCAGGCGCTATTCAACTCAACGATGTGTATGTCGATGAAAGACGCATTGTTTATACCGTCGATCGCTTCACGGGTGGACTTTATACATTGGAGATGAATATCTAGTGTTTGATTTATGAATCAACAACGCGATCTTTTGGCTTCTCGATTGCCCGTGAGTTTAATCACTGGGTTTTTGGGAAGCGGTAAAACCACACTGATTTCTCAGTTGGTGCGCCACCCCGATATGAACAAGGTGGCTGTCATCATCAATGAAGTGGGCGAAATCGGTATCGATCACGATTTGGTATCGATGTCCAATGAGAACATCAGTTTGCTCGCCAATGGTTGTATTTGTTGCTCGGTAAGAACTGATTTGCAAGATACATTGCGAGATTTATTTGCCCAGCGTCGCTCAGGCTTGATTCCAGAATTTGATCGCGTGATGATTGAAACCACGGGGCTCGCCGACCCCGCACCTGTGATTCAAACGCTGATGAGCGACACTTTGATTGGTGCTCAATTTAGGCTGGATGGCATGATCAGTTTGATCGATGCATTTCATGGCCTTAATCTTTTAAAAAATGAATCGGTAGCCAATAAACAAATTGCCATGGCCGACTGCGTGGTCATCACCAAAACAGATTTAGTCGCTTTAGAGCAATTAGACGAGTTGCAACAAGCCATTGTGCAACTACAACCCATGAGCAAAATACTTTTTTCACTCAATGGAAACGCACAACCCAACGATTTAATCAACCTAGGACTCAACTCATCTCGAGTCAACAACAACACCTTGTATTTTTTAGGCGAAGATTTGAATCAATTGTCTTCTGATGGCGAACGATATTTAGGAAAAAAACAAGCCTTGCATGATTCAAGCATTGCAACACTCAGTTTGAGGTTTGAAACCCCATTTCAATGGCAGGCCTTTTCTTCGGCGATGGAGTTGTTGAGTCAATTGCGCGGGCCCGATCTGCTGCGAGTCAAAGGCATAGTCAACGTGGACGGTAAACCGATTGTGGTTCAAGGTGTTCAACATATTTTTCATCCGCCCGTTAAATTGGATCGCTGGCCAAGCGACGATCACGACACGCGTTTGGTTTTTATCAGTCGCAACATTGAAGTCACAGCCATTAAAAATTTATTCTCTGCTGTGGGCGCCGTTGTTGCGCATTAATTTATTTTTTACCGTTAGCCAACCACCACACCAACAATTGCGTGCAATCGGCAGATGACAAACCACTTGCATCGGCTTTGTCAAAGTTAGCCAATGATT
Organism: Betaproteobacteria bacterium; assembly: GCA_009921265.1. Classification (GTDB taxonomy): domain Bacteria; phylum Pseudomonadota; class Gammaproteobacteria; order Burkholderiales; family Burkholderiaceae_C; genus Limnohabitans. The sequence goes on along the minus strand of RFYV01000003.1, from coordinate 31,506 downwards.
GTGTGGTTAATGGCATTTGCCTGTTTAAACTCTGTCCTTGATCGAGCATGGCGCGCAAATCTTTTCGCATGGTCGCAACGTTCACGGTGATCATTTCATTTTTAACACCTGCCAGTGCGTTGGTAATCATGCCCCCTCTTACCTTGAGCATATTGGGGCCTCCCGATGATTCAGTAAATAAATCAACCACCAACTTGGGATCTAATTTCAAATGATCAATGAGCGACAAAGCCTCGCCCAGTGTTTGCCAATACACCATCAACGGAAGATTAATGGCGAGCTTCATGGTTTCTCCTGAACCCAATGCGCCTAAGTGTTCGGCTCTTTTGCATAACAAATCAAGAATCGGTTTTGCACGTAAGAAATCTTTTTCAAGTCCACCTGCAAAACCCAATAATTTTCCTTCTGATGCGGGTCCCACACTTCCGCCCACAGGGCATTCAACGTAGGCAGCTCCTTTTGCAATCGCGGCTTCACCCATTTTTTGTTGTTGCGCGGGTTTGACCGTACTCATATCAATGAAAAGATTTTTGCTAACGTCTGCGCTGATTAAGCCTTCGGGTGATAAATAAACCTGATCCATGGCTGCTTCATCGGTCACGATGCTGATGATGGTGCTCACCTGTGTTGATAATTTTTGGGGTGTTGCGACCCAATGGGCACCGAGATCGATCAAGGGCTTGGCGCGTTCAGCTGTTCGGTTCCAAACATAAACGGTGTGACCCAATTGAATCAATCGTTTGGCGATGGCTGAACCCATCTTGCCCGTTCCGGCGATTCCTATTTCCATTTTCAACGCTCCGATTTTTTAAAAATAATAGAGTCGATGATAGCTATGGAAAAGAAAGAAGGGACAGCCCCTGTTTCAAATCCCTCTGTGTACTCTTATGAAGGCGAGAGTGGCTCTAGGGGCTGTCCAAAAACCAACACCTTGGTAAGTTGGCTTTAAGGAAACGCAAACCCCGTGCCTGCTCGCAATAAATCTTTAGTTCCCAATTTTGATTTGATTGATTTTTTCTTGCGCCTTCACCAAGGATGGCACCAATTCACTCCCAAATCCAACGGCGCATGCCGTTGTTAAGCTTTGCGTCACACTACTGCCCACAGCAACTGGCACTTTTAAATTTTCAGCCAGATGCAAAAAATAACGTAAATCTTTGGTTGCATTGTTCAATTCAAATTTAAGGCCTGTGTAATCACCTGACAGGGTTTTTGACATGGCTTGAAACAAACCCGAATTAACACCCCCAGCAGACACAACATTGACCAATTGATTGACGTCGATTCCAGCCTTAGCGCCCACGGCAAATGCTTCTGCGGCAGAAGTACAAATCGATTGCGCTAAAAAATTATTGAGTAACTTCACGACATGGCCATGCGTACAAGTGCCAACATGAAAAACATTTTCACAATACGCTTTGAGCAAGGGCTCGACCTTAGAAAAAACTTCTTGGGATGCGCCCACCATGGTGTTGAGTTTGCCAAGCTCTGCCTCAACAGGTGTTCGTGCCAATGGTGCGTCAACGAGCGTGATGCCTTGCGCTTGACACAATTGCTCCAAATGGCGCGTGGAGTCGGGCTCGCTGGTGGATGCATCAATGATGATTAAACCCATGCGTGGTTTTTTTAAAATGCCATGCGGTCCATGAATCGCCATCTCCACTTGCGGCGAACCCGTGACGCAAATGATCACTGCATCACACGCGTTCAATGCAGCGTAGTCATTCACAATCTTTGCGCCCATGTCTAATAAATCTTTGAGCGGTTCGCGTTTTTGATGAACCGTTAAAGACAACTGATAACCCTTGGAGAGGATATTTTTTGCCATTCCATGACCCATCAGGCCAGAAGCACCTACAAAACCAATGTGTTTCATTTTTAATCTTTCAAATCAAAGTCATTTCAGATGCGTATTTTGAAACGGGATCAAGCACGTGCCAATTGAGTAAATACCTAGCAATCTACACAAAAAAACAAGAACGAATACTATTGAATTAACGAGCAGGCGTTTTTATATGGTTAAACCCGATGTACGAACCCATCAATCTATTTCTTAATGGATAGGTCATTAAAACAACTCATGGAGACACGCAATGAAAGCCTTTCGACCTTTAGTCATCGGATTAATTTCTTCCCTCTTTGTATTAGGCGCTCATGCGCAACAAGCCATTACCTTGCATGGAGCCTCACAATTTGGTGATGACCATGCATTTACAAAAACCATGGTTCGATTTGAAGAATTGGTTAAAAAATATTACGGCAAGCCCATTAATTTTGTTCTACATAAAAACAGCGAACTGGGCTTAGAAAAAGATTATTTTGCTTACATGAATCAAGGCAAAGCTGTGGACTATGCCATCGTGTCACCTGCGCACATGTCGACGTTTTCCAAAGCGGCACCTTTTATTGATGCGCCATTTTTATTCTCTGATCTCACCCATTGGAATAAAGTGTTAGATCAAGACATCCTCAAACCCATTGCAGATGAAGTGGCACAAAAAGCCGAAGTCATGTTGATTGGTTATGCAGGTGGTGGTGTAAGAAATATTTTTTCAAACAAATCAGCAACCAACCTCGCTGAATTAAAAAATCTAAAGGTTCGTGTACAAGGAGCTCCTATTTGGAGCCGCACATTCGGTGCAATTGGAATGGCGCCTACCGTGATTGCTTATAACGAGGTTTATAACGCGATTCAAAACAACGTGATTAACGCGGGTGAGAATGAGGCTGCTGGCGTTGAAGCCATGAAGTTTTTTGAAGTAGGACCCAACCTATTGATGACTCGCCATGCCATCACCATTCGCCCCCTGTGTTTTTCTGTCAAGACACTTAAGAGCTTGCCACAGGATTTACAAGCAGCAATCATCAAAGCTGGCAAAGAAGCGGGTGCTTATGGTCGACAAGTGGAGTCTTCAGAAGACCAAGCCAAATTGGACAAATATGCCAAAGAAGGCAAACTCAAACAAGTTGCATTTACCGAGCGTGCACAAATGCAAAAGTTGGTTGAGCCTGTAATGGCGGCATACGCTAAAGAAGTTGGCGCAGAAGCGATCTATAACAAGATCAACTCTATTAAATAAGCTCAATCCAGTAAAAAGAGGCTGCCTCACACGTAGCCTCTTTTCTTTTTATTTTTCGAAAGCGGGTCATGCATCAATTACTCGAGCGCATTCACCAGTTTCTCATTGTGTTGCTGGCAATCACGGTTGTTGTTTTGCTGATTCCTGTGAGTCTACAAATTTTTTCTCGATTCACCGAAATCATTCCACGCTATATGTGGACCGAAGAGATGAGTCGTTTCTTTTTTATTTGGATGGTGATGCTGGGCGCAACTGTGGGTGTCCGTGAAAAATTACATTTTGATGTCGACGTTTGGAGCAATTTAAGCGATAAAACATCCCTGACCTTTAAAATGCTGAGCGATACATTGGTGGTTGTTTTTGCTGGAGTTATCTTTTATTGGGGCATTGAGTTCACCCAATTTGGCTGGAACCAAACTTCCGAGTTGGCTGATTTACCCATGTGGCAAATATTCATTTCTTGGCCAATTGCTGGATTTCTATGGCTTTTGTTTTTATTTGAAAGCTTTAAAAACAATATCCAAGCCTACAAACAAATCAATGCAAGCAAAGGCGCCGCATGAACACCGCAGTTTTATCCTCAGGCTCCGCCGCAATGGTTTTATTCGGTGGATTTTTTCTCTTATTGATTTTGCGCGTACCCGTGGCCTTTGCATTGGGTTTGTGTTCCCTCCCCGTTTTAATCATCGAACCCCGACTATCGCCGATGGTTTTGTTCAATGAAATGTTCAAGTCTTACAACTCGTTTATTTTATTAGCGGTCCCGTTTTTTTTACTCACCGCTAACTTAATGAATGTGGGTGGCATCACCGATCGACTCATGCGTTTATCCAGAGCAATGGTTGGACATTTTCCAGGTGGCTTGGCTCAAATCAATGTGTTGTTGTCTGTTTTCTTTGCGGGCATCTCGGGTTCATCGACGGCTGACGCAGCGAGTCAAGGAAAGTTATTCATCGAAGCTCAAGTCAAAGAAGGCTATGACTTGTCTTTTTCTATTGCCATTACAGCCGTATCGGCTGTTTTAGCGGTCATCATTCCACCCTCGATTTTGATGGTAGTTTGGGGCGGTGTTATTTCAACATCGATTGGTGCGATGTATTTGGCGGGTATTGTTCCTGGCTTATTGATTGGCTTGGCGCAAATGGCCACCGTTCATGCCTATGCTAAAAAACGCAACTATCCTGTCTATCCAAGATCAAACCTCAATGAATTTTTTAAAGCTGCTGCTGTATCTATTCCAGCATTAATGACGCCTGTGATTATTGTGGGTGGAATTTTATTAGGCTGGTTTACTGCAACAGAGTCTGCTGCAGTTGCCGTGATCTATGCGTCAATATTGTCTTTATTTTTCTATCGCGAACTCTCACCCCGTCAACTCTTTGACGCTGTGGTTGAGACTGGAAAATTAGCCGCAGTAGCTTTGTTTTGTGTGGGCACTGCATCTGTTTTTGGTTGGTTATTGGCCTATTACCAAATTCCAAAAGCATTGCTGTCAAATGTTGAAAATATTGGATTAGGCGTGACTGGTGTTGGACTGTTAATCGCTTTTGCTTTTTTGGTTGTGGGTTGTTTTTTAGATGCCATCCCCGCCATTATTATTGTGGGCACCACCTTACAACCCTTGGCCGAGTCAGTTGGTATGCATCCCGTTCACTTTGCAATTGTTGGCATTGTGTCGCTCGCGTTTGGTTTGATCACACCGCCTTATGGCATGTGCTTGATGATTTCGTGCGCGGTGGCTAAAGTACCTCTTCGCTACGCACTCAAAGACACCATGATTATGTTGATACCGATGTTGGTTGTCTTAATCGCTGTGATTATTTTTCCGCAATTGGCTTTATTCTTACCCTCGCAGTTTTCACCTGACATGATGAAATGAAATTTTTAAAATTTTAAATGTTTGTATAAAAAAAACTTGCAGCCCACGGTATCAATACAGCGCCAACCATGCCATGTAAGCCCATGCCTAAACTGGCATAGGTGCCTGCTTGTGGATGAACACTGAAAGCGCGCGATGTGCCGATTCCATGGGATGCAACGCCTAAAGCAAATCCTCTTTGCCACCAAGGAATGATGCCGCATGCATTCAAAACAAATCGACCCAATACTGCGCCCAATATACCTGTACTCACAGCAAAGATGGCCGTTAAAGTCGGCGATGCATGAATGCGCTCTGCCACACCCATAGCAATGGGTGCAGTCACCGATTTAGCCCATAGGCCTCTGACCAATGCTTCATCAACACGCATGAATTTGGCAACACCCACTGCAGTTGCTATCGATGTAATGCCACCTGCAATCAAGGCCAACAAGAGCACTCCCATGCGCGAACGCAAGGATTCAAAACCTTTGTAAATTGGAATAGCCAACGCGACAGTTGCAGTTCCTAATAAAAAATGAACAAACTGCGCGCCTTCAAAATACTTGGCATAAGGCATATTGAGCACTGTGATACTCACAGCAACCACAATCACAGCAATTAAAACGGGATTGGCTAATGGATGGCGTTGAGATTTTTCATAGACCGACAAACCCAGTAAATAAGCACTGAGAGTGAAGACCAACGCAAGCAAGGGACTACCCGATAGATAAACCCAAATTTCTGTCATGGGTGGCAATGCATTAGTCATGATGATTTTGCTCCCCATCGGCTGACGCCATGAACTTCAAAAACAACGATGTAACGGCGACAGTAGTGATTGTGCTGACAAGCAAAGCCAAAGCGATACCCCAAGCATGCGTTTGCAACAGCGGCAAATACAAAACCACACCAACTGTTGCGGGAATGAATAGCAAACCTAAATGTTGCAAGATTGAACTACCCACCCAATCAATTGAAGCAGGCACATTTCCGCGCATGAATAGAAAAATCAATAAAAAAATCAAACAAATAACAGGACCTGGAATCAGAGAAAAAATAAAATGCGAAAACAATTCGCCCAAAGATTGAAAAATAAAAATAAAAACCAAACCTTCGATCATTTTTTTTCTGGCCCACTGTGTGTCACGGCGCCTAACCTTGCAGGCGAGACCAAGCGCGCATATTTTTCAAGAACACCCGACAAATAAGGTTTCACACGATTCGCGCTTTCTTTTTTTCTTTGAAGCCATAAGGCTGCGTCCATCAACACATCCAAGGTTGCGTTGTGAGTATCTAATCGAATGCGGTCGCCATTTTTTAACCATGCAATTGGACCGTTGTCCGCCGCTTCAGGACCAATATAGCCCACCATCATGCCGCGTGTTGCACCAGAAAAACGACCGTCAGTGAGTAGCGCTACCTTTTCTCCCATGCCTTGGCCGTAAACCAATGCGGTCACACCCAGCATCTCTCTCATTCCTGGACCTCCTTTGGGGCCTTCGTTGCGAATGACCAATACATCGCCTTCTTTGTATTGACGTGCAGACACCGCTTCAAAGGCTTCTTCTTCATTTTCAAATACAAGAGCCGTTCCTTCAAACACACGTTGTTGAAGTCCTGCTACTTTGATCAAAGCACCATCGGGTGCAAGATTGCCTTTGAGTACAACGAGTCCACCGCTCTTAGAGAGTGCTTGCGAAATACTTTTGACAACACCACCATCGGGCGCAGGCATTTCTCGCAATGACTGCGCCAATGTATGACCCGATAGTGTGAGTGCGTCGCCGTGTAAAAAACCACCATCGAGCAAAACTTTTAACACCGATTGAACGCCACCCACACGATGCAAATCAACGGCCAAATATTTTCCGCCGGGTTGTAAGTCTGCAATTAATGGTGTTCGTTCAAACACTTTGGCCACATCTTCTAATGTGAATGAAATACCTGCTTCGTGCGCAATCGCAGGTAAATGCAAACCTGCATTTGTTGAACCACCTGTTGCAGCAACGGCTGCTGCTGCGTTTTCTAAGGATTGACGCGTGACGAGATCGCGTGGCAGGGGCCCACCCTCACGAACAATTTGCGTGACACGTCTGCCTGCCATTCGAGCCAATGCCAATCGTTCACTATAAACAGCAGGCATCATGGCCGATCCTGGTAAAGCAAGACCCAATGTTTCTGCAACCATCGCCATGGTATTGGCTGTGAATTGACCTGGGCATGAGCCCACAGTGGGTGAACATGCTTTTTCAAGTCCTAATAAATCAGCTTCAGACATTTGTCCTGCAATCACCGAACCCACGGCTTCATACGCAGACAAAATCGTGACATCGCGACCCTTCCATTGCCCTGGCAACATCGCACCACCATACACAAATACACTGGGGCAATTGAGTCGCACCATTGCCATCAAAACACCTGGCAATGTTTTGTCACAACCCGCAAAACCAACCAAGCCATCGTATGCGTGCGCAGCAATCACCGCTTCAATGGAATCTGCAATTAGTTCGCGCGAAACCAAACTCATGCGCATACCCGGATGATTCATCGACACACCATCGGATACAGAAATAGTGGTGAAAGGCACGGGAATGGCTTGCTCAGACGCAACACCTAATCGCGCCTCGTCAGCTTGTGGCCCCAATGATTTGGAACACGGCGTGTTATCGCCATGTTGACTCACAATGCCAATCATCGGCTTGCCAAAATCTTCATCACCCAAACCCAATGCACGCAAAAAAGCACGATGCGGTGTGCGATCCATACCTTCCACAATGCGTGCGGAGTTAAGTTTGTCTTGCGGTTTAAAAATACGCGGTGAATCTGAACTCATGTCATCACTTTCTGATGTTGATATTGTTGCCAAAGACGATGCACAAATGATGCGATGTCTTGGTCGTGAACGCTTCTATCGTATTTGAGACCGAGCGCAACACCTCTTTCAAATTGAGTTTGCAATGGCCACGAGCCAAATTGCTGTTGCAAATGATTTTGCACTTGGTAATGAATGCGAGATGGAATGTTTGAATCGATAAGCGTCATCGCTTGCACCAATTGTGCAACTGTAAGAGTCCAAGATGGCGCATTGACCCAACAACCATGCCCAGACATCACGTCATTCCATTGATCTTCATTCATCCTCAACAACTGCAACAATTGTTTAACCGCTGTTTCTAAACTCATAATCCAAATACTTGCATCTTGTGACACAGGGCAAACAAAATCACGACCTGACAAAAGTTCTCTGAGCAAATCACTATTAAAACCCGACAATGCACCGTTGGGCGTGGCCGGTCGAATCACCACCCCCGACAAGCGCAGTGCACGCGCATCGAGTTCACCCCGACGACTTAAATCATGGAGCATCATCTCGATCATTCGTTTGTGCGCACCATAAGTCAAACTTGGAATGCTGTGGGTTTCTTCGTTGATTTGCACAGGAAGTGGCGCGCCATAAACAGCAATCGAGCTACTCATCACCCATCGCACCTTGCGTTGATGTGTCAACCATTGATGTCGACAGCGATGAAGCAAATCCATACTTGCTTGCACATTGACGCGTTGACCCAAGAGCCAATCCTCTTCTGCGCGTCCACTCACGATACCTGCCAAATGCACAACCGCATCAATAGGATTTTCAAAGAGTAAAGATTGCAATTGAGGTTTGGATAAATCGCCCGTGATCCATGTGCATTGCGGATGTTGAAAGTCACCCGCTAACGTATCGGTCAAAATCAATTGCGTTTGCGTTGTCATTGAACTGCACAATTGACGCACCAATGCTTGACCCAAAAAGCCTGACGCCCCCGTTACCAATATTCGATTTAACTTTGTCTGATTCAATGAATGAGTCACTTAGATGTCTTGTGGTTTGCCCTAGGCAAAATGCCATCTTATACTGACTATACTTCGTGGAGTTTTTCTTCGAAATAAAACATGGAGTCGTTTATGAAATCCACCCTTCAAAACCTAGCCAAATTCTGCGCAGCTTTTGCACTCTTGGGGTCCACCCTATTGCAAGCGCAAACCGTCGTCAATATGTCAAGTTGGGTACCCCCCACGCATTTACTCACCAAAGATGTGATGATGGGTTGGGCCTCTGCCGTCGAAAAAGCAACCAACGGACGCGTCAAAGTTCAAATGCTCCCCAAACACCCTGTCGCTCCTCCCGGAACTTTCGACGGTGTACGAGACGGTTTGATGGATGTATCGTTTGTAACGGCAAGCTACACACCCGCACGTCATCCACTCCCTCTATTAGCCGAATTGCCTGGTTCAGGTCCAACGGCAGAAATCAATTCAGTGGCTTACAACCGCATTCACTGGAAATATTTGCAACAAGCCAACGAATACAAAGGTGTTAAGTTGTTGGCTGTATTCACGCACGGTCCTGGTCAAATGTTTTCCGTCAAAAAACCAGTCAACTCGGTTGCCGATTTGGCGGGTATGAAAATCAGAAGTGGCGGTGGTATCTCTGAAGCATCAGCCAAAGCATTGGGCGCGTCCCCATTGGTCAAGCCTTCAGTTGAGTCCTATGAAATTCTTTCATCAGGCATTGCAGACGGCACGTTCTTTCCTTCTGAATCGATCAAATCATTCAACCTCGATAAAGTCGTTAAACACGCCACATATTTTCCTGGCGGCTTTTATTCATCGTCGTTTGGTTTTTTCATGAATGAAGACAAATGGAATTCATTGTCCAAACAAGATCAAGACGCCATCACTTCGGTTTCTGGTGAATCATTGGCACGCTTAGCAGGTAAGGCCTGGGACGCCGCTGACAAAGTTGCATACGACGCTTTAAAAGCTGCTGGGGTTGCTATGGTTGACGCCAACCCCGCATTTGTTGCAGATGTACGCAAGCGTACCGAACCACTCTCCAACGATTGGATCAAGGCAGCCAACGCAAAAGGCATCGATGGCACCAAAGTATTGGCTGAGTTTCATGAAGAAATCAAACGTGTAGCAGCAGGTCGATGAATCGAAAAACGCCCATTCAAATTCTTGAATTCATCAGTGCATTCGTTTTGTTTGCATTGATGGGCATCACCACCGTTGATGTGATTGGGCGTTATTTTTTTAATATTCCTTTGCTAGGCGGTTTAGAGATGACAGAGATGGCATTGGCTTTGCTCATCTACTCTGCCCTGCCCTTGGTCACCGCACGACGCGAACACATTGTGATTGATACGTTAGATTCATTCATGAGTCCTGCCGTCAAACAATTTTTAAATAAACTATCTGACACCGTTTGTGCATTTGTATTTTTAGGTATTGGTTATTTAATTTTTAATCGCGCTACACGTATTGCTAATTATGGCGATACGACCCACGTGTTACATATTCCTTTAGCCCCTGTTGCTTATGTCATGGCCTTCATGATTGTTTCCACTGCACTTATTCAATTCGTATTAATTTTCATGCCCCGTGCGGAAACATTCGATATTGGCCCTACCACCACTTGATTTGTGATTGAAACCATGACATGACTGAAGCAATCGTTGGCCTTGTCGCCATGTTGATGCTATCGATGATTCGAATACCCATTGCAATCTCGATGGGCTTGATGGGTTTTTTAGGTTTGTGGTGGATGCGCGGTGTGATGCCATCAATGGCATCGGTTACATCCACTGTTTATGAATCAGGTTTTCAATACACGCTATCGGTCGTGCCTTTATTTATATTAATGGGCAACCTGGTGACACGAGCAGGTATGTCCAATGAGCTATATCGATTGGCCTACACACTCATTGGTCATTTGCGTGGTGGATTGGCAATGGCTACTGTATTGGCGTGTGCAGGGTTTGGCGCTATCTGTGGTTCCTCAATTGCTACAGCAGCGACAATGACCAAAGTAGCTTACCCCTCCATGAAAATCAATGGCTACTCCGATGAGCTTTCTGCAGGAACGATTGCTGCGGGCGGCACATTGGGTATCTTGATACCACCATCGACCATCATGGTCATTTACGGATTGGTTACACAGACAAACATCGGTAAATTGTTTGCTGCAGGATTGATTCCTGGCTTATTAACGGCAGCACTCATGTGCGTCACTGTTTCATATCTCACATGGCGTCATCCCACATGGGGACCTGGCGCACAACGGTCTTCTTGGAGCGAGCGTTGGGATGCATTCAAACACGTATGGGCAGTTGCTCTGTTGTTTGTCATTGTCATGGGTGGCATCTATGGTGGTGTATTTACAGCAACTGAAGGCGCAGGTATCGGTGCGTTTGGTGCTTTGTGCATTGCGATAAGTCGCAAGACATTAAATTTCAAAATATTATTAGAAATATTAGTCGATAGCGCACGCACTACGGGCATGCTATTTATGATTTTGGTGGGCGCGCTGGTGTTTGGTAACTTCATCAACTTCACTTCTATGCCAGCCGATTTGCGCAATTTTGTGATGTCCAACAACATCAGCCCCACCATGGTGATGATGACCATTTGCGTGATTTATGTGTTGCTTGGTACCGCCATGGAAGAGTTATCCATGATTCTTCTAACCATCCCCGTCTTCTTTCCATTGGTTGTGGGTATGGGCATGGATCCTGTTTGGTTTGGCGTCATCATTGTTTTGGTGGTGATGATTGGACTTATCAGCCCGCCTGTGGGGATGAATATGTTTGTCGTTAAAAATATGCTGCCCCATCTCACAACAGGTGTTATTTTTAAAGGCGTGATGCCATTTGTTTATTGTTTGATTGTGGTGCTTGCTTTGATTGTTGCGTTTCCTTCTATCGTGATGGTATTGCCACAAATTTTAAAAATGTAATTTTTTTGGAGTTCAATCATGAGCGGTCCACTCAAAGGCATCAAAATCATCGAGATGGCTGGCATTGGCCCTGGACCCTTTTGTGGCATGTTGCTCGCAGATATGGGAGCCGATGTGGTGCGCGTTGATCGCGTCTCTTCACACGATAAAGGCATTAACTTTTCACCCGAATTCGATTTACTCAATCGCAGCAAACGATCCATTGCTGTTGATTTAAAAACCGATGAAGGACTGCAAACAGTTTTAAAACTCATCGGTAAAACCGATGGTTTGATTGAAGGCTTTCGACCGGGAGTGATGGAGCGATTGGGCTTGGGGGCGGATGTTTGTATGCAACTCAATCCCAAATTGTGCTTTGGAAGAATCACGGGATGGGGACAACATGGGCCATTGGCAAATGCCGCAGGTCACGACCTGAATTACATTTCGCTCACTGGTGTGACACACAGCATGGGCAGACCTCATCACAAGCCCATGATCCCACTTAATTTAATTGGTGACTTTGGTGGTGGCGCCTTGTACTTGGCAATGGGCTTGCTTGCTGCCCTTTTGCACGCCAAACAAAGTGGCAAAGGCCAAGTGGTCGATGCAGCGATGGTCGATGGTGCGGCGAGTTTGATGACAATGCAATATGCAATTGCTCAAATGGGGCAATGGAGTGGTGGTCGAGGACAAAATATTCTTGATGGTGGTGCGCCCTTTTATGACGTGTATGAAACATCTGATGGTAAATACATCAGCATTGCACCGATAGAAAAAAAATTTTATGAAGAATTGATGAGTCGACTTGAAATTGATATCCAAGAGTTACCTCCACAAAATTCTCAAGAACATTGGAATCAAGTTAAAACAAAATTAGAAAAACTTTTTTTGACGCAAACGCGCGACCACTGGTGCTCTCTTTTGGAGGGAACAGATGCATGCTTTGCACCCGTACTCGATTTGATGGAAACAGATAAGCACCAGCATCATGTGGAGCGTCAAACCTACACACGCGTGCAAGGTGTTTTACAAGCACAGCCCGCACCTCGGTTTAGTCACACACCCTCAGCGATTCAAAATCCGCCTCACCTCGCAGGTGCAGACAGTGAGCAAATTTTAAAAGACTGGTTGTAAGTGGGTAGTTGGCCTTGTATACCTAGGTTTTAAGCGAACCTAGTTTCGAGTTTTCGAATCACACATGTGACAGTTCAATACTGTTAAAGTAATCGCATGAACCATTCATTCGATTACATCATTGTGGGTTCCGGCACCGCTGGATCCATTCTTGCCAACCGACTCACACAAGACAAACTTCACACCGCGTGCGTGATTGAAGCTGGCATTCCAGACACGAGCATGTACATTCGCATACCTGCAGGTTTTGTAAAAACACTGTACGACCCGAGTTTTTTATGGTCGTACGAAACCGAACCGAGCGACTCCATCAATGGACGATCCATCAATTTACCGCAAGGAAAATTAGTAGGTGGATCAAGCTCAATCAATGGTTTGGTTTATAGCCGTGGTCAACCCGAAGACTTTGACGACTGGGCACAGATGGGCAATGTGGGTTGGGCTTACAAAGACATCCTGCCCTATTTCAAACGCACCGAAAAAAGAATCGGCCCTGCTGACGAGAATGTACGAGGCAGAAATGGTGAGTTACCCATCACCAATCCCGATTGGAAAAGCAAACTTTGTGAATCCTACATTCAAGGCGCGATGGATCACGGCATTCCACGCAATCAAGATTTCAATGGCGTTGTCCACGATGGCGTAGGTTACTTTCAACGCTATATTTATAAAGGCAAACGCGTGAGTTGCGCCGATGCATTTTTGCATCCCGCAATCAAAAGAGGCGGTGTTCAGTTGCAAGTAAATGCAAGAGTTCAAAAGATATTATTTGAAGAAACACGTGCTGTTGGTGTTCGATATTTGCAAGACGGTGTCATTCACGATGTGATGGCCAACAAAGAAGTGATTATTTGCGCTGGCACACTCAACTCACCCCAAATTTTGCAACACTCAGGTATTGGAGACTCAACTGACTTACAAGCCTTAGGAATTCCTGTCACCCACCATTTGCCTGGCGTTGGAAAAAATTTACGCGATCACTTCACCGTTCGATTGGTTGCGCGCGCAAAAAATGCAGCGTCGATTAATGAGCTATCACGCGGGTGGAGATTAGGTATAGAAATTTCCAAGTGGCTCTTGGGTTTACCCAGCATATTGGCATTGAGCCCATCGATGGTTCATGTGTGTTGGAAATCAAAACCTGAATTAACGCGTGGTGATATTCAAGTTTTATTCACGCCTGCCAGTTACAAATCTGGAAAAAATTACGAGCTCGATGATTTTCCGGGTATGAGTTGTGGAGTACGTCAACAAAGACCCAACAGTTCAGGCACGCTCCGATTACGATCGGCCAATGTCAACGATAAACCCATTATTCAACCCAATTATTTGACCGATGAAGTCGATCAGCAAGTGATGGTTGCTGGAATCAAAATCGCCAGAGAATTAATGGCGAGCGCATCACTTGCGCCACACTTCCATTCAGAGCTTGTACCTGGCTCTCATTGCATGTCTGACGAGGCCTTACTTGATTTTGCGCGCACACGAGGCTCTACGTCCTATCACTTGGTGGGTACTTGCAAGATGGGCACCACAAACGATTCAATGGCCGTTGTTGATTCGCAATTACGCGTCTATGGCATTCAAAATTTACGCGTGGTCGATGCCTCGGTGATGCCACAAGTGCCTAGCGCCAACACATTAGCAGCAACAACCATGGTCGCAGAAAAAGCCGCTGACATGATCAAAGGAAAACTGCACTACAGTTGATACGCCGATCGATAGATGGGGTATAAATTTAATTTTGTGTCAAATGCAGGCAAATAAGACAACCAAAAATCAATGCGGGCCTGTGAATCTTTTTTAAAATTTTCATCTGCCAACATTCTCTTTTCATAGCTTTGTTTGATATCGTCTAAACGATTAAATAATTCTTGACCATACGTATCTTTGATCTTTGGATTTTTTTCATACATCCAGCGTATCAACTCAAGTTCTCTGTGATTGGCCATATAGTCACTCACCTCATAGGCCGTATTAAATAATCCCCATGAGGACAATGAATCAGGCGCAAAGGGTTCTAACAAGTGAGCGAGCAATAACGCCTTCGACTGTCTGATAGGTACAAACAACGCCCCTTTGTATAAATCAATCGATTCAACTTGCCAAACGCCTGTGATATTCGTTCTGAGTCGACCTTGAAAACTTTCCGTGTCATACACAACATCATTGGGTTGAACTCGCAAGGCCTCCAATTGCAAACTCTTTTTTGATGATGTGAGTGTTTTGAATTTAATACCATGTTGAATCAAATAGGGTTTGACCAACCCCGCCCAAGCGGCAGGAATCACATAACCGCCATGGGGCAAATTAACCATTGATTCTGGTACTGCTCTAATCTCATTAAAAAATGGAACACGCCAAACCTCAGGAACCGTCTCGTCATATGTAATATTGCGACCACCCACAACTGGGGCGTCATTGTGAACTTGGTAGCGATAACCTTGCAACTCTAAAAACTTGGGCATCAATTGCGTGTTCAACTCCAAGGAATTCGCCCACACCATACCCACATGAGCACCCGACCATTGATTGATTTGCTGGTCCGCCAAACGAGTGGCTTGCATCAATTGTTGCTTTTGTTTAGCGATTGATTTTGCGATTGCAGAAATCGTATCTTTGCTTGTTTGAATACGGGTTGCGTAATCGTTCCACGCGTAGTTTTCTATCAATAGTCCAATCCGATTTCGCAAAACCGCATACACATGCGAAAAACGCGGTGCATCGGCTTCTAATAAAAATCCGGCGCCTGGATTATCAACATCTCTGAGTTGTGGATAAAACCCTAACGGCAAATGGCCCAATTGAGTAACCTCATTCAAAATATGTTGATGAAGTTCTGCAGTTTTATTTTTTAAAGTTTGATTGACACTGTATTCAGTCGATAACGTAATTGACACTTTGTGCCGAAACTTTAAACCGTCAGTCACGTGCAGATCGATAATAGCCAACGGATCCCAGCGATTCATCCAACGCAAGACCGATCGAACTTCTGTTGACTGACCCAGAATCCAATCGCGATTGATGTTGATGCGCTGTGCAGTTGTTCTCGCACCTTGCTCAAGAGGGCCATTTTGGTTGGGTCGATTGAACCGACCGCGGTCTTCGTGTCCATCCACATTAAGAACGGGTATCCAAGCGATGATAAGTTCATTCAATGGATTTTTTTGATGTGTTGATAGCCACTCTCTGAGTAATATCAATCCAGCATCTTTCCCATCAATTTCGCCACTGTGTGTGCCAGCAATCATCAAGACAACAGGAATATTTTTATTTTTTGCAGTGCCAGGGTCTAATGCACCCGTACGACTCGCAATGATGGAATAAATGTTTCTGCCCTCGGATGTTTGTCCGATCGATTGGCACCGCACAGCAGAAGAGAAATCACGCGCCAATTGAAAACAAATACGCTCAACTTCTTCGTATGTACCCGTTTCTTTAAATCCCGTTTGTTCAGCCTTGAGTTTCCAGTTGTTGGTACCCGCAGCAAAGCTGCCCCCCACAAAAGAGCATACAAAAGTGATATAAAAATAGAATGCAAACAGATTTAATCGCATGAACAAGCATAACTGGCATGTAGGGTTAGAGTTATCTTATTGTATTTTGATGAAAACGTCTGTAACAATGTAAGAATGAAACGCCAACCCCTTCACTATTCATTTGCCTTTGCCTGTATCGTTGGCCTTTATGCGCTGATCGAATTGTCTTTTAATCACCGCTTATTGGAGTCTGCGGGCGCTTCCCTGTCTCAATCTGAATTTGATGGCTTACAAACTTGGGGGCGTTTAATAGCAGGGTTTGGTCTCTCGATGCTAATTGTGCGCTGGTTAGACATGCACATGGATCAACGCTGGATTGCAGTTTTATTGAGTTTGATTGTGGGCATGAGTGCCATGTGGAATTTTCAACAAGTTATTTTGGATCAATTGGTGGCGCGTGCCAGTATCAGCGACAAACAAATGAGTATTCAATTGCTGCCATTGGCCAAATTGGCTGCAAGTGGTGAATTGCGTTTGCAGGGTCAAGCGATTTTGATCAACCCTATTGATGAACCCGAAGAAAAAACACTCTTTGCTTTATTTCCTGTTTTGGGTTTGGGCTTGCAACCCAGCGATCTCGATGCGCCCTATGACAAAACACTCGTTGTTAAAAAAGAATGGATTTCCATTTTTTCTGAAGAAACCTTGAATAAAGCTTATCGCAATCTCATCTCGCCACCCATCACATTGGCTTTATCTTCATTTTTTGGTTTGCTCAATTTGGCGCAATGCGTGGCTTTGTTGATCATGCAATATTTGCGATCCAAAAACAAACTCAAGATTTGGATCAGACGATACACAGTAAGTGGTTTGTCTTTGGCGATCATATTGGGCACATGGTTGATTCCCCATCGATTGGCACTATCAAAAACGTATACAGAAGTTTTGGCACCTCAGTTGCAACAGTCACACGCTGTTCTGTATCCCTTTGTCAACTGGAGTGTGCACGCAGAATTAACTTGGTACCGCATTTCCGCTCACATTCACCATTTTATTTTGCGTGGCTTTCATTTTGATACATTATTACAAGTTGTTTTTTTATAATTTTTTTTAACCAAGGTCATCCCATGTCAATCAAAAATTTCCTCGTTGCTATTTGTCTATTCACTAGCACCCTCACGTGGGCACAAGCGGACAAAGTGGTCTATCACATTGACAATGCGGCTGCGCAAGCAACCAAAGGACTGCGCAACATTCGCAACCACTTAGACGTTGCACCTGACACAGAAATTGTTGTAGTCACGCATGCAGACGGTGTTGATTTTTTAATGGAAGGCGCTAAAGATAAAAATAATCCAAGTATTGATTACGCGTCCTTAGTGTCAGCACTCAAAGCCAGAAAAGTTAAATTTGAAGTGTGTGAGATTACGCTTAAAAATAGAAATCTCAAAAAAGAGCAATTTATTATGGATGCAGACTTTACACCCTCGGGCGTAGTGAGAGTAGGAAGACTGCAATCCAAAGAAGGCTATGCGTACATCAAGCCTTGAGGTTTAAAAAACTGGTTTGACTCTGCCAAAAAATCCCAACAAGGTTTCATACACCAACAAATAATTGGTCTGCTGAAAACTGGCATGCGCAACGCCTGGCATGCAAACAAATTGTTTGTCGGCATGGGGCAGTCCCCTAAAAAAATCGATCAAATCGTCTACACCTGCAATACCGTCATACTCACCACGCATCACAATGGTAGGTACCAACACCTTGGTAGGGTCCACCATCGGCAACTTAGAACACATATCCACATAAGTACCTGTAGGCACTGTTGTATCCAATGCCATCGATGCGTCTGCAAATGCATCAATCATCACTTGCTCGGCGGTACCGGGCCGATCGCGATCGAATACGCTTTGAATCACTTCACGCGTAAATGGCCTGCGATTGGAAGCCAAATACTCGGGTAATTTTTTTCTTCGCTCAACCAATGTGGGACTGCCCTCACCCGTCCACACAAACGCATCGAGCGCCAATCGAGATACTTTTCCTGGATGCTTTTGCGTGTACACAGCTGCTTTAAGTGCACCCGAAGAAATGCCATACAACATCACTTGCTTTAAGCTACTGGCTTTTAATACATAGTCCATCACGCAAGCCAAATCATCTGCGCCGTTATCAATACCAAAGTTTATCGGGCGGTATTTGTCGGATCGACCATAGCCCTCATTGTCAAAGCACCAGGTATCAAAGCCTTGCGCTGCAAACCAATCCATCACCGACGAATAAGGCCGCCCTGGCACGTACAAATCGAAAGAGGGTTGCGAACACCATGAAGATCCATGGTTAAAAATAATGGTGCCGCGATAGTTGGTCGATGGATGGCGCTTTTTTTCCCAAATAAAAAGTTTGACATCTCCCTTGCTAGTCCAATGCTCTTTGCCAACCACCAAGGGTTCTTTGTAAGCGATGTTGTCAATCATGTGCGTCTCCCGTGAAATTGATTGAAATTTAGGCTACTATAACAACGCATCGACAAAAATGAGCACACACAGTAGACAGATAGGAGACAGCATGCAACAAGTTCAATTCTTATGCCGTTCATTGTTATGGGTCGTGATTGCCATTTGCGCAACAAGCACGTCCCTATGGGCACAGAGCAATTCAAACTATCCTAACAAACCCATCAAGCTGGTTGTAGGTTTTCCGCCTGGTGCCTCTTCTGACGTCCTTGCCCGCCTGCTAGCAACTCGCTTAGGCGAAAGCCTCGGACAACCAATTACCATCGAAAACAGACCGGGCGCGGGAAGTAATTTAGGCGCTGACGCTGTTGCGCGTTCTGCACCCGACGGCTACACACTTCTTTTAACAACGGTGGCAAACGCCATCAACGCCACCTTGATGCCCAGCGCGAATTTTGATATCTTGCGCGACTTCGCACCCATTGGAATTGTAGCTAGCGTCCCCAACTTGTTGGTGGTTCATCCATCGGTTAACGTTAAATCGGTGCAAGAACTCATTGCACTTGCAAAATCAAAACCCAGTTCTGTTGTTTACGCATCATCAGGCAATGGAACAGGCACTCACCTTGCCGCAGAATTATTTAACAACATGGCTGATATTCAAATGATGCATGTGCCCTACAAAGGCAGTCCTCAAGCGGTGACGGATTTGATTGCAGGTCGCGTGATGGTGATGTTCGCGCCAACCTCTTCTGTGCTTCAACACATCAAGGCGGGTAGCCTCAAGGCATTGGCTACCACGGGTGCACAACGCACAGCCTCTGCGCCTGAATTACCAACCGTTGCAGAATCTGGCCTCGCAGGTTTTGAAGCGTCGGTTTGGTTTGGTTTGATGGCACCCAAAGGTACGACGCCCGATTTGATTGAGCGACTCAATCGTGAAACCGCAAAATTATTTACCAATGAAAAATGGAAAGAACAGCTGGCCGCACAAGGAATGGATCCACTTACCAGTTCATCTGAAAAATTTGCGGAGTATTTGAGAGCTGATACTGCAAAGTGGGCGCGAATTATTAAAAGTGCGGGTGTGAAGGCGGATTAATTTTTTCGATGATATTCAGGCCAAATCTTGAGCACCACATCGCGGTGCTCCGCATAGGCATAACAACTATTCAGATGTCTAGGCTTGCCTTCACTTTTTGTATTCAAAAAATCGCCCAATTTGAGGCCACGAATTCCTTGAAGCGCTGTTGTTGCCATCGGTATCAACATCTCAGCCAAATGAGTACAACTGGCCACACCGCGTAGTTTTTCTTTCACCATCTTTGACCAGCCCGAACCCACGCGCTCACCGATCAACACCTTCAATGTATTTTCAGCCTCTTTACAAATCGGGAAAGGCGTCACGTCAGAAGCAGCTTCAATGGATTGAACAACGTAGTCTTCATCCAAAACAAAACGAATCCATAAATCATGCAACGGTGTGTGCGGTGGGGCAGGCTCAGTTGCCAAAAAACGTTTAAAGGGATAAGGCTTGGTATCCACCAAATGCGATTCAATATCATAAAAGCCATCATCTCTTTGATAGGCTTGCATATGAATTTTGCGATCATGAATCGGTTTGCGCGCGTGTGGTGTTGAGAGTGGCATTTCGTTGAAACCTATTTAATTTATTTTTTATTGTATTTTGTTTTTAAAAATGCAGCTCCCGACATGAGCAATGCAGAATTCGACAAAAAGACAGGGAAATATCCCAAAGCAGTGCCGAGTCCTCCAAACACCAACGGGAATGAAAAATGAACCATGTTGTTGATCATGATTCGAAGTCCTGCAGCCTCTGATGAACGCCCATCGGGGGCCAATACATAAATGAGTGACATCGACATTGGCTGGCCACTGCCCAAGCCCAGACCCAAAACAAATGCAATCATGCCCAGAATCCAAGGATTGGCAAAAAATGGAAACAGTGCGATTGCAAACGCTGCAATAAAAATGCCGTACATCAAGATGACAGCTTCTCCCCAATGTTTAACAAAATAGGGAATGATCAAACGCACACTAAAAGTTGCCACTGCAAAGCACGCCATAACAGTACCAATGATGGAAGCAGACAAACCAATCGAGTGGCCATACACAGGAAAATAAAATTGAAATAAATCAAGTCCTGACGATAAAATTCCACTTGCGATAAAAGCGCCTTGCAGTTGCGGTATTTTCCATAGATCTGTGATTTTATTTTTAGATCGATCGCTACTTTGCTTGTTGGGGCCTGGTAGAAAATCAGGCTTAAGTAACAGCAATAAAAAAGGCACAAATGTAAGCGCCGATAAAAATTGAAAAGCGGTCAAAAAACCAAAATGATCGATCGCAAACCCAGTGGTAAATGGTCCTAAAAAAGCAGCACTTGAAAAACCAATACTGACCACGGCATAGTTTTTGGTTCTATTTTCTGGCCCTCCAATTCCACCACTCACGCCATTAACTGCAATAAAGAAAAAATGAAAAGAAAAACCAATCAATAATGAACAAAAATACAAAGTAGCCAAGCTTGGAAAAAAAGACGGCAATAAAGTTGCCAATCCAACGCCCAAACTTCCATACATCATTGGGTTTCGGGGTCCAATCCTGTCAACCAGTTTGCCCACCCATATCGCTAAAAAAACGGGAAACAAAGCGTAAAAGGCCATCAACACACCCACATCAAACTGAGATGCACCTAAATCGAGTGCATAGAGTGCAATCGCCATGCGACTGCCACCGAAACAACTGTGATTAAAAACACAAAGCAGTGCAATGAGGTAAATCGGCATTTAAATCAAACCAGAATAAGAACCGCCGTCGAGTTGCAAATTTTGACCTGAAATAAAACCCGATTGAGCGGCACACAAAAACGCACACGCATCAGCAAATTCTTCAGGTGTTCCAAATCGTTTAGCCGCAACCGTTTCAACAATTCGACGCCTGGCCTCTGCGTGATCAATACTGTGCATTTTCATCATTCGCTGCGCTAAAAATTCTTGCCTGGGTGTATCGATTCGCTCAGGCAATAAATTATTAATCGTAACGTTATCAATCACGGCATCAATACCGACTGCCTTAGAAAAAGCTGTCAGACCTGTGCGCGCTGATGTTGACAAACCCATGTGTGTTCTTGGACTTTTAACCATAGCGGAGGTGATATTAACGATGCGTCCAAATTTTCTTTGACGCATACCAGGAATCAACGCACGAATGAGCAAAATAGGCGCCAACATGTTGGACTCTAGAGCAACCATCCACGCGGAGTGATCCCAGTCTGCTAAATTGCCTGGTTGTGGACCTGCATTGTTATTGATGAGGATATCTGCATCAGGACACCCATTGACTAATGCTTCTCTGCCTTTTTCGGTGGTGATATCAGCAGCTACGATATGAACCTGTGCACTCGCAACCGTGTTTGATAGTTTAGCTTTGGCAGCTTCCAAACGCGTTACATCACGTCCATTGATATAAACAATAGCCCCCTCACGTGCCAATGCCGTGGCACACGCCAAGCCTAGTCCTTGCGATGATGCACAAACAATTGCTTTTTTGTTTTTAATTCCTAAATCCATTTTTTACTCTTTCTTGGTTTGAACTTGTGTTGAAGCAATCACATCACGCCATTGCATGCGCTCTTTTTGCATGATGCTTAGAAAATCTTGTGTTCCATAAAAAACAGGATCAAAACTCATGTCGAACATTTTTTTTCTAAATCCAGGATCTTTGGATAACGCTTGCAATTCACTTTCCCAAAATTCCAAAATATCTTTGGGCGTTGCAATGGGCATAAATAAACCATACCAATTCATAATTCCCAGATTTTCTAAACCTGATTCTGCCAATGTAGGCGCATCTGGAAACGCTTCAAGTCTTGTATTTTCTAGCGTTGCCAATGCACGCAAGCGGCCACTTTTGATGTGCTCTTTGACTGCCTCGGTTGATTGAACTAAAAACTGTACTTCGCCACCAATCAACCCCATCACCGCAGGGCTACTGCCTTTGTAGGGAACGTGGGTCATGTGAATGCCTGCTTTGGTACAAATAATTTCTGTGGTGAGTTGAAACGCATGGCCTTGACCAGGAGACGCATAAAATAATTTTTCTTTTTTGGCTAAGGCAATAAATTCTTTCATGGTATTAGCTTTAACCTGTGAATTAATCACAATCAAAGCAGGATTGCGGCCCATCAAACCAGCAGTGACTAAATCTTTGTTCACTTCATACGGCGGCTTAGGTTCAAAAAAATTTGCAATAGTGATCGGCGTGGGTGGCGTGAATAAAACCGTATGTCCATCAGGCATCGCTTTGACAACCGAGTTGGTTCCCAATTGCATAGACGCGCCTGCAAGGTTTTCAACAATGATACTTTGACCCCATTTGACACTTAGCATTTGCGCAACCAAGCGACCGACAAAATCGGGGCCACCTCCTGGTGTTGAGGGAACAACCATCTTGACAACGCGATTGGGAAATTTTGGTTTTTGCGCCCATGCTGTGGGTAAAACAAGCGCGCCTAATGCAGCAGATAAGACAAGTTTGCGTCTTTGCGATGAATGTTTCATTTTTTGTCCTTGTTTGGTGGGTGATCGTTGGAGTGATCATGCAAGTGATGGTGGGTGTGTCCATCATGCGTATGACTGAAGTTGTGTGAATGGGAATCCAGGTGCGAATGCGGGTAGGTATGCCCCACATGACCGCCATGATCGCCAGGTTTACTTTCTTGGTGATGACTTTGTGCGTAATGCTGTCGCAACAAATCAATGCCGTAGTCGTTGCCATTAGGTGTGCGCACAATGGTATGTATATGAAATTTGGCGGGCAATTCATTGGCGAGATAAACACCCGAGTGATGATCAAACTCTATCATCACCACAGGACTTTGAATGCGATAGTAAAACGTATCGTCTTCACCAAATCCACCGATCCAACAAAAATAAGTGGCATCAATGTGTTTTTCAACTTCTTCTAATCGGGCTTTTTGTGGGCCTTCTGGTAATGGCTCTACAAAAACTTTCACCAAATCGAGCAATTTCTTTTTTTGCTCCAACGACAATTGATTGCAACACAAACCCTCGAGTGGAATGATTCGATTGTCATGAAAAGCGCCACCCAAATGCAATTGATCGGCGCGGTGTCTGCGACCCTCGGGCAAATCTTTGGCTAAATTAGACGCAAATAACACCGCTTGATCGCGCTGAAATGGTGTGAGCGAACGCATCACCTCTAAACCACCACTCTCTTCGGCTTCAAATAAACGTGTACCTGCCCAAGGGCCAACATCAGCATAGGTGGGTTCAGCCCCCATAAATGCTGGTGACAAAATCATTTGTCCGCCTCCTACAAAACAATTGAGCGCCAAATGATGACCCATCACTTGCCAACCCCAAGGTTCAGTATCGGATGGAGAACCAAACAAGGTGAAATTAAAACTCCATTCACCCAACACCTTGGTGTTGTTGGTGAGTTCACCCAAAAAATGATTTAAGCGCATGACGTCACGCGTTTTTTGATAACCAATTTCACTCAAGCTTGCTTTTAAAACATCGAGTATCAATTGACGCACAGCGGGCGACACCAACTCCAAACGCAAACCTTGTTGATACACATAATATTCGGTGTTGTTCCATCTGCGCCATTCACGCGCGTCAACTGCATAGCTCAACGCTTGACGTTCATCAGAGGACAATTGTTCCCACAAATAACCGACTGCTTGGCGCATTGCAACCACAGGCGCACCGTGTTGACCCAATGAAAACAATCCGTGCATAACATGACCGTCGGTGGTGATGCCACGAAAGGATTGGGCGTACGCGGCCTCCCACGGTTTATAAAGCATCTCAGAAAATATGGGATGCGATAAACCTGCCTTTGCATGATCAAATGCGTCGCGCCCTTGAAATGCAGCAACGCGTGGATACTCCAACGTTGGAACAGAAGGTCGAAAATCAGCTGGTTTTTTCAAAATTTAGACCTCGTCGAATTACAACGGGCTTACCGTCATTTTTTTGTTTAAACATCCAATGTGCGAGTGCTGAGTCAAGATGCGTGGCATGCCCTGGAAACCAATTTACCAATTCAGCCACGAGCGAACGAGCAACATCAACACGCCCAACAGATAACAGTTGGCGGACTTCTTCGATCGAACGAAGCACCGCATTGTGTTCATCGATATGGCAATCACGCGGCGGAAATTGCGTTTGCGTCATCCAATTATTTTCAGCTTCAAAATGCTGCTTGGCCAAAAGATAAAAAGAGTCAAGCAGACCCAGTAATTCGGTTTCATTGGCTTGTTGCATGCATGCTATTTGTTTAACAAATTCTTCATGTTCTTGGTCCATTGGCGTATAGCCTAGCAACCATTCATCGGACCAATTGAGCGAATGTGATTCCATCATGCGTGTTTTTTATTTTTTCGCAAAACCGTATTTAGTAAGTACCTCTTTTTGCTCTTTAACCGAACGCTCTGCAAACGCTCTAAATGTTTTACCATCCGTGTACAAAGACTTTTGCTCAACACTTTGAAGCAACGCAATGACGCTTTGTTGCTCCATCGCAAATTTGAATGCAGCCTCTAGGGTTTGATACACAGAAGTGGGCAAGCCTTTGGGTCCTGCAATGCCCCATAGGTTATTGACCGATATGGCAGATCCCAGCTCTCGCATGGTGGGTATTTGAGGCCAACTGGGTAAGCGTGCATCGGTTGCAACGGCCAAGATACGAACCTTTCCGCCCTTGATGAGTCCCGAAGTGCCCGCAATGGTATCAACTGTAAAAACAATTTGACTGCTGAGTAATGCTTGCATGCAATCGGTTGTTCCTCTAAATGGAACAGGCGTCCACTTTAGATTTTCTTTTGCTGCGACTTCTTCAACAAACAAATGTGATGTGTTCCCCAAACCTGCCGCCGCGCCATACATCATTTGTGAAGGATTAGCGCGACCCCACGCCAAAAGATCAGCCCATGTTTTAAACGGTGAATCTTCTTTAACAACAACACCAAATGGAATATCAGTGATACCCGCCACATAATCAAAATCTTGCAACGGATCGAAGGTGACGTTTTCAATCACAGGCGCACGAAATGCGGTGATCGTGACAGGCGCAAGGGTGTAGCCATCGGAGGGAGAATTTTTGAGTGCGTTGTATGCAATCGTGCCACTGGCGCCTGATCGATTTTCAATAACGATCGTTTGTCCCAGTTTTTTAGACGCTTCAATTGCAACCGATCGCGAAATTAAATCAATCGCACCACCAGGAGGAAAACCAACCAACATCTTGATGGACTTGGATGGGTACTTGTCATCTGCAGCAAATGCAAATGGAGCAGACACAATCAATGACGCTGCTACGGACCGCTTTAAATAATGGCGGCGCGATAAAACGCGTGCATTCATTTTATTGTTCATTATTTTTCACCCTTGTGCAAACCTTGTTGATGCGCGTACTCACGCCATATTTTTCCATCAGGCATGTCCACATCAAAACCAATCACGTTGGTCATGTCTTGCAAATGAAGGCCTATCGGATCTTCACCCTTCTCATTGAGATTGATAGAGTCCATGAGTCTCTTTCGTAAGCGCACAACCGCTGCATCTGCCGCAACCAGATGCTCTTGTGTTCGATCGTAGATGGGGCCCATTGACGTTGAAATAACTGCATCTTCTTGTGTGATGCCTTTAAAGCCACTCCAATTTTTTCTTTTCTCCATCGCATCGCGATCTTGCCAATAGCTGTTATCCCAATTGGCGACAAAGGTGTTGTCTTTGTAAAAACGTTCTTCGGTCATGCCAGAGCGTTTGAGTCTTTCTTGCAAATCGAGTTTGCGTGAAAAGCTTGCATCAATCAAATAAGTGGCCGTGTTCTCGTCATCCATCGGCACATCATAGACGGTGGTAAAAAAATCAGGAAATTGAATCACTCGTCCATAAGGCTCAAACAACGGCACGAGGCGAACATTGTTTCGGGCTTGTGGCCCACCAATTTTTCGAATGCTGGCGTAATGAAAGCCAAATGCCGTATTTTCGATATCAAGTTGTGGAGACATATCGTCCCACGCATCGCTCACCATATCGTTTACTTCTAATGCAGTTTCCCCATGGTTTTCTTTGAGCCAACCAGGTCGCGTGAGGTTGCTGTGCAAGATACCCACGTGCGAAGAATCGGTACCTCCCTCCCACATCTGAAAAAAATTAGCACTGGTATTGACTCTAAATAAAATTCGATTGCTATCGGGTACTTCATCGTATGCAAACCTTCTAAAGGGAGGTTTTTTGTTTGCGTCACCAATATAAGTCCAAATCAAACCCGACACTTCTACAACAGGATATGCGGGTGCTTTTAATCGATCTTTAAAAGTAGAGTCTGCATTGTTGGGCATATCCAATATCGTGCCATCAACAGAAAATTTCCATCCGTGATAGATACAACGAATGCCTCCATCTTCAACGCGCCCCAACGCCATGGATGCACCGCGGTGCGTGCACAACTCATCCATCACGCCTACTTTTCCGCTCGTATCTCTGAAAGCCACAAAGGTTTGACCCAATAATTTGGCTCGCATGGGTTTGCAATCGGGCTTGGGTAATTCTGCGGATGTGGCAATCGGATGCCAATAACGTCGCATCATGCGACCCAAGGGTGTATCGGGCCCGACTTGCGTTAAACGATTGTTATCTTCTCTACTCAGCATTTTTGTCCTTTACTGAAATTTTTATTCTGGTTTTGCACCCGATGCTTTAACGACAGCGCGCCAACGCTCAGTATCTTGTGCAATAAATTCTGCAAATTGTTGAGTAGTACCGCCACTAATGACCAAACCTTGCGCCGATAAATTTTGTCGCAAGGTTGGATCTGTGAGCGCTTTATTAAATTCTGCATTGAGTCGATCAATGATTGCTTTGGGTGTGCCCGTAGGAACCATGATGCCTTGCCAACCCACAGCCACATAGTCTTTAACACCAGCTTCTGCCATGGTTGGAATTTGCGGCAAGGTTGGCGCACGTGTGCTTCCTGTGTAACCCAATGCACGCAAGCGTCCTGATTTAACGTGTTGCGAGCCCGTCAACATATCGTTACAAAGCACTTGCACTTCACCTGTGAGCAAGGCATTGAGTGCAGGTGCTGCACCCTTGTATGGAATATGCGTGATTGAAATACCAGCTTGCATTTTAAAAAGCTCGATTGCCAAGTGTGGAAAAGTTCCACTGCCCGCCGATGCGTAGTTGAGTGTTTCGGGTTTTGCTTTGGCCAATGCAATCAACTCTTGAATATTGTTTGCAGGTGTTTTTTCTGACACCATGATCAATGAAGGTACCAAGGCTAACAACAAAACAGGTGTAAATGTTGTTGCCGTGTCATAAGGCAATTTGGGATACAAACTGGGATTGATGGCGATATTGGTATTGGCAAACAACAAGGTATATCCATCGGCTGTAGATTTTGCAACAGCTTCTGCCCCTGGAATACCACCTGCACCGGGTTTGTTGTCAATCAAGACAGGTTGACCCATGGATGCGGTGAGTTTTTCGCCCAGAGCACGCGCCAATAAATCCGCAGAACCTCCTGGTGGAAATGGAACCACAATACGAATGGACTTTGATGGATACGTTTGTGCTTGCAAAGAAATACTGATTACAAATAAACAGAGAGACAAAAATAATTTCATGATTAGATTCCTATGATATTCAAGAGGCTTCACAAACCTCGTCGGTGCTTTTGATAATGGCTTGTGGATCGTGATTTTTCCCTCCTTGATTGATGCCATTCATCACGCTTTTGAAAAATACAGCGTCTGCAGACGTGGGTAAGGCGCTGATGCATTTGGCCTCGGTTTCGTTATGTTGTTTGCATTTGGTAATTGCACCTTGGTCGCGCTGAAAATTACCTATATTTTTTGAAAAAACGTTTTGTGATTTTTTGGAAAAATCAGAAACCTTCATTTTTTGCATGGAGGTGGCATAAACCATGTAGCCCACACATTTGCCTAAGGATTCTGGCGACGCATCTGCCATGACCATTGTTGAAAAAGTCATTAATAAAAAAAGTACGCTGAAAGTATTATTTTTGACGCGTTTCATATCATTTCCCCTATATAAAGGTCAACGGCTATTCTTACAACGAATCCGTTATAAAACAAGCCCTTATGAGACAGGTATTGCCATCTACGCCAAATTGGAACCCAAATAAATTGAAATCGTTTCTGCTGTTTTTTTGAGTGCCGATCGTGATTGCGCAATTGTCATTTGAGCATCGCGTTGTTTCAGATATGGCATATTGATGGAAGCGATTGCCCCCATATGAGAAGCATCAAAGATAGGAAACGCAATATCGGTGATGCCATTGACCGTATCGC
Organism: Betaproteobacteria bacterium; assembly: GCA_009921265.1. Lineage (GTDB taxonomy): Bacteria > Pseudomonadota > Gammaproteobacteria > Burkholderiales > Burkholderiaceae_C > Limnohabitans. The sequence continues at coordinate 2,361 of RFYV01000003.1, read as the reverse complement.
TGGGTACTTGCTCGTAACCTCTAAACCGTATTTCATTTAATTTTTTTAATAGCAACCGTGGGTTTAAAACAGTTGGCTTTGCATTTTCAACCAACTCAACAATCCATTTTTTTTGTAATTCTGCAGGTTGAAATGCAGCAATCACCCGAGCAGATGTGCGATCGGTTCTAAAGGGAAAATGAGATCCAAGTCGAACACTAAAGCCCAGAGGTTCGGGCGTTTGCACGGATATCACCACCACCAAACGCTTGTCGTGGTGCATGCTCAAGTGAACCGATTGCCTCGTTAACAGAGCCAATTCGTGCATATGCAATGTGGCAATCGATGTGATATCGCTTAATGGTAAAAACTGTTTGCCCAAATCAAACATTTTTAAACTTAATCGAAAACCATCGTCTTGTCGCGTGATGTAACCGCGTCTTGCAAGCACCTCTACCATTCGGTAAATTTCACTTGAAGATTTTCCTAATGCCTCAGAGAGCTCTAATAAAGTTTTACCCTCAGGACCCTGCGCCAAGCACTCCAAAATATCCAAGCCCTTTTCTAGGGCAGGAGCTGCATACAAAGCACCCGATAATTGTTTGGTCAGAGTGGAATGCACATTAGACTTATTTTTCGTCATAGAAGAGAACATTACATCAATTGAGGTTTGATCGTATAACAATTTCGAAAAGCAGAACAAGCGAAACCCCCATCAGGGTATCTACCAATGCATTAACACCAAACTTACTGCGAGCATTAGACTTTCATATTTAAATGTTAATTTCATCTATCAAACTGGAGCATTGAATGACAAAGGTTTTATCCTCTGAGCAAATTCAAAAATACCAACGAGATGGCTATGTCTCACCTATTGATGTATTTGCGCCAGATGAAATTAGCAATCTCAACGTTCATTTAGATCAATTCAGAACCAAAATTGGCGGAAAGATTGCGGGCCGTTACAACCAAAAACCGCATCTACTTTCTCCTTGGATTAACTCGATCGTTAGACACCCAAAAGTTTTAGATACAGTCGAAGACGTCTTAGGTCCCAATATCTTTTGTTGGGCATCTCAGTTTTTTGCAAAAGATGCGGGTGACAAGGCATACGTATCATGGCATCAAGATGGCAACTACTGGGGCCTATCATCGGTTGATGTGATTACAGCATGGATTGCACTGACACCAAGCACACTTGAATCAGGTTGTATGAATGTTGTCCCAGGATCTCAAAATCAAAGGGTGCAGCACATTGATACGTTTGCAGAAAACAATTTGCTTTCCAGAGGCCAAGAAATTGCTGTCAAAGTCGATCCCAAAGAAGTGGTCCCTATCATTCTTCAACCAGGTCAAATGTCTCTGCACCATGTCATGATTTTTCATGGCTCGGAACCTAATTTGGCCAACCATCCACGCGTTGGCTTTGCCATTCGTTATATGCCCACCCATATCAAACAAACCATGGGAGAAAAAGACAGTGCACTCTTGGTTCGTGGCGTTTATCCAAGTTATGTTCTAAGTTTTAATAAATCAATGCTGGAATTAAATGCGCGAATTGCGGCTTACGCCTTATTGCTTACAGATGAATATCCTTCAATTGAAGCGAATCCAAATATCAAGGTAGACCTTCCAGAAATAGAAGGTGGCGCAAAGCTATCTCGCGTTCTACCTCTAGTTAAATGGCTCTTCGCAATTCCACTTTATATTGTGGGAATTATCTACGTGGCAATTGCATTTGTTCTAACTTTTTTCGCGTGGATCACCACAAGTGCAACTGGAAAATATCCAGAGGGAACTGCGAACTTTGTTCTTGGAACAATTGAATTTTGGAATCGCATCTATGGTTACGCAATAGTTTTGGTAACCGACGATTACCCACGATTTACCCTTTAATCCCCAAGATTCACTTTTAATTCTTGGGCACCACGCTCAGTTCATCCCAAAATAGCCCGTAATTTTGCGTGTATTTACTGGGTTACTAAGGCGTATCCGCATACCCTCGTTCTAAATATTCCCCAGTCATAGAGAGGTCTATGGCCATATAAATATGCAATGGGAAGGAAAGTGAATGTCGCTTTTATCTTGGAAGCTTCATGGAAATGGAAAGAGCATTGCTGACGGCGATGTAGTTAAGCCAGGAGAACGTCTAATTTGGCCACTGACAATTGGCGTTGGCGTTCAACATATCGCCGCTATGTTCGGCGCAACATTTTTAGTACCAATCATCACCGGATTTCCACCAAGCACAACGCTATTTTTCTCTGGCGTTGGAACTCTAGTTTTCTTAACGCTAACTAAGAACAAAGTACCTAGCTATTTAGGTTCATCATTCGCCTTCCTTGCACCTATCGCGGCAGCAATGGCAAATGGCGGAATGGC